>DASUXT010000203.1:0-9221 GCA_036377775.1 Gemmatimonadaceae bacterium | reverse complement strand
GGTGCGAGTGCGGTGGGCGCGTCGGCCTGACAGGCGGTGAACAGGCCGAGCGCGCCGAGTGTGACGAGAGCGCCGAGCGCGTGGCGCGACAGTAACGGGCGAGCCATGAGGGACCTCCTCGAGGAGAGGTGTGCGGGACGTGGGCTCCTTCATTCTGGCTGGGAGGGGCGCGAGGGGCCGTCCCCGGAAATGGGGACATCGCCTGGTGCGCGTGGCAGGGCTCCTCTCTCTTTGCCGCTCCGTGTCCTGTGCTCCGGGTCGGCAGGGCTCCCTTCTCCTTACGGTTCCGTGTCGGGTACCCCACCTCGGCAGAGCTCCTCTCGGCGCACGGCTCCCCGTCGAATGAGAACGCAGATCAGCGCAGATCCTTCAACAGCCTGATCCAACGCAGATCCTTTCCGTGAACAAGAAAGCCCCGCGCACCGAGCAGCCTCCCGAGGCCGTTCCACCACATGCAAGAAGCTGTTGGGGGCGCAGGGGCCGGACTCGGTGCGCCGAGGCCTGCTCGAGGCAGGAATCTGCGGTTGATCAGGCCGTTGAAAGGGCGATTATAAAGGATCTGGCACCGGAGTTGGGCGTTTCCTACTCTGAAACGCATGCGGGTGCAGCATTTCCAAACCATGATCCGCTCCGACGCGGCCGCGCGGCGCACGCTCAGGCAGCAGCGCTGGGGCAATCGCACACGCTGTCCGCGCTGTGCGGCGGAGGGGCTGCGCGCGACGGCGTGGGTGTTGGCGGAAGGCCGCTGGCGCTGTCGGCGCTGTCGCTACACGTTCGACCTCACCACGGGCACGTGGGCGGGCCTGGTGCGCGTGCCGGCGGTCACGTGGCTCTGGCTGGTCAAGCTGTTCGAGCTGGAGGTGACGGCAAGCCAGGCCGCCGTACAGACGGGCGTCAGTTATCCGACCGCGTTGAAAGCGTTCACCGTGCTGCGGCGCGCCATTCTCGCCCGCGAGGGCCCGGAGAGCCCCGCGTTCGCGCTCCTCGTCCGCGAGGTCGAAGCCGATGAGAGCTACTTCGGCCCGCGCCGTCCCAGGCGCAGTCGGGGCGACCCGAAGAACCTGGGCCGCGGCGCCCCGCACAAGACGCCCGTCTTCGGCATCCTCGAGCGACACGGCCGCGTGCAGGTGACGGTGGTGCCCAACTGCGCGGCCGAGACGTTGCTGCACGAGACGCTCAAGGTGGTCAAGCGCGGCACCCTGGTCTACACCGACAAGTGGGCCGGCTACGACACCTTGGCCTTCTGTGGCTATCGGCACCTCAAGGTGGATCATGGACGGCACTTCGCCCGCGGCAAAGTGCACATCAATGGCCTCGAAGGCTTCTGGGCCTACGCCAAGGGGAAGTTCATCAAGCACCACGGCGTCAGTCCCCTGAAGTTCCCCTTGTACCTCTATGAATGGCAGTTTCGCTACAACCACCGGCGGGAGAATCTGTTCGCGCTCCTGCTCAAACTGAGCCTCACCCCGGTACCAGATCTTTGACAATCGCCGTTGAAGGATCTGCGCTGATCTGCGTTCTCATTCGACCGGGAGCCATGCGCCGTGAGGAGCCCTGCCGAGGCGGGATACCCGACACGGAGCCGTAAGGAGAAGGGAGCACTGTCGAGGCGGAGTACCCGACACGGAGCTGTAAGAGAGAGAGGAGCCCCGCCGCAGGTGGGTACCTGACACGGAGCGGCAAAGAGAGAGGAGCCCTGCCCGAGGCGCCGCGACTCGACGCTGAGCCGGTCCAGCCCAAACCCCAGCGACCATGAACGGCAACGGCGGCCGCCCGTGGAGGACGACCGCCGTTTGTCAGCCTGCTGGACCTGCCGTACGCTCAGCTCGAGGCGACGATGTACCCGGAGCGGCGGCCGAACTTCACCGCGCGGAGCGCGTTGCCGAAGATGCCGAATGCGATGATCGCACTCAAGGCCAGAACCGTGAAGCGGCGCGTCATTGTCTGGTCGCCTCCCGGTTAGAAGCCGAGGGAGACGTCCAGCGACAACGGGTTGGCGCTGAACTCCGCCACCACGTATCCGCTGAAGTGCTTGATCCGGCGGAACACCATGTAGTGCTGCGTGTCCACGTACGACACGAGATCCGAGTCCGCCTGCGACTCGTCCATGCAGCTCGTCTCGTTGCAGTACCAGAGCACCTTGGTGTTGTCGAGCGTCGCCTGGTCCGTCACCGACATGTACAGCCACACCTGCTTCTCCGGGCTGAAGCGCAGCGCAGGCTGGAACTCCACGCTCGGATGATCGGTCGCCGCATTGCGCACCACCGCGGTGATCGTCATCGGCCGCGTCTGCGGCTCGCAGCTGTCGTTCCAGGTGCCGATGCCGTAGCTCGACGAGCCCACTTCGCAGACCGCGTTCGCCGGGATGTACAATCCGCTCGCGCCGAGCTGCAGCGTGTGCGCCTGCGTCGGATCGATGTTGAAGGTGTAGGTGCCGTCCACCACTCCGACCAGCGCGCGCTGCGCGTCGGTCGGAACGAAGGGAGACGTCGCTTCCTGCGTGAAGTTCTTCGGGGCCACCGGCGCGGTGGCCTCACCGGCGCACGCAGCGAGCATCAGGCTCGCGGCCGCCAGCGGAATGAGCGTCTTGGCTTTCGAGCGTGCCATCGTCGGCAATCGCATGAGGGCTCAGGTACGAGAGGAGGAACCGGTTCGGCTCGAGGGCACCGTGCCCGCCGAACCGTCATTGATACCGGATCGGGCGGAAATCGCCCAATGCAGCGCCCCTCTCATTGGCAATGCCGGAGCCACGCGGACGAGTTTGCTGAATCCCGTCACCCTGTCCGGAAATGATCTCGCCTCTTCCGGCCTTCGGTTCTCCTGACCGAGCCCCTTCGGACAGGGTGACGGCGCGCGCCTTCAGGCGCGATCGTGCAGACCGCCAGACTATTCGCGTTCTGCCAGAGTGTCGCTCGTCGCCCCGACGGAAAAGCAGCAGCGTGGGCGGTCCCCGTGCTGGCAGCAGGAATGCGCCGGCTCCCCGGACACCTCGGCGACCAGCGTCTCCACTGCGGCGCACATCTCCGGGGTATGGGCCACCGCCACCGAGAGCGGGCACCCGGAGCTGCGGATGACGAGGCCGTCCCCCTCCTCCACCACCTCCACGTCCCCGCCCAGCGAGCGGAGCACGTTCGCCGCCGCCTCGGTCCGCGCCGCCGCCGACCCCTGCGCCCGCCCGCCGACCCCCGCCGCCAGGCGGCGCCCCACCTCGCGCAGCATCGCCTCCGAGCGGTCGGGCGGGAGCTGCTCGAGCATGACGTCGAGCATCGTCTTCAGCACCGGGGGATACGCGCGCGACAGCAGCGGATCCGCATCCGGGTGCAGCTCATATATGGTAGCGGGCTTCCCGACCCCCGTCCCTCGGCGCACCCCGTCCGGCCGCACCAGGCCGTCACGTTCCAGTGCGGCCAGATGGCTCCGCACTGCATTGTCGGTGAGCCCAAGCGCCTCCGCCAGCTCCTCCACGGTACGCGCTCCGCGCCGAAGCAGCAGCACCACCTGCCCTCGCGTGCTCTCGAGAAAGCGCCGACCCATCGCGATGGCGTCCATGTGAGCTCCTGAAGGGACTCCATGGAAGCTACCCCGCCCAGCCCTATTGTCAATAAAGATGTTGACTAATTGCCGGGCCGTTGTAACGCGACGAGGCACCACCGTTGCCTTGTTCGATACAGCCGGCGCGCTGACGCGCCGAGCAGCCATCGAGGAGTTCAGGATGACCAGTGCAATCGTTCGGCGCTTCAGCCATCACCTCGCCGCCGCCGCGGTGTTCGCCACCATGACCGCCTGTGCCAACACCGGTGGGCTGGGCGGCATCCTTGGCAGCGTGCTTGGCGGCGGACAGGGCAACCAGCTGCAGGGCGCCATCTCCGGCGTGGACTCCCGCTCGCAGCAGATCGGCGTCCAGCAGTCCAATGGCCAGACGGTCTGGGTGCGCTACGACAACAACACCCAGGTGATCTACCAGAACCAGAACTACCCGGTGACCGCCCTCGAGCGCGGCGACCAGGTGGTCGCGACCCTCCAGGACGCCGGCAACGGCAGCTACTACGCGAGCACCATCCAGGTGACGCAGTCGGTGTCGAACACGGGTGGCGGGGTGTACGGCAACCAGGGCAACGTGACCACGTACCAGGGCAACGTGCGCCAGGTGGACCGCGCGAACGGCTGGTTCACGGTAGATGAAGGAAACATCGGCCGCATCACCGTGACGCTTCCATCGGGACTGAGCCAGCAGGACCTCAACCGCTTCGGCAACCTGCGCTCGGGCGACTACGTGCGCTTCTATGGCGTGCGCACGGGCAACAGCGAGGTGCAGCTCAGGCAGTTCTATTGATCGGCTGCGGTTCCGGACGACAGGAGGACCGGGGGACCGGCGGACCGGAGGACGTTCGAGGGGCCGCATACGCACGCGGCCCCTCCCGCTTCACTGTCCCGCGGCGATGGTCTCCAGCGCTTCCCATCGCTCCGTCGCCTCGGTGATCTCCTGTTCCAGCGCCACCAGCTTCGCCCGTGTTTCGGCGACGGCCGCACCATCGCGCAGCAGCGCCGGATCCGTGAGCGCCAGGTAGAGCCGCTCGCGCTCCGACTCCAGCGCGTCGATGCGATCCGGCAGCTCGGCGAGCTCCTTCGACTCCTTGAAGCTCAGCTTCTTCGGCTTCGCTGCCCTTGACGCTGTCGGCGTCGCGGGTGGTGCGGGCTTCTTCGGCGCCGGTGGCGCGACGGGCGCCGGACGTTGCCGCACCCAGTCGCTGTAGCCCCCCGCATACTCGGCCACGCGTCCGCTTCCCTCGAACACCAGCGTGCTCGTCACCACCTGGTCGAGGAAGTCGCGGTCGTGGCTCACGAGCAGCAGCGTACCCTGATACTCGAGCAGCAGCTCCTCCAGCAGGTCGAGCGTCTCGATGTCGAGGTCGTTCGTCGGCTCGTCGAGCACGAGCAGGTTGAAGGAGCGTGTGAACAGGCGCGCGAGCAGCAAGCGGTTGCGTTCGCCGCCCGACAGGGCGCGCACCGGCGTGCGCGCGCGATCGGGGGAGAAGAGGAAATCCTGCAGGTAGCCGAGTACGTGCTTGCGTGCGCCGTGCAGCTCGATGAAGTCGGCGCCGTCCGCGACATTCTCGAGGACGCTGCGCTCCGGGTCGAGCTGTTCACGCAACTGGTCGAAGTACGCCACCTCGAGGCCGGTGCCGAGCCGAATGGTGCCCGAGTCGGGCGGCAGCTCGCCGAGCAGCAGGCGGAGCAGCGTGGTCTTTCCCGATCCGTTTGGGCCGATGAGCCCCACGCGGTCGCCGCGCATGATGGTGGTCGAGAAGTCGCGCACGATCGTGCGCTCGCCGCGCGCGAAGCTCACGTCGCGCGCCTCGACGACGAGCTTCCCAGAGCGCTCCGCTTCCTGTGCCTGCAGCTTCGCCACGCCGGTGCGCTCGCGCCGAGCGCTGCGCTCCACGCGCAGCGCCTCGAGCGCGCGCACGCGTCCCTCGTTGCGGGTGCGGCGCGCCTGGATGCCTGTGCGGATCCACACCTCTTCCTTCGCCAGCCGCTTGTCGAACTCCGCCCACTCCTTCGCTTCGGCGGCGAGCGCGTCCTCCTTGCGACGCAGGTAGGTGTCGTAGTCCGCGCCCCAGTCCACGAGCCGTCCGCGGTCGAGCTCCACGATGCGCGTGGCGAGCCGGCGAAGGAATGCGCGGTCGTGCGTCACGAACACGAGCGTGGTGCCCTGGTCCACGAGGAAGCGCTCCATCCACTCGATCGCCTCGATGTCGAGGTGATTGGTGGGCTCGTCGAGCAGCAGGACGTCGGGCTCGCGCACGAGCGCGCGAGCGAGCAGCGCCTGGCGCTTGCGGCCGCCCGATAACCGACGAAACTCCGCGTCGGGATCGAGGCCGAGGTGCTGGAGCACCGTGTCCACGCGGCTCTGCATCTCCCACGCGCCGGCGACGTCGAGCTCGTGATGCAGGCGAGACAGCTCGCGCAGCGCGCGATCGCCATGATCGGTGGCGACGACGCGGCTCGCCTGGTGGTAGCGCGCCAGCAGCTCCCCTGCCGGACCGAGGCCCGCCGACACGACGTCGAAGGTCGAGCCTTCGACGTCGTCGGGGACTTCCTGCTCCAGGCGCGTCACGGACACGCCGGTCTGCCGGACGATCTCCCCCGCGTCGGGCGCGAGGGAGCCGTCGAGCAGCTTCATGATGGTGCTCTTCCCCGCGCCGTTGCGGCCGAGGAGACAGACGCGCTCGCCGCGCTCGATCGCGAAGCGCGCGTGGTCGAGCACCGGCGGCCCTCCGAACGCGATGCTCACGTCCTGCATGCCCAGCAATGCCATGCGGGAGAATCTAAGGACCCGCGTGGGCCATGCCCGGAGCGATCACCCGCGCGGGCCGCAGGCGATGCAGTACGTCGTCTCCGGCATCACGACCAGCCGTCCGTATGGGATCGGCTCCTCGCAACCGAGGCACTGGCCATACGTCCCCTCCTCGAGGCGGCGGAGCGCTTCCACCAGCGTGTCGTGCCGCGTCAGGGTGCGCGCCTCGAGCATCATCGGCAGCCCGCCATCGGTGTCGGGGAGTGTCCTGAACACCTCCTGTCGAGCCAGCAGCGGCGTCGTCGCCCCGTTCGCCGACGAGAGGGTGGCTTCCATTCTGGCGCGCTCGCGGCGCAGCTCACGTTCGAGCTCCTTCAGCTGCGCGCGGGTGAGCCGCGGTGTGGAGGCGGGGCGCACCGAGCTGGCACGCGTGGCGCCACGGGTAGCTCGCCCGGGTCTCGTCATCGCGCTGCCCTCCCCGTCCAGCGTACGCCGGACTTGCGGAGCGTGCGATAGATCAGGTGGGCCATCGCGCGCACCAGCACCTCGTCGGCTGGCTGCGGGACTGACAGCTCGAATCCGTACGAGTCGCCGCCACTCGGACTGTCGTCCACCGGCCGGACCAGCCTGGCGACGGGCCCGCTGCTGGCGACGATGAGCTCGTCGTGGCCGTCGCGCTGGAGGGCGAGCGGCTCGGAGCCGATTGGCAGGGGACGAAGGTCGTGGCTGCGGGCGAGGCGTCGCGTCATCGTGCGGTACGCGACCCACGCGGCATGCGCGGCCTCTTCGTCGGTGGCGAAGCCGCGAAACCCGACACGGTCGCCGTCGATCCAGCCGACTCTCTGGTCGGCGTCCATCAGGTGCATGGCCTGTCGGTCGGCGAGACGCGGAGGCGGAACGGCCAGGCGTTCCGGCGAGAGCATGGTGGTCATCAGGAATCTCCTGTTGGGGTGAATTGAACAACGTGCGAGATCCGGATCGTCACAGCGCCGATCCCACGTCCACGGCCTTCTGCAGCAGGCGCCGCAGCTCGGCGAGCCCACGCTCACCGAGTGGGCCGAGCTGCCGCGCGTGCAGGCCGGCAACCGGGCCATCCAGCTTGCGCAGCAGCTGGCGTCCATCGGCGGTGATGCGTGCCGTCACGACGCGGCGGTCCGCCGCGTCGCGCGCGCGCTTCGCCAGGCCGCGCTCCTCCAGGCGATCGAGCATGCGAGTCACGTCCGGGTCGCCCGCCGGTGACTGCTCGGCGATGGTGCTCGACGGCATCCCTGCCGAACCCGCGTCCTGGAGGATGCGCAGGACGTGATACTGTTCCGGTGTCACGCCCGACGGCTTGAGCAACATCGCCAGCTCGTGCACCAGCTCTCCGGAAAGGTGCTGGAGCAGGAGGTAGATCTCCCGTTCCGGCGACTCCTGCCGTTCGGTGGACCAGCTGCGTCGGGTCACTTCGTGGTGCGTGGTCGGCACGGCCAGTCTCACGGCCCGGGTGATTGGATGATCGGTGTACCTCAACGCTCGATGCAGGTCATCCTCCCGTCAATCGCCGCGTACGGCGTCCGGTCTGTCCAGCGCGAACCGGAGCCGCGCCGCGATGCCACCCGCGGCGCGATCGAGCTGCGTCGCCGCGGCGCCGGAGAGCACTTCCACCTCGGCGGACTGCGCGAGCGCCGCCCGCACCACATCCTCGGCGAGCGTGTCCTGCTCGGCCACGAAGGCCTGCGACAGGAGCAACAGGTCCACGGCGCGGGCGTGGAGCGCCCGTTGCGTGGCCGGCACGCCCGCCGACGCCCGTCCACCGGCACCCGCGCGCTCGAGCAGCTGGTTGAGCATCGCGCTGCTCTGCGAGGCACGCAGCGACGTTGCGGCATCCTTTGCCAGGCGGATGATCGCGTCGTCCGCGTCACCATGATCGAGCTCCGGTGACACGAGCACACGATCCGCGAGCTCGGCGGGGAGCGCATCCGCCGCCAGGCGCGCCCACATGGGAGTGCCGCCGAGGAGGATCCAGCCATCGTGCCCCGCCAGCTCGCCAAGGCGATGCGCGAGCGCGGTGGCGAGCCGCTGGAACTCCGCGCGCTGGCGGCGTGCGGCGTGCTCGGTCGCGAGCGCACCACGCGCGGCCGGCAACGCATTACCGCGAGGTGATGGTGACTTCACCGACGATGCCCCGCGCTCTTCGTCCGCCGAGATCGAGAGGTCGGGTAGCGGGATAAGCTCGTTCAGGGCGTAGCGATAGAGCCGGATCGCGCGCGACCCGACCACGGCCACGATGACCGGCCGGTGCTGCTTGAGGGCGCGGAGGTAGGGCGCCACGAGCGGCCCGTCGCGCCAGGCGGCGAGCGTCGGCACGCGCACGGGAAGCGCCGCGGCGTAGTGCGGCCCGTCGGCGGTCACGAACGCGGCCCAGCCCGGCGTGCCCCAGGCCCCGTCGAGCGGCGGCATCGGATCCTCGACGAACTGCGCCGCGCGATCGAACGCGGCGCGCGCCTCGTCATCCGTCAGCCGCTCCCGCTGGGCGCGCAGCTCGGCCGCCATCGCCGGACGCCATGCGTGGCGCATCGCCGGATCCGTGACGCGCGCGTCCACGTAGAGGCTGAGGACGGGGACCCCGTCGAGTTCGCGGGCAAGATCCTGGAGCTCGTGCGCTGTCAGCATGCGGCCTCCTGTGGGCGCGGGGAATGAAGGTGCGGTCGAGTGCCTCGTGAATTAGTATGTGATAAGTATAATCGTTATAACGACTACTTGCAAGTACTGAGGCGCCGTTGGCGCGTCAGCGCGGGGTCAACCGGATCGGCCCCCTGAAGGTCCGTACGGCGACGTGCGCGCCGCCGTCTCCGAGCCGGACCCGGAGCGCGCGACTGCGCGGGCTGGACATTGCCGGGCGCGCTTCCGTGAAGCCGTTCTCGATCGTGCCGCCGATCGT
>DASUXT010000202.1:0-24266 GCA_036377775.1 Gemmatimonadaceae bacterium | reverse complement strand
CGCATTTCCCGCCGGATCACCGCCACCCATCTTGGCGGCCATCGTGATCTCACGGATGAGCTTCGTGAACAGCGCCCCACGCTTCGCGTCGGTCGCTGCCTTGTAGTGCTTGATCTGCTTCCATTTACTGTGGCCAGCCATGCGTGACTCGTCGCTGAAAAAAGGTAGGGGCCTGGGGTGAAATATAAGGACAGGATCGAGTACTTCGTACCTCGTACGAGGTATCCGGACCCAGCCCGCTGGCCCAACAATGTGCCGACACCCCACTCAGCGAGCAGATTCGGGACGGCCCCGCCTCGTCGAGACCGTGGATGTCGGTCCCCGTACGAAATACCAGGTACGCGATACTTCGGTTGTCGTTACCCCTCGACCATGTCCTCGAACCGCATCCACTGCTCGTAGAAGAACAGGTCCACGTAGCCCGTCCCGCCATTGCGGTTCTTTCGCACCAGCAGCTCGGTCGCGCCGGCGATGTCGCGCGCGCTGTCGTACATCCCCTCGCGGAAGAGGCCCAGCACCACGTCGGCACGCTCCTTCACCGCGCCGCCAGCGCCGAAATCATCGAGCAGGGGACGGCGGTCATCGCGTGCCCTCAGCTCGGGCAGCGGAGTGGTGAGCAGCACTGCGGTCTTCGCCTCCAGCGCCAGCTGCTTCAATCCGCGCACGGCGGTTGCCGCCTCCTCGACGCTCTCGCGCGCGCCAGGGAGCAGCGCTTCGAGTCCGTCGACCACCACGAGCTGCAGGCCGCCCACCGCCTTCACTTCCTCCGCGATCGCCGAGACTCCGCCGACGGGGATGCGCTCGATCACCGGCAGCTCGTCGCGCAGGCGCACCGCCGCCGCGCCTACGCCTGCCCGCGTCTCGTCGTCCATCGTGCCGCGTCGCAGGTCGTCGATCCGCGCCCGGCCTTCCATGGCGAGCGCACGCTCCAGCACGCGCTCCACCGTCATCTCGCCCGAATAGAAGTGCGTTGGGCGTTCCTGCTTCGCCACGCGCAGCGCGAGCGCCAGCGCGAGGGCGCTCTTGCCGCTCCCCACGTCGCCCCCCAGCACGACGAGGTCCCCGCGTCGCAAGCCACCGCCGAGCAGCTTGTCGAGGCTCGGGAATCCCGATGGAACGGTGTCGGGTGAGCGTGCTCCGTCAGCCACCGCATCGAGGCGCGCCAGGAGCAGGGAAAGGGGAGAGATGTCGGTGCCGCGCGCCATGGCCGAAGTTAGGCCTCGCTCGCAGCGGTGGGCAAGGCGACGCCGCCTCGCTCATGCAGCCCTGCGGCCAGCGCATCGAGCTCCGCGCGGGAAGCCCCATCGAGGTAGCTGGCGCACGCGGCGCCGAGCGCGACCAGGTCGCGCGCGACGGCTGCCTGGCTCCCCTTCGCCGAGCTCTCGATGCACTTCGCGATCGGCGTACGCACGGAGGCCGGGAGGGTGAGCGTGCCGAGCCAGCTCTTCGCTGACGCCGCTCGTGCCGCACGCGCCTCGTCCGACAGCGCCAGCCCGTTCGGTCCGAGTTCCGCGGCGAGTCGGGCCGCCATGAAGCAGCCGAGCGCTACCTCCCTCGCGCCGCCGATCGGCGCGCGACCGGCGAGGGCGGCGAGGTGCCGGAAGGGGAACGACGGCGTGGCGAGGGCGTACGGCAGGTAGGGAGCGAGCACGCTCCTAATGTGTCCGTCGCCGTGCCACGTGGCCAGCCTTCCACGTTGCCGGTGCGTTGCTGCCCCCATAGGCGGGGGCTAGGTTTGAATCGATGCCGCACCAGACCAAGGCCGTCCTCTGGGTGGATGACGAAGCGGAGCTCCTCGAGCCGCACCGCATCTTCTTGCGTGACAAGGGGTTCGAGGTCCAGACCGCCACCAATGCCGACGACGCGGCGGAGCTCGTGCGCCGTCGCCCGTTCGACCTCGTCCTGCTCGACGAGCAGATGCCCGGCATCCGCGGCCTCGAGGCGCTCAAGGAGCTGCGCGACATCGATTCCGCCCTCCAGATCGTCATGGTGACCAAGAGCGAGGAGGACGGCACCCTCACCGAAGCACTCGGCAAGGATATCGCCGGCTACCTCGTGAAGCCGGTCACTCCGCGCCAGGTCTACGCCCTCGTCGCCCGCATGCTCGAGGGGCCGCGCATCCGGCAGCAGGCCATCAGCCGCGCCTTCGTGGACCGTTTTCGCGCCATGCAGTTCGAGTCCCTTCGCGAGCTCGACTGGCGCGGCTGGATCGACCGTTACCTCGAGCTCGTGCAGTGGGACCTCGACCTTACCGCCGCGAACGAGAAGGGGCTGCACGAGTCGCTGCGCGGCCTCTTTCCCGAGGTACGCCGCGCCTTCGCGCAGTACATGGCGCGCGCGTACCCCGAGTGGCTCGCCCACCTCGAGTCCGACCGGCCGCCGCTCTCCATCGACATCGTCGGCGAGTTCCTCATGCCGGTGGTGCGGCAGGACGGCAACGCGCTGTTCATCGTCATCGACTGCCTGCGGCTCGACCAGTGGAAGATCATCGAGCCGGTGATCGCCACCTTGTTCGACATCGAGACCACGCACTACTTCGGCGTGCTGCCCACGGCCACCCCCTACGCGCGCAATGCGCTCTTCAGTGGCCTTTTTCCCAACGAGATCGCCGCCCGCTTTCCCGACTGGTGGGGCGAGCGCGAGGACGAGACGCTGAACGCCCACGAGCGCGACCTCCTCGTGGCACAGCTCGAGGAGCTCGGCCATCCGGTCCCGGTGAAGTACGACAAGGTCTCCTCGTCGCACGACGCCGACGAGATCGAGCGTCGGCTCGCCAACGCCGTGGCCCCCGAGGGCATCAGCGCCTTCGTCTTCAACTTCGTGGACCTGCTGACCCACGGGCGCTCGGAGTCGGCCATTCTCTACGAGGTGGCGCGTGACGAGATTGCACTGCGCCAGCTCACCCTGCAGTGGTTCCGGCGGTCGGCGCTCTTCAGCGTGCTCCAGGAAGCGGCGCGCAAGAAGGTGAAGGTGCTCGTCACGAGCGATCACGGCTCCATCCACTGCCACACGCCGGCGACGGTGTTCGCCCGTCGTGACGCCACGCAGAACCTCCGTTACAAGTTCGGGGAGGACCTTCGCGCCGAGAATCCGGAGTACGCCCTGCTGTTCAAGAATGAAGACTCCTTGAAGCTGCCACGCCGCGGGCTCGGGGCGAACACCCTCCTCGCGACCGGCGACAGTTTCTTCGTCTATCCGACCAAGCTTCGTGAATACCAGAGCCGCTATCGCGGCTCCTTTCTCCACGGTGGCGTCACGCCCGAGGAGTGCATCCTGCCCGTGTCCCTTCTCATCCCCAGGCGCTAGCGCATGTATCGCCGACTCCTGGGCTACCTGCGCCCGCACGGCTGGCGCATGGTGGGCACCATCGCCTGCAACGTCATCGCCGCGGCGCTCGACGTCTTTTCCTTCACGCTGCTCGTTCCCTTCCTGAACGCGCTGTTCGGCGCGCCGTCGTTCATCCCGCGCACCTCGAGCTGGATCTCCGGCCTGCAGGACGCGCTCGTCGGCGCGTTCCTCGATCCCGCCGACCGGCTTGGCTCCGTGGAGACGATGATGGTGGCGATCCTCGCCATCGTCCTCCTCAAGAACGTCTTCGTCTGGCTCGGCGGGCAGTTCGGCGCGTCGCTGCAGGAGAACGTCACCCGCGACCTCCGCGACAGCGTCTTCCGCCACCTCCAGCGCCTGCCCCTCGGCTACTTCCAGCGCACCAAGACCGGCCAGATCATCTCGCGCGTCCTCTCCGACACCGAGCAGACCAAGGCGCTCATCACCGAGCTGGTGACGAAGACGCTGCAGAACGTCGCGCAGATCATCGGCACCATCATCATCCTCCTCAACTATTCTGCGCGGCTCACCTTCGTCGCGCTGGTCATCGCGCCCCTGCTCACCCTCTCGCTGCAACCGGTGCTGCGGAAGCTGCGCAAGGGACATCGGCGCCTGCGCGGCGACTACGGCGAGATCACCAGCGTGCTCCAGGAAGTGGTGAGCGGCGTGCGCCTCGTGAAGTCGTTCCGCGGCGAGCCCTATGAGGACCGCCGGTTCATGGACGCCAGCGGCCGATACTCCTCGGGTATGGTCCGCATCACGCGCCTTGCCGTGCTCTCCCAGCCGATGACGGAGCTCATCGGCACCGCGGTCGCGATGCTCATCCTCTGGATCGGCGCGCGCGAGGTGCTGCTGGGAACCGTGGGCGGCATGGACAGCGCCACCCTCATCACCTTCATGATCATGGTGATGCGCCTGCTGCCGCCGCTCAAGCAGCTCTCGCAGGCGCCCACCACGGCCCAGCAGTCGTTCGCGTCGGCTGAACGCCTGTTCGAGGTGCTCGACTACCCCACCGAGGAAGAGCTCGACGCACCCTCGAAGGCATTCCCGAAGCGCGGCTCCCGCACCGTCGACACGATGCACGACTCGCTGGTCTTCGACCGGGTGTCCTTCGCGTACGACACCGAGCCCGTGCTGCGTGACGTCAGCTTCACCGCGCGCCGCGGCGAGGTCGTTGCGCTCGTCGGCGCCAGCGGGGCAGGGAAGAGCACTCTCGTCGACCTCATCCCGCGCTTCTACGAGCCCACCGCGGGCGCCATCCGCCTCGACGGTGTGGACACGCGCGAGATCGCCCTCTCCTCGCTGCGCGGCCTCACCGGCATCGTCAGCCAGGACACCGTGCTGTTCAACGACACGGTGCGGAACAACGTCGCCTACGGGGCCACGGGACGCTTCAGCGACGCACAGGTGGAGGCCGCCGCCCGCGCTGCAAATGCTCACGAGTTCATCTCGCAACTGCCGGACGGCTACGACACGATCCTCGGTGAGCGTGGCACCCGCCTCTCGGGCGGCCAGCGCCAGCGGCTCGCGATTGCGCGCGCCCTCCTCACCGATCCGCCCATCCTCATCCTCGACGAAGCCACCTCCGCGCTCGACACCGAGTCGGAACGGCTCGTGCAACAGGCCATCGACCGCCTGCTCGCCGGCCGCACCGTCTTCGTGATCGCCCATCGCCTCTCCACCGTGACCCACGCCGACCAGATCCTCGTCCTCGACCGCGGCGAGATCGTCGAGCGCGGCACGCACGACGAGCTCCTGCGCCTGCGCGGGATCTACCACCGGTTGCACGCGGCACAGCTCCGCCGCGACGAAGGCGCGTCGGTCGGCGCTGGTCAGCCTGCCGCAGCGGGCTGACCATGCGATCCCTGTTCTATTACTCCGGACGCGAGTTCAATGGCGAGGCGCGCGCCTTCGCCACGGCCGCGCGCGGTCTCGCGGCACGAGGGGAGCCGGTCACGATCGTCTGTCGCCCCGACGGCGACGCGGAGCTCGGATTCACCCACGAGGAGCTCGACGTCGTCACGATCCCCGTGACCGACTCGGTGAGCCGCGATGCATGGCGCCTGCGCGCCGTCCTCAAGGAGCGCTTCACCGAGGTCGTGTTCCTGCACACGGAACGCGAGCAGCTCGTCGCCAGCTCCGCCATGCGCCTCGCCGCGCGCGGCGCCATCGTGCGCCGCATCGCCACCGGCACCGCGCTCTCGGCGGGTCGCGGTGCTCGCGTCGCCAGCCGCCTCGCCAGCGTGCGTCTCCTCTTCACCACCGAAGCGGAGCGGCGGCTCGCTGGCGCCGAGTCGAGCGGTTACGTCGCGCCGCTCGGTGTGGACGTCGAGCGACTCGACGCCGAACGTGCGGCCTCGCGCTCCACGCTCGGCGTGGAACCGGGCACGAAGCTCATGGTGTGCGTCACCGACCGGCGCGCGCGCGGGCGCATCACCACGGCGCTTCGCACCGTCAGCCTCCTCGCCGAGCGGCATCCCGGCCTTCGGGTCGCCCTCGTCGGCACCGGCTGCGACGATGACGACGTGCACATGCACGCCGCCGCCCTCGGCGTCACGTCGCTCGTGCGCTTCCTCGGGCAGCGCGACGACATGGCCGCCGTCCTCGCCGCCGCCGAAGTCGGCTGGGTAGCGGCGGAGGGCGACGACGGCGCCTTCGGGTGCCTCGACTTCATGGCGGCCGGTGTCCCCGTGATCGCCGAGCGCTCACCCGCCCTCGCGCACTACGTCCCCGACGGCATCGCCGGCGTGCTGCTTCCGCGAGCCGACCCCGCCGACACCGCCGCCGCCGTCGCGAAGTTCCTCGCCGAGGACAACCAGCGCGAAGCGATGGGCCGCGCCGGCCGCAACCGCGTCGCGCGCGAGTTCACCATCGACGCGATGGTGGATGGATTCGCCGCTGCGGCAAACGCCGCGGGTGATCGCGCCAGCTGGACGAAGCGCTGATGGCCGACGCGACGCTCAGGCACCGCGCCGAGTACTATGCGCTGCGCGGCGCCGTGGCGGCGCTGGATGGCTTCGGCATCCGGCGCGCCGCGCGCATCGGCGAGTGGCTCGGTGCACTCGGCTACCGGCCATTCGGCATCCGGCGCGCCGTGGTCGAGCGGCAGGTCCGTGCCGCCTTCCCCGAATTCGACGAAGCCGAGGTGCACCGCGTGGCGCGGGCGTCGTATGAGAGCCTCGGACGCACGACCATCGAGACGGCGCTCCTTCCTGCCCGTTCGCGTGAGCAGGTGCTCGCCATGTTCTCGCGCGTCGAAGGGTGGGAGATCGTCGAGCGCGCGATGGCGCAAGGGAAGGGAATCCTCTTCGTCACCGGCCACCTCGGCAACTGGGAGCTGGCCGGCTCGTTCGTCGCCGCGCGGGGTGTACCGCTCGAGGCGGTTGCGCGGCGCATGCAGAACCCCCTCTTCGATCGGTACCTCACCGAGACCCGGCACCGCATCGGCATGTCCGTCGTCCACGACGCCGATGCCGTGCGCCGCGTCCCACGCGCCATGCGTGAGCAGCACGCGGTGGCATTTCTCGTCGATCAGGGAGCCGTTGGACTCGCGTCCACCTGGGTGCCATTCTTCCGACGGCTCGCCAAGACGCCGCGCGGCCCGGCCGTATTCGCGCTGCGGCTCGGCGCGCCCGTGGTCTTCGGTGCTGCACTGCGCCAGCCCGACGGGCGCTACATGATCGGCTTCGAGGAGGTGCGCACCGAGCCCACCGGCGACCGTGAGGCCGACGTGGATCGCATCGTCGCCGCGTACACGGCGACGCTCGAGCGCTGGGTCCGCCGTGCGCCCGAGCAGTATTTCTGGCATCATCGTCGCTGGAAGCACCAGCGTCCTGGCACTCCGCCTGAATTGGGAGATCCCGCATGAACGAACGAGTCAAGCGAGCGTTGCGCGGCGATGCGCGTGCCTGGTTCGGCATCGGTGTCGTCATCCTGCTCGTGTTGCTGGCCATCCTCGCCCCCCTCGTCGCACGCGAGGATCCGCTGCGCATCGACCTCGTGCACCAGCTCCAGGGGCCGTCGTGGAAACACTGGCTCGGCACCGACATCCAGGGACGGGACGTCTGGGCGCGGCTCGTCTACGGAGCGCGCATCTCGCTCTCGGCGGGCATCATCTCGCAGACCATCGCCCTCACCCTCGGGCTCACCCTCGGCCTCGCCGCCGGCTACTACGGTCGCTGGGTGGACGAGGTCGTCATGCGCCTCGCCGACGTGACGCTCGCCTTCCCCACGCTCCTGCTCCTCATCGCCATGGCGGCCGCGCTGCAGCCGTCCATCGGCGTGGTATTCGTCACCATCGGCATCGTCGGCTGGGCCAGCATGGCGCGCCTCGTCCGCGGCCAGGTGCTCGTCGTGCGGCAGCTCGAGTTCGTGCAGGCGTCGCGCGCCCTTGGCTCACGTGACGTTCGCGTGATCGCGAAGCACGTGCTGCCCAATGTCGTCGCGCCGGTGCTCATCGCCGCCACCCTCGGCATCGCCGCCGCCATCATGGCCGAGGCGTCGCTCTCGTTCCTCGGACTGGGCGTGCAGCCGCCGACCCCGAGCTGGGGCTCGATGATCGCCGACGGCCGCGACCTGAACCAGCTGCGCAACGCGCCGTGGACCTCCGTGTCACCCGGCCTCGCCATCGGCGCCGCGGTGCTCGGCTTCAATCTCCTCGGCGACGCGTTGCGCGACGCACTCGATCCGCGCCATGCGGCGAAGAGCGGCGCCATCGAGGCGCCTGGCTCGGAACGCGTATGACGTTGGATGTCGAGCAGCTGCGCCGCACGGAGTTCCCGTGGACGCAGACGGGGGAGTGCATCTACCTGAACGCGGCGAGCACCGGGCCGCTTCCCGAATGCAGCGTGCGCGCGCAACAGGAATTCACGCGCCTTCGCGCCACACCCTATCGGATCAGCCAGGAACGGCAGTTCGCCGTGCTGGACGACGCGCGCCGGCTCGTTGCGCGGCTGATCGGCGCCGAGGACGAGGAGATCGCGCTCGCCACGAACACCAGCACGGGGCTCAACCTCGCGGCCTGGACGCTGCCACTCGGGCCTGGCGACATCGCGATCATTCCCGACCGCGAATTTCCGGCGAACGTCTATCCGTGGATGGCGGCCGCCGCCGCGCGGGGGTTCACCCTGCAGCGTGTGCCCTGTCGCGATGGGCTTCTCGACGAGGATGCGCTGCTCGAGGCGCTCGACATCCCGGGCGTGCGCGTGCTCTCCGTGTCATGGGTCGGCTTCGCCACCGGCGTCGTGGCCGATCTCGA
The DNA here is from genome assembly GCA_036377775.1 of Gemmatimonadaceae bacterium. Taxonomy (GTDB): domain Bacteria; phylum Gemmatimonadota; class Gemmatimonadetes; order Gemmatimonadales; family Gemmatimonadaceae; genus AG11. The sequence continues at coordinate 15,682 of DASUXT010000202.1, read as the reverse complement.
TCGCCTCGGGGCGGCCTGCCGTGCGCGCGGAATTCGGTTCGTCGTGGACGCCATCCAGGGGCTCGGCGCCCTCGCGCTCGATGTCCGCCGCGCGAACATCGACATCCTGGCCTGCGGCGCGCAGAAGTGGTTGCTCTCCCCCTGGGGGAGTGGATTCACGTGGGTGCGCCGGGATCTCGTCCGCCAGCTCGCCCCGCAGCCCGTGAGCTGGCTTGCCGTCGCCGGCTCGGACGACTTCGGCCGCCTGCTGGAGTACGACATGACCTGGCGCGACGACGCGCGCCGCTTCGAGCAGATCACTCTGCCGTTCCAGGATTTCGCCGGCCTGGTGGCCAGCCTCGAGCTGCTGCACGAGCTCGGTCCCGGGAACGTCGCGGCGCACATCCAGGCGCGCACGAGCGAGATCCTCGACGGCGCGACAACGCTCGGCATCCCGCTCGTCACCCCGCGCGAGCGCCACGCCGGCATCGCCTGCCTCCGCCCCGCGGATGCAAACGCGGCGAGTGCGCGCCTCGACGCGGCCGGCGTGGCGCACTCGGTACGTGAAGGGACGATCCGCCTGTCACCGCACTGCTACACGACCACGCGCGACGTCGAGCTCGCCCTCGACGCCCTGCGATAGTCGCAGCCGGCTCGCGGCCGGGGCCGAAAAAAGCGAGGGGAGCGGAAAAGGCCGGATGAACGGCCTGAAACGGCAGGATCTGTCCCTCGCGAGATCATCGCTCCGCGCACCGAAGGGAAGCCTCCACATCTCCAAGCTTCCTGAATGGGTTGGCACGGTCTCGGGATGCTCCCCAGCGCATGGAGCCTTCTGCATCGAGGAGAGAATCCTGCCGTTTCAGGTTCGATCAGGCCCTTTCCGCTCCCCTCGCTTTTTGGAATGGCGACAAGAAGCAAGGGCCAGCCACGCAATGGAATGGCCAGCCCCCGGGTCTCCCTACGCCGTACGAGGTACGTCGTACTTCAGTTGTCGTCAGATGACCCGAACCACCGCCACATCCCGCTTTCCCTTTCCCATCACCACATATCCATCCGCCAGCAACGACTCGGAACGATCAACGAACCGATCCGCTGCTCCGACCTTGCGCTTGTTCACAGCGACTCCCCCCTGCTCGAGCAGGCGCTTCGCCGCACCGTTGGAGGCCGCCAGTCCGCTCGCCGTGAGCAGCTTGAGCACGTCGAGCTTGTCCGCGTCGCCGTCCGCCGTCACGGCGGATGCACCCACCTCGGCGAATGGCGCCTCGGCACGCAGGATCCCGAACGCTTCCGCCGAAAGCTCGCGCGGATCCAGCCCGCCGAAGAAGAACGTGGACACCTGCTCGGCCGCCGCGAGCGCCTCCTCGCCGTGCACGCGACGCGTCACGTCGCGCGCCAGCGCCTTCTGTGCGGCGCGCTGCTCGGGCTCCGAAGCGGTCTTCGCGTCGAGCTCCTCGATCTCGGCGCGTGACAGCAGCGTGTAGTAGCGCAGGTAGCGCCCCACGTCGGCGTCGTCCGTGCCGAGCCAGAACTGGTAGAACGCGTACGGTGACGTCCGCTCGGCATCGAGCCATACCGCGCCCGCTTCCGTCTTGCCGAACTTGGTGCCCGCCGCCGTCGTGACCAGCGGCACCGTGAGTCCGTGCGCTTCCACACCATCCACGCGGCGGATCAGTTCGATCCCCGCCGTGATGTTCCCCCACTGGTCGCTCCCGCCGAGTTGCAGGAGCACGCCGTCGCGCCGCCGCAGCTCCAGGAAGTCGTACGCCTGCAGCAGCATGTAGGCGAACTCGGTGAACGAGATCCCCGCCTCCATGCGCGAGCGCACCGACTCCTTCTGCAGCATGTAGTTCACGGTGAAGTGCTTCCCCGTGTCCCGCAGGAACTCCACCAGGCGCAGCGGCGTGAGCCATTCGGCGTTGTCCCGCATGCGCGCGGCGCTGGCGCCCTCGAAGGTCAGGAAGCGCTCGAGCTGCGCGCGGATGCCGCGCGTGTTCTCCGCCACCTGCTCGGGCGTCAGCAGCTGTCGCTCCACCGTCTTCCCGCTCGGGTCGCCGATCATCCCCGTGCCCCCGCCGACGAGCGCGACCGGGCGATGCCCATGACGCTGCAGGTGCACGAGGATCATGATCGGCACCAGGCTCCCCACGTGCAGGCTGCTTCCCGTCGGATCGAATCCGATGTATGCCGATACCGGCCCGGCCGCGAGCAGTTCCGCCACGCCGTCCGTGTGTTGATGCACGAGCCCGCGCCAGCGTAGCTCGTCGAGCACTCCAGTCGTCTGCATGGCACAAAACTAGGGGCTTCGGTGTCCGATTGGCAGGCGATTTCGGCCGCGCGTTTGGTGCGCTTCGCTGCCCGGGGTTAACCTTCCTGCGCGCCGCTCCCCCCTTCGCGGCCAGCCCTCATGACCTGCTAGATGGATCTTCCCTTCTCGAAGAACTTCCGCCGCCGCCATCCCGGACTCTCGCGCGGTCTCGGCGTCTTCCTCGCCTTCAGCCTCGCCTTCGTCATCGGATTCGGTTACGCAGCGTGGGCGCTCGTCTGTCGCGCCGGCGCCTGCCCGTCGGTGGACGTGCTCGACGAGTACCAGCCTCGCCAGACGTCCAAGCTCTACGCCGCCGATGGCCGCTTCATCGCCGAGCTGGGGCTCGAGCGGCGCACGCTGCTGAAGATCGACCAGATCCCGCCGATGCTGCAGAAGGCCTTCGTGGCCACCGAGGACAAGCGCTTCTTCGAGCACCATGGCGTGGACTTCTACCGGATCCCGGGCGCCATCCTGGCCGACATCCGGCAGCGCAGCTTCGCGGAAGGGTTCAGCACCATCACCATGCAGCTGGCGCGCAACATCTTCCCCGAGCGCCTGTCGCGCGAGAAGTCGCCGCTGCGCAAGCTCAAGGAGATCAAGGTCGCGCGCGCCATCGAGGCGCGGTACTCCAAGGACAAGATTCTCGAGCTCTACCTCAACCAGATCGCGCTCGGCAACGGCGCGTTCGGCGTGGAGACGGCGGCGCAGCGCTACTTCGGCAAGTCGGCGCGCGACCTCAACCTGGCCGAGATGGCCATGCTCGCCGGGCTGCCCAAGGCGCCGGAACGCTACAACCCGCGCCGCTCGCCCGAGCGCGCCATTCAGCGCCGCAACACGGTGCTCGAGGTCATGCGCGAGCAGGGCATCATCAGCGACGCCGATGCCAGCCTCGCCAAGGCCTATCCGCTCCAGCTCGCGCGCAAGTCGGAGGCGGGCGACGTGGCGCCGTACTTCGTGGAATGGATCCGCCAGCAGCTCGAGCAGCAGTTCGGCCAGCGGCTGTACGAGCAGGGACTCAAGGTCTACACCACGCTCGACGTGGACCTCCAGTCCGCCGCCGAACGCGCGCTCGAGAACCAGCTGCGCGCCGTGGAGTCGGGCAAGTACGGGCCATACAAGCACACCACCTTCGAGGCGTACCTCGCGAAGGCCTCCGACCGCACCGGCGGGCCGGCCGCGAATTCACCCTACCTGCAGGGCGCCTTCGTCGCCATGGATCCGCGCACCGGCGCCGTGCGCGCGATGATCGGCGGCCGCGACTTCGACGACTCCAAGTTCAATCGCGCCACCCAGGCGCTGCGCCAGCCCGGGTCCACCTTCAAGCCCATCGTCTACGCCGACGCCATCCAGAATGGCCGGCCGCCGTCGTACATCGTCGACGATTCGCCCATTTCCATTCCACAGTCTGGCGGCGGCACGTGGACGCCACAGAACTACGAGGGCACCTTCGAAGGTCCGATGCCGATGCGGCGTGGGCTCTACCAGTCGCGCAACATCGTCGCCATCAAGCTCGGCCTCGAGCTCGGCCCGCAGAGCATCATCGACATGGCGCGGAAGTTCGGCATCACCACGCCCATTCCGCCCTATCCCTCCATCGCCATCGGCGCCGCCGACGTGTATCCGATCGAGATGATCGCCGCCTACTCGGCGTTCGCCACGCTCGGCACGCGTGCCACGGCCACCGGCATCGTGCGTGTCGAGAACTCCAGGGGCGACGTGCTCTGGGAGCCCACGCCCGTGCGCGCGCCCGTGATGTCGCCCGAGGAATCGTGGCTGATGGTCAGCATGATGAAGGACGTCATCCAGCGCGGCACCGCGGCCGGTTCGGTGGGCTCGCAGTTCCACCTCCCTGCCGGCGGCAAGACGGGCACGACCAACGACGGCACCGACGCCTGGTTCATCGGCTACACCTCGGATCTCGTTGCCGGCCTGTGGGTGGGCTTCGACAAGCCGCAGACCATCAAGGGCAACGCGCAGGGTGGTCACATCGCCGCGCCGGCGTGGACCGCGTTCATGAACGAGGTCTATCGCCGCAAGCCGGCTCCCCCTGACTGGCCGCGCCCCGAGGGCATCGTCGTGCGCGAGATCGATCCGGCCACCGGTCTGCTCGCCGGTCCGGGCTGCTCCGGCTCCGTCACCGAGTACTTCATCATCGGCACGGACCCGGTGCAGCAGTGCATGCCGGGGTACGGCGTCCCCGGCGCAGGCTACGACAGCCTCACCGGCCAGCCATATCCGCCGTCCACGTATCCTCCGCCGTATCCGACGCCGTCCTACGGCACGCCGTCGTATCCGGCGCGACCGCAGACCGGCACTTCACCGGCGCCAATCCCCCGCCTCTCCACGCCGGCCGACACCATGTCGCCGCGCGCGCGGGCACTGCCCACCCGCCCACCGCGCGACACGGGCACTCCCCCGCGTGATCCCTCGCGACCGCCGCGCGACGTGTTCCGCATTCCGTCGGGTGACACCATGCGAGCGCGGCGCGACTCCGGTCGGCCGCTGCGCTCGGGCGGGACGTCGCCTCGCGACAGCAGCCGCATCCCGCCCGACAGCAACCCGTTCACGATTCCGTCGCGTCCATGAGCGAGTGGCGTCCAACAGACTGCCACGCGCATACGCGGCACTCGGATGGCAGGCTGACCGTGGCCGAGCTCGTCGATCGGGCGGCCTCGCTCGGCGTCCGGCCCTCGGTGTCGGATCACATGTCCCGTGCTGTCGCCAAGGGCGTTCGCTCGCTCGATGCGGTTGACGCCTACCTCGACGACGTCGAGCGCTATCCCGTGCTGCGTGGCGGCGAGTTCTGCTGGCATGACTCGCTCTGGCGCGACCTTTCGGCGGAGACGGTGCGCCGGTTCACGCATCGCCTGGGCTCGCTGCACGCCGTGCAGCTTCCCGACGGCAGCTACGTGCGCGCCTTCACTCCGCACCTGCCGGCGGGGCTCACGCCCGCGGCGTACATGGACGCGCACGTTGCCTCGCTCGAGCGCCTCGCTGGCGAGATGCCGGTGGACATCCTCTCGCATCCCGCGATCGCGCCGCCGGCGATCCACCACGTTCCCCTCGAGGAACGGTGGACGGAACAGCTCGAGGAGCGTGCCGTGCGCGCGCTCGCCGCGGCAGGCATCGCATTCGAGCTCTCGAATCGCTACCCGGTGCACGAGCGCCTCGTGCGTCGCGCGCACGCCGCAGGAGTCCGCTTCTCGCTCGGCTCGGATGGGCACACGCGTGAGCAGGTGGCAGACATCGTGCGGCCGCTCGCCCTGGCCCGGCACATCGGCGTGCGCGAGGAGGATCTCTACGACCCGGAGCGCCACGGCTCCCGCACGGGCTTCTACGATGCAGCATGGCGGCGGGGCGCATCCGGTGTGACCTCCGGCCCGTTCGCATAGTCGCAATGAGGACGACTCGATCTCTTGTTGAGCGTGCCACCCGCCCATAGGTTCAGTGTAGCGGTGTGAGGAGGCGTATGTGATTCTCGGTTGCCTTGCCCTGAACGCGTCGTTCGAGCCCCTGACCATGGTTCCCATGCGTCGGGCGCTGCGGCTCGTCATCGATGGCAAGGCCGAGATCGTCGAGGCCGAGCAGGATCGCGTGGTGCGCTCGGAACGGCTGGTCATGCCGCGCCCTGCGGTGATTCGCCTCACCAAGTTCATTCACGTGCCGCGCCGCTTCCGCCGGCAGGTGACGAACACCTTCCTCTTCGCGCGCGATCATTACCGCTGCCAGTACTGCGGGCGTCCGGCGGTCGAGCTGCGTCCGCGCGAGGCACTCACACGTGACCACGTGATTCCCATCTCGCGCGGCGGCACCAACGACTGGACCAACGTCGTCACCGCCTGCTCGCCCTGCAACACTCGCAAGGGCAACCGGCTGCCGCAGGAGATCGGGATGCACCCCCTCGTCCCGCCGGTCGAGCCGCACTTCGTGCACCTGTCGTGGGCCGTGCGTCGCCTCACCCAGACGCAGGCGCGCTACATCCGTACGTTCTATGGCGACGCGATCCTTCAGCAGCTCGAGGCGCTGGAGCATCGCGCCCACCCGCATCATCACGGCGATCACTCCGGCGCCGCCGCCGATTGACGTCGTGAAGGCGGAAGGTCAGGAGGTCAGGAGGTCAGATGGCCCTGACCTCCTGATCATCTGACCAGCTGACCTCCGTGCTTATCCCGGCGCCCTGAACGTCGCGCTGCGCCCCGTGTAGTGCTGGCGCTCGCCACCCAGCATGCGCAGCATCAGCGTCCGCACGCCGCTTCCCAGTGCCGACGCCGCCGTGCCCCCCGATCGAGCGCCGCGCAGCCAGCGCTCCAGCTGGTCCATGTCGCTCACCGAGAGCGCTTCGATGTCGAGCGTGAGGCTGTAGTAGTAGCGCGCCCCCGCGCGGTCGGGCATGAGCTGCGCGCGCAACGGGCGCTCCAGCACCGCCTGCGCCGTCGCCAGCGTGGCGAAGCTGCCCACATCCTCCACGCGTCCGCCCTGCCGCCGCACCACCCGATAGCGCTGCCCGGACGGGTCGTACTGGATGATCAGCTCCCACTCCTGCTGCCCCTCCAGGTCGTTGAACAATCCGCCCACGCGCCACAGCTCCAGCCGGAAGCGCAGCGATGCCGGAAACCCGCTTCGCACCAGGTCCCGCATGTCCGGGTCCGCGAACAGGTTCGCCGACGTCACCACCGGACCGACCGTCGCGCTCGTCGGCGGCGTGACGCCGAGCGTCACTCGGCGCTGCGCGCTGAGCGGCGCCGCGCCGGTGATTACCAGCGCGAGCGCCCCAGCGATGAGTCGAGCGGCGCGATGCACGAGCTAGAAGCGGTGCCGAAGCCGGATGAACAGGTTCATCGGCTCCTTCGGGGCCGAGAGCGCCTTCGCCACGTACAGGCCCAAGTAGGTGAAGTCCACGCCGCCACCGATATCCGTGCGATACGTCGAGAGCGGCGGGAGCGCCTGCCGCCCGATGTCGAGCGGGTGGCCAGGTGCGTTCACCAGCCAGCCGCGCCCTGCGTCGGCGAAGAACAACCATGCGCCGTCTGCGCGAAAGCGCATGCCGCGCGCGCCCCCCTGGCCGTTGCCGACGCTGAGACGCAGGTCCTTCCGGTACTCGAGCTGTGCCAGCGCGATGCGCTCGCATTGCGCCGGACGGCCGGGCGCCGCGCCGTCCGTGCTGCACGTGCCCACATCGGGGGGCTCGCCGGCGCGGAAGTCGAAGCCTGGCACCGTTCCCGGCCCATCGATCGAGAACCGGCGTTCCAGTGGCAATGGCGAGCCGCCCAGCCAGCCACCGAGCACGCCGCGCACGTTCAGCGCCGCGTCCGGCGCGAGCCGGTTGTAGCGCCGGACATCGAGGAACCCACGCTGGTACCGCGTGTCACCCGCTGGCATCGTGCGCACCCCGGGCGACGTCGGCCCGGGCTCGGTGATCGCGCCGACGCTGCGCTCGTACTCCGCCAGCACGTACCATCCCGCCCACGGATTGAACGTGTCGTTGCGCGTGTCCACGCGCAGTCGCGCCTCCAGGCGATGAAAGCGCCCGGCATCGAGCACGGGATTCACGCGCCAGGACTTCTCGCCGTTGAACAGCGTCGGCGGGTTGCGCGTCAGTCGGGCGCCCCAGCGCTCGTCGCCGTACGACAGCGTGAGATCCGCGCTCTCCGTCGCGCGCAGCGCGGCGAGTACCCGTCCGCCATGTCGCTCGTAATAGTCGCGGTAGTCACGCCGGAAGACGAACGCCGCGAGCCCCGCTTCCATGTCGCTCAGGTGCCAGTCTTCCACGCCGGTCGCCACGTCGTACAGCTCTCCCGCCACCGTCACGCCGAAGCGGCGACCGACCCGCGCCTCTCCGCGCACCAGGTGGCCGACATCCGCCGTCGCGGACGCGAAGCTGCTGCCCGTGCGCACGATCGCGTCGGCGTTGAGGCGCAGGTATCCCCACCCCTGATCGCGATAGAGTACCGGCCCCACCTTCACGGGAAGCCCCTCGGTGCGATTGTACGCGCCCGCGGAGGCGATCTCGAGCCGGTTGGAGTTCGGCTTCCCGCCCAGCTCGAACCGGCGCCACCACTGCTCACCGGGATGCGGCCCCTCGGCAACCGCCACGAGCTGACCTCCCTCGCGCGTGTAGCGCAGCGGTGGATGGTATACGCGCAGCTCGCCGCCGATCGTCGCACCCTCGCTCCCTTCCACCTCGCCGCCCACGACCAGCAGGTCGCCATCGATACGCGCGCCCTTTCGCAGCAGCACGTCCGCGTTGATCGCCAGTAGTCGCCCCGCGATCCGTCCCGCCACGATGACCGGCCCGTCGAGCACCGCCACGTCGCCGCGGACCACGCTGTCGGCGGGGATCTCCACCTCGTCCGCCATGCGCAGCGCCGTGGTCGCGTTGTAGAGCGCCACCACCTCACGCGCCACGTCGCGCGGCAGCTCGTTCGTCGCCACCGTGTCCCGCTGCGCCATCGCGCGTGACGGCACCACCGCGACCGCTGCACCGAGCGCCGCGAGGAACAGCAGCGCACGAGTCGACGACCTGAGGCACGACATCATTCGTCTCCCACCGGAATTCCGAGCCGCCGCATGCGCCGGTACAGGTTCGCCCGGTCGGTGCGGAGCCGCCGCGCTGCATCCGTCACGTTGCCGCCGGCCGCCGACAGCGCCCGCACGATCAGCATCCGCTCGTGGCTGTCCAGCGTGTCGCTCAACGAGCCGTCCAGCTGCGCGGGGTCGGGCAGGGAAGCAGCCGCCGGTCGCGCTTCATCGATCGGCAGCACCGCCCGCACGTCGTGCTCGCTCACCTCGGCGCCAGCGTGCAGGATCGCCAGTCGCTCCACGATGTTCGCCAGCTCGCGCACGTTCCCCGGCCACCGGTAGCGCGCCAGCAGCGACAGCGCGCCCGCCGTCCACTGGGGAGGCCGGCGGCCCGTGCGCGCCTGGTGCAGCCGCGAGAAGTGCTGCACCAGCGCCGGGATGTCACCCGGCCGCTCGCGCAGCGGTGGCACCGGCAGCGGAATCACGTTCAGGCGGAACAGCAGGTCCTCGCGGAACGTGCCGTCGGCCACGGCGCGCGCGAGGTCGCGATTCGTCGCGCTCACGATGCGCACGTCCACGCGAATCGGCTTCCCGCCGCCCACGCGCTCGATCTCACGCGCTTCGATCGCGCGCAGCAGCTTGGCCTGTGCTTCCAGCCCGAGGTCGCCCACCTCGTCCAGGAACAGCGTTCCGGTGTGCGCCAGCTCGAACCGCCCGATGCGGCGTTCCGTCGCGCCGGTGAAGGATCCCTTCTCGTGGCCGAACATCTCGCTCTCCACGAGGTCGCGCGGAATCGCCGCACAGTTCACGCGCACGAACGGGCGGTCCTTGCGCGCGCTTCGGAAGTGGATCGCCGACGCCACCAGCTCCTTGCCCGTCCCCGATTCCCCCGTGATCAGCACGCGCGCGTCGGTTGGCGCCACGCGCGCGATCATCTCGCGCACGCGGTCCATGGCCGGGCTCGCGCCGATCATTTCGCCCGCCAGTCCGAGATCCTCGCGCAGCGCGCGCGCCTCGCGGCGCACCCGCCGAAGCTCCAGCGCCGATGCCAGTGCCAGCAGCACGCCCTCCGGGGTCAGCGGCTTCTCCAGGAAGTTGAACGCCCCCAGCTTCGTCGCCTTCACGGCGTCGCTGAGGCCGGCCTTGCCGCTCATCATGATCACCGGCACGTCGGGCACCTGCTCGCGCAGCCGCGCCAGCGTCGCCAGCCCGTCGAGCTCTCCAGGCATCATCAGGTCGAGCAGCACGACGTCGGGACAGCTCTCCGCCACGCGGGCGAGGCCCTGCGCGCCCTCGGCTGCGTCGCGCACCTCGTAGCCCTCGCTCGCCAGCAGCGCGCCCACCATGCGCCGGATGTTCGGCTCGTCATCGATGATCAGCACACTCGACATCAGGCTTCGCTCCCTGTGTCCGGCAGCGTTGCCGGAGTGTCCCTGGCGTCCATCGGCAGCGCGAGCGTGATCGTCGTCCCCTCGCCTGGCGTGCTCGCGGCCGAGGCAGACCCCCCGTGCGCGTGCAGCGTCTGGCGCACGATCGCCAGTCCGAGCCCCGTGCCCCCTGGCTTGTGGGTGACGTACGGTTCCCAGATGCGACCCAGCTTCGACGCCGCGATGCCAGCGCCCCGGTCGCGCACCACGATCTCCACCATCGCTCCTGTATTGCCCGGCGGGTGTGTGCGCCGAACCGCCACCGAGATGGGCGAACCCGGCGGTCCCGCTTCCACTGCGTTGAGCAGCACGTTCGTCAGCGCGCGTCCCAGCGCTTCGGCATGTCCTGGCACCATCGGTACGTCCTCGTCCACCGCGATCGCCACCGGTGTTCCCTCCGGAATCGTGCTGCGCGTGCAGGCGCGTACGAGTTCGCCAAGGTCCACCGGCGCCTGTGGTCCCTCCGGCAGGCGACCGAACTGTGCGAAGCTCCGCGCCATCTCGTCGAGCCGCTGCGATTCCGTCTCCAGCACGTCGATCGTGTCGCGCAGCGAGTCGGGTGCCTCGCGCCGCAACCGCGCGATCGCGAACCGGATGGGGGTCAGCGGATTCTTGATCTCGTGTGCCACCTGCCGCGCCGCCTCGCGCAGCGCCGTCGCGCGCTCCGCCTCCAGGGCGCGCGTGCGGCCCAGGTGCAGCTCATCGGCCATCTCGCGCATCCCGTTCCGCAGCACCACGAACTCCGGCGCACCCTTGCGCGGCGGTCCCTCCGGCAGCGACTCGCCGCGCCCGATCATCGCCGTCCATCCCACCAGCTCGCTCAGCGGACGGCTCAGGTTCCGGCTCAGGTGACCCGCCACGCGCGACGCCACCAATCCCATGAACAGCGTTGCCGCCAGCGCGAGCAGCGCCGCGAGCACCGGGGCGCGCCGCGTCATCAGGAACTCCATCTGCCGGTCGCGCAGCAGCCCCTCGTCCAGCGCGCGGCGATGCTCGTCCAGCAGCGCGCGCTGCGCATCGGTGAGCGGTGCCGATCGCGTGGCCGCAATCGCCCGTGCCCCCGTCTCCGCAATGCGCTCCATCGCCGGCGCCGTGCCCAGCAGGGGAAGCGCGCGCACGACGGTCATCTCCCACGCCGCCGTCAGCACGATGGTCGGCACGAGTGCGAAGCCGAGCAGGATGAGGAAGAGACGGGCGCGAAAGCCGACCTGCTTCACGGGAACTCCGTATGGGCGCGCGGGAGGGAGGGTTCGCGGTAACATACAGGTCGCTCCAACGTGCGACCACCCTCGACCGCGTGTGCTCCATGCGAACTCACACCACCTACCGGATCTTCGAGACGGCCAGGCGCCAGGAGATCATCGACATCACCGACGACGTCGAGGCCTGCCGCGCCGAAGCCGACATCACGGAGGGAATGATCCTCGTCTCCGCCATGCACATCTCCGCTTCGGTCTTCGTCAACGATCACGAGCCAGGGCTCTGGCAGGACATCCAGCAGTGGCTCGAGGAGCGTATCGCTCCCTGGTCACCCGACGACTACCGTCACAACCGCGGCACCGGCGAGGACAACGCCGCCGCGCACCTGCGCTCACTCACCGTCGGCCACGAGGTGATCGTTCCCGTCACCGCCGGCCGCCTCGACCTCGGCCCCTGGCAGCGCATCTTCTACGGCGAATGGGACGGCCAGCGCCCCAAACGCGTGATCTTCAAGGCACTCGGCCTGTAGCTGTGTCACCCCGCACGAGCGAAGCGAGTGTCGGGGCATCCCGCAGGGCGAAGCCCATCGTGTCATCCCGCAGCGCGAAGCCCTGTCGGGACCTGCCTTCCCTTCGGAGGGTTACGCAACCCCTTGGGCCACCATAGATTACAGCTCTGGCCATCTCCGGAGGCGCGAGCGAGTGCCCGCGGCGACAGGGGTGACCAGGTCAACATCGGTGTCGGCGTGATCGGTGCCGCCCTCTGAACCGCGCTCGGCGCGGCGGGGCGAGCCGGTGGACGTACGCACCGCGCACTGCCTCTCACGTAGCCGCGCTCGCCGAGCGACGTTGCATCGGCGCCGACCGCAACGTGAGGGCACGGGCACCGCACCGCGGGCCCGCTCACACACCTGCGTCTGGTGACGCAAGGGATCGCATGAATCCACGCTCTTCGCGGAATGGCCCGTCGCGCTCCGGCGCCGCGCTCATCCACCGCGGACCCCAGGCGCTCAGCGCCTCGCACGCCGCCGCTTCGACCAACTACGTGCCCCCGATGCACGCCCCGAACGCGGCCCTCCTCATCGATTTCGACAACGTGACGATGGGGATCCGCTCCGACCTCGGCAACGAGCTCCGGACCCTGCTCGGCTCCGACATCATCAAGGGCAAGGTCGCCGTCCAGCGTGCCTACGCCGACTGGCGCCGCTACCCGCAGTACATCGTCCCCCTCGCCGAGTCCTCGATCGACATGATCATGGCGCCGGCGTACGGGTCGTCCAAGAAGAACGCCACCGACATCCGCCTCGCCGTCGACGCGATGGAGCTCGTCTTCACGCGCCCCGAGATCGGCACCTACATCCTGCTGTCCGGCGACAGCGACTTCGCGTCGCTCGTCACGAAGCTCAAGGAGTACGGCAAGTACGTCATCGGCGTCGGCATTCGCGAGTCGTCCAGCGACCTGCTCGTCATGAACTGCGACGAGTACTACAGCTACAACGCCCTCGCCGGCCTCGTGAAGAACTCCGACGAGGAGCCGGCGCGGAAGTGGGACCCGTGGGAGCTCGTCACCGAGGCGGTCACCCGCATGAAGCGCAACGGCGACGTCATGCGCTCGGACCGCTTGAAGCAGGTCATGCAGGAGATCGACAGCTCGTTCGACGAGAAGGATCTCGGCATGGCGAAGTTCTCCCGCTTCGTGCAGGACGCCGTGCACCGCGGCCTCATCTCCGCGACGAAGCTCGAGAACGGCCAGCTCGAGATCGGGCTTCCCGGCAGCACTGCTGCCGAGCCACGCGCCCCCGAACAGAAGGCTGCTGCGGCGCCGGCTGAAGAGCAGCCGCGCGCCGAACAGGGTGAAGGCAAGCGCGAAGGCGGTCGTGGCCGCCGTGGCCGCCGTGGTCGCGGTGGGCGCGACCGCGAAGATCGTCCGCGCGCCGGCGCCCCTGAAGCGCAGGGCGCCGAGCCCGCGGCGGCCGTCACTGCCGCCGCTCCGGAAGGCATTCCCGTGTCGGTGGAGAAATCGGCCGGCGAGCAGATCGGCGCGAGCGGCGAGCGCCTCACGCGCGACGAAGCGTACGACCTCGTGCGTCGCTCGGTTGCTGCCCTCACGTCGGGCGATGAATCGGTGAGCGCCGGCGCCGTCCGCGCCAAGGCGCGCGAGCTGCTCGGTCGTGACAGCGAGAGCCTGAGCGATCGCAATTTTCCGCGCATCCTCAAGGATGCGCACGACGGAGACGTCATCGACCTGCGTCGTCGCGGCGACGACTTCGAGGTCGCGCGCGCAGCCGAAGCCGAGCCGGTGTCGGCGCAGCTCGCGAAGACGGAAGCGGCGAACACGCCGGCCGCGCCGAGTGCACCCGCTGCGCCTCGCGGCATGGGCCCGCGTGGCGTGAGCGGTCCGCGTGGCCGCAGCGGACGTCCGGGCGCGCCACCGCCGGAACTGCTGAGCATCGGCGTCGTCGGACCGGCCAGCGGGACGGCGAAGTCCGCTGCCCCTTCTGCTTCGTCGACGGCGAAGTCCGCTGCACCTTCTGCTTCGTCGGCGGCGAACGCTCCGGCCGACCTGCCGGCGGCTTCGGCGAGCGCCGAACAGGCAAGGGACGATGCATCAACTGGCACGAAGGGACGCGGTCGCCGCGGTGCGGCGAAGAAGGCGACGAAGTCGGCGGCGCCAGCCGATCAACCCGCGGCCAAGGCTGCGAAGAAGTCGGCGGCGAAGAAGGCGCCCGCTGCCAGGAAGACGCGGGCCAGGAAGAACGCGGCTCGCGCCGAAGCATGACCCGGGACGCCGCGCACCTCGCGCGGCGTTCTCGTCTCGGCGCTCCGCTGCCGGCGAAGTTCTACGATCGCGCCACGGAGCTCGTCGCGCGTGAGCTGCTGGGCGCGGTGCTGGAATGCACCAGCCCCGACGGAGTCACGCGCGGCCGCATCGTGGAGACGGAGGCCTACACCGGCCCCGAGGACCCCGCCTGCCACGCCGCGGCGGGACTCACGCGTCGCACGCGCCACCTCTTCGGACCGCCCGGCGTGGCGTACGTCTACCTCATTTACGGCATGTACTGGTGCTTCAATGCCGTCACCCGCGAGGAGGGACATGGCGCGGCCGTTCTCGTGCGAGCCGTCGCTCCGCTCGTCGGCATCGACCTGATGCGCGCGCGACGCCCGAAGGTGACGCGGGATCGTGATCTCACCAACGGACCCGGCAAGTTGTGCCTCGCCATGGGCATCGACGGCTCCATGGACGGCACGCCACTGCGCGACGGCCCGATCATCATCCGCGCCGGCGATCCCGTTCCGGATGACGACGTGGTCGTGACTCCGCGCATCGGCATCGTGAAGGCCGCCGAGTGGCCCCTCCGCTACTTCATCCGCGACGATCCCTTCGTGTCGAGGACGCCGGCGCACTTCGAGCGGGGCAGGTGGGAAGGGCGGTAGGTGGGTAGGTGAGTAGGTCGGTAGGTCGGTGGAAAATGGAACGGGGCGATCGGCACTGCCGATCGCCCCTTCCGTGTTCTGCCCGGTCTTCCGGTCTTCCGGTCTTCCGGTCCTCCGGTCTTCCGGTCTTCCGCTCTTATCTCGCCCGGTCGATCGATTTCCCCACGTTGTACCGCACCCCGGCTTCCAGCGTGTACTGGATGCCCAGCTTCGGCCGTGGGTTGTGGAGGAAGAACTCGTTGTGGAGGAAGGTGCCGGTGCCCTGGACGAAGACGGAGAACATCGGGAGCCGCTGCTGTGCGCCGAGCAGCACGAACGGGGCGAAGGCCACCCGCTTGTTCTGCACGCTGTCGGCGGCGGCGTAGAGCTGCGCCTGGTTGTCGAATGGCGCCGTCGAGCCCACGCTGCCGATGCGGTTCATCCCCATGCCGAGTCCCACATAGGGGTGGAGGTTCGGGCTCTGCATCGGGAAGCCCACGATCGCTGCGGAGATGCGCTGGAGGTTGTTCAGGTCCACCACGCGGTCCTGCAATCCGCTGAGACCGACTTCCTTGAAGGAGCCCTGGGAGCTGAAGAACGACTCGTCCACGCTCACGTACAGCCCGCCGTACGTCCGCGTGATCATCCAGTCGATGCCCGCCAGCGGCGCAACCGCGTTGTCGGTGCTGTAGTTCGATGAGTAGACGAGCGCTCCGCCCTTTGCGCCCCAGAACCACGCGTCCTTGAACTGCCGTCCTGCCTGTGCCGCGCTCGGCTGGGCGAGCAAGGCGGCCGCACTGGCAGCCGCGAGGACACGGAGGAGTCGCATATCAGAAAGC
>DASUXT010000201.1:0-4803 GCA_036377775.1 Gemmatimonadaceae bacterium | reverse complement strand
ACCGCTTCCGCCGCGCGGTTGAGGCGGATCAGCGCCTCCGCCTTCAGCAGGTTCATCTCCGTCACCGTCAGCGCCGGCTGCGGGCCGTTCTGCCACGACGAGCCGGTGCCGTACCGCTTGAAGTAGTAGTACGACCAGCGGTACGTCCCGCGCGACACGGCGAAGATCGTCGCCTTGTTGTAGCCCACGTACGTGCCGGCCGACGACGGGCCGGTCGGGCCCTGGATGCGCCGATCCTTCGTCACGATCTGGAATGGCTGCCTATTCGCCACCGGCGTCGCTGCCCAGTTCACGAAGCCGTTCGTCGAATCCGCCGGGCCCAGCGTCCAGTAGCTCGGCCGGCCGAAGTCGCTCGGCGGACCGCTGCGCACGCGCGCGATCAGGCGCTTCCAGTCATCCCACAGGATGTCCGGCTGCGCCACCGGCGCGAAGTCGGTCGTGATGCCGGCGTCGATCCGCTGGATCACCTTCGTCCAGTCCACCGCGTCGCGCTCGGCACGCGTGCGCGGCGTGTATGCCAGCACCCGGGCCGCGTACGAGTTGGCGAGCTTGATGAAGTCGGCGCGCGACATGTCCTGGAAGAACCAGGAATCGCCAGGGAGGGTGAAGTCCGGTCCCGCCTGCGCGATGGCGATCGCATCGTCGAGCTGCGTCAGTGCCGCGGCGGCCACGTCCTTGTAGCCCTTGAACTGCGGCTTCGTGATCGTGTCGAGCGCCAGCTTCTCGTCGGTCACTACCGCCGAGTCGTAGTAGAACGCCAGGTACGCGTGCGACACGCCCTGCATGAACTTGCCCACGGCGTGCGTGCGCGCCGTGCGCTGCGCGTCCACCACCACCAGGCCGGAGTCGATCGCGATCAGCGCGTCGTTCACCGACGAGATGGTGCGGTACAGCCCGTACCACGGCGTCTCCGCCACGCTGCTGCGCGCATTCACCGGGCTGTTGTTCCACGCCGTGCGCGGCTCGGCGCTCGTCTCCAGCTGGCCGAAGTCGGCGAAGCCCGACGTGATCTCACGCGCCATCGTGGAGAAGGCCCACGATGGATAATCGTCGTGCCCCGCCACCGGCCAGAACGTGCGAAAACTGGTAGCGACGAACGACTCGGCCGACACCGGCTGCTTGGTCGCGCGCTCGCGGTCCGGTTCGTTGGGGTTGGTCACCGCCAGGTCCTGGCAGGCCATCGCCGCCAGGAGCAGGCCGGCACCGACCCACGGCTTCACTCGCTGCATCATGTGGTTTGTCATGGGTCAGAACTCGATCTGGACGGTGCCGGTGATCGTGCGATAGCGCGGATAGCCGAAGCTGTCCAGCTTGATGGTCGAGGGGAAATCGGAGTCGCTCACTTCCGGATCGTAGCCCTTGTAGTTCGTCCAGGTGAGCAGGTTGCGGCCGACGAGCCCGAGGGTGATGCCATTCACGCCCGTGCGGCTCAGCGTGCCGAGGAGCTTCGGGCCCACCTTGTAGCGCACCGACAGCTCGCGGAGCTTCACGTAGCCGCCCGGCTGCACGAAGTAGTCGGTGGGATCGTTCGCCGCGTACAGTGCGACGTAATAGTCGATCGGCTTCTTGAGCTCCTGCGGCTTGCCGGCCTGGTCCACCTCGCCGCTGCGCCCGTACTGGAACATGCGCTGCATGGTCTGGTTGTAGACCTGGCCGCCCTTCTGGACGTCGAGCAGGCCGTAGAAGCTGAAGTTCTTCCACGAGACGTTGTTCGACACGCCGAAGTGGAAGTCCGGCGTGCCCTCGCCGATGTGCACCACCGACGGCGCGCCCGTTTCGTCCTTCAGCGTGATCGGCATCCCCCAATTGTAGGTCGTGCCGCCGATCGTCGTGCTCGTTCCCCAGAGCTGCTTCGACTCGCCCTCGGTGTACGAGTTGCCGGCGCCGGTCCAGACCAGCAGCCCTTCGTCGTTGCGCTGGAACTCGCCGGCGTTCGCCGCCGCGCCGGCCGGCAGCTCGCTCGCATCCTTGATGAAGCGGAAGCCGTACATCGCGCCGAGCGACACGCCGGCGCAGCGGAAGCCGATCACGTTGGTCTGGAAGCACGACCGGTTGAACTCCGTGATCTTGTTGCGCGACCGGTCGGCCACGAGGCCCATGCGCCAGCTCACGTTCCTGTTGCGCACCACCTGCGCCTCGAACGTGCCCTCCAGCGTGTTGCCCTCCACCGTGCCCGCGTTCTGCCATTGCGCGGTGTAGCCGTAGAAGCCCGCCAGCGGCACGAGCACGAGCTGATCGATGACGCGGTTCTTCGCGTACGAGAGCTGCAGCGAGTACCGCTGCTTCACGATCATGTCGACGCCGAGCTCCGTCTCCGTCGCCTGTTCCGGCTTCAGGGCGCGGTTGCCCAGTGTGTTCTTGCGCAGTCCGCCGCCGTCGAGGAACTCCAGCGTCTCGTACTGGTCGCTGAAGTCCGGCCGCCCGCCCGCCGTGCCCTGCGAGGCGCGCAGCTTGAACTCGTTGATCGCCGCGAACGGCCACCACGACTCCTGCGACATGCGATACGCGCCGCTGAAGCGGTGGTAGACCTTGTACCGCTCATCGGGGCCGAACAGCGAGCTGCCGTCGCGGCGCACGAGCGCGTCCACGATGTACTTGCCCTGGTAGTCGGCGCCCACCGAGCCGATAGTGCCGTTCGAGCGGATCTCCTCGACCGACGAGCTCGAGAGCCGGTTCTGCAGGTTGCTCAGGCTCGGCACGCCTGGCGTGATGAGACCCGTGCCCGACGCGGCGGAGACTTCGTTCTTCTCGCGCTCCATCAGCCCGCGCAGCGTGCCACGCAGGGTGAAGTCGTTGAACTTGCCGATCAGGTTCGCCCCGACGGCGGCGTTCAGCGCGTTGGTGCTTCCCACGTTCTGCGAGATCTCGCCCGGACCGCCATTCGGGCCGCCGAAGCCTTCCGTCTTGAGGCCCGCGTCGAGGAAGTAGTTCGTGCGGCGGTCGGAGCGATCGTAGCTCACGTTGCCGTCGAAGCTGAGCCACTCGAAGGGCGCGTAGCGGCTCTCGATGCTCCCCTGCGTGCGCGTGCGCGCGCGGGTGCGATCCTCGGTGGCGATCACGTACAGCGGGTTCTCCTCACGGCCTTCCGGATCGCCCTGGAACAGGTACGGCGTGCCGTCCGGATCGGGCACCAGCAGGTTCACGTCCGGCGCCTGGTTGATCAGGTCGAAGAAGGTGTCGCCGTAGATGTTCTGCCGGTCGGAGCGGCTGTGGTAGCCGCTGAACGACAGCCGCAGGTTGTCGCGCAGCTGGTGGTCGAGGTTGAGCCGCACGTCGTTCTGGTCGTAGGCGCCGCTGTTCAGCACCACGCCACCCTGCTTCGAGTTCACGAACGAGAGCAGCCAGTTGGTCTTGCCCGCGTTCTGCGACACCGTCGCCGAGTTCTTGAAGTACGTGGCCGGGTGGAAGAAGCGATCCACCTGGTCGTAGATCGGATCCTTGTACGGCGTGTCCTGGAAGCGCTCGTACGGCGGCTTGGCCACGCGCTGCGCGCGCGGCACCACGTTGCCGGCGGCGTCCACGTAGTCGCCGGCGGCGTTGGTGCGGTAGTAGTGGTACTGCGCCCAGTCGATCTTGCCGGCGAGCGAGTTGTCACCCACCTCGGAGCGCACGACGATCTTCGTCGCCCCGGCCTCGAGGTCGTTGCCGCGCTTCGTGCGGATCTGGATCACGCCCGACGAGGCGCGCGAGCCGTACAGTGACGCCGCCGCGGCGCCCTTCACGATCTCCACGCTCTCGATGTCCATCGACTCGAGGTCCGCGGTGGACGCGTCGAATGACTGGCTGAGGATCACGCCGTCCACCACGATCAGCGGCGATGTGCTCTTGCTGATGCTCGTCGGCGAGCGGAGCAGGATGTTCGTCCCGCTCCCCGGCTGGCCGGTGGGCGTGATGGAGACGCCGGCCACCTTGCCCTGGATCGTCTCCACGGCGTTCGACGCCGGCACCGGCGCGTCTTCCGCCGTGATGCGACCCACGGTGAAGGGCACGCGCGTGCCGCTCGTCGGATCCACCACGCCGGTGGTGATCACCGCCTCGAGGGTGAGCGCGATCGTCGCCGTGCGGATGGTGACGTCGGTGGTGCCGCCGGCAGTGACGGCGACGTTCGGCAGCCGCACGGAACGGTAGCCTACGCGGCGCGTCTCCAGCGTGTGCGTGCCCACGGGCACGCCGTTGATGGTGAAGCGGCCATTCTCGGCCGTCGAGCTGCCGAGCGTGGTGCCGGTGACGAACACCTGCACCGCGCCGAGCGGCTGACCGGACGCCGAGTCGACCACGACGCCGGTGATGCGACCCGTCGTCGGCGTTTGAGCGCGCGCGACGATTGGGGGTGCGAAAAGCGCGGCCAGCATCATGGCCGCGAGGACGCGAAGGCGGGACATCGAGCCTCTGGTGGGGGAGGGGATACGGGGTCGTCTGGCCCCGGGAGAGGAACTGAAAATCTACGTCGCCAGCGTTGCGAGTGCTGCAACGCCGTTTCACGAAAATCTCCCGTCGTATCTACTCTCTCCGCGGCGAGTTTGCCATAGCAAGAAGAGCAGAAGCGGAGGACGGTGCGGAAACGGCTGAAACGACAGGAGCAGGGGAGACGATCCTGCCGTTTCACGCCTCGTCGGTGGCTTCCCCTTCCGCTGCCGATCTCGCAACCGGCAGCACCAGCGTGAACGCACTCCCCTCGCCCACGGTGCTCTCCGCTTCGAGCTTCCCGCCCATTCCCAGTGCGAGGTCCCGGCTGATCGAGAGGCCGAGTCCGACTCCCTGCTGGCTGCTCGGCGTGAGGTGGCGGTCCACCTGCACGAACGG
>DASUXT010000200.1:0-23872 GCA_036377775.1 Gemmatimonadaceae bacterium | reverse complement strand
GTGAACGCCATCCGCTCGCTCGTCGGGGCCGGCGCCAAGGACACCGACATCAACAACTTCCAGCGCAACGTGAGCGGCGACATCGAGAAGGGAGCGCCCCCTGCCGCCGCGGCCGAGACACGCGCCAAGGCCGTGCCGGCGAGCAAGCCCGACGACGCCGCGCCGGAGCAATTCTAGCCATCACGAAGTGACAGCTCACGTACGACACGCGCGGCCGGTCGCGCTCCTCCTCGCCGCCGCGCTCTCGGCGTGCGTCACCGCCCCGCCCGCCGCGACACCGGGCCTGCCCGCCCGCACCGGCGAGTCGGCATCGCCTCTCCCGCGCACACGCGCCGAGCGGACCAATTACCTGGAGACGTCGCACTACGCCGACGTCGTCGCTTTCCTCGACTCGCTGAAGGCACTGCGCGCCCCGCTCGCCTTCGGCTCCATCGGCAGGACGTACGAGGGACGCGACATTCCGTACGTCATCGCCTCTCGACCGCTCGTGCACACCCCCGCCGAGGCGAAGGCCACCGGGAAGCCGATCGTCTACGTGCAGGGCAACATCCACGCGGGCGAAGTGGAAGGAAAGGAGGCGCTGCTCGCCCTCCTGCGTGACCTCACCTTCGCGCAGGGTCCGAACGCGCTCGACTCCATCGTGCTCGTCGCCGTGCCGATCTACAATGCGGACGGCAACGAGAAGTTCGGCCCGCAGGAGCGCCAGCGCACCGAGCAGAACGGCCCCGAGCTCGTCGGCACGCGGGCGAATGCGCAGGGCCTCGACCTCAATCGCGACTACGTGAAGGCCGAGGCGCCGGAGACGCGCGCCTCGCTCGCCATGTTCGACGCCTGGGACCCCGACGTGTTCGTGGACCTGCACACCACCGACGGGAGCTATCACGGCTACGCCCTCACCTATTCGCCGTCGCTCAACCCCGCCGCTCCCCTCGGCGAGTACACGCGCACGCTGCTCGCCGAGCTGCGCAAGCGCGTCCGCGAGCGCGACGGGTACGAGACCTTCGACTACGGAAACTTCAACGACGGCAACGGCCGCGAGGTGAGCACCGACACGGTGCACGACGGTTGGTACACCTACGACCACCGCCCGCGCTACGGCACCAACTACTATGGGCTGCGCAACCGCGTGGCGGTGCTGAGCGAGGCCTTCTCGCACGACCCGTTCGAGCGCCGAGTGAAGAGCACCTACGCGTTCACGCGCGAGCTCCTGTCGCTCGTCGCCGAGCACGCGGCCGAGCTGAAGGAGCGCACGGCGAGCACTCCCAGCTGGACCGTGCACCGCGGCCTCGTGGCCACCGGCGTGCCGATCCGCGCCGGGTTTCCCGACAGCGCTCCGTCGCAGCCGGTCAGGTACGAGATCCTCGAGCGCACCGGTGATTCGTCGCGCACGCAGCCTGGGGTGCCGCGCGGCCTCCGCCGCACGGGCCGCTTCGTCACGCGCGAAATGCCGGTGTTCGATCGCTTCGTGTCGACGCTCGATCGGCCGGTGGTCGGGCAATACGTGATCAGCGGCCGCGACACCGCCACGCTGCGCCGCCTCGCCCAGCATGGCGTGGCCGCGCACCCGATCGACGAGTTGCCGAGGTCGCTCGACGAGTTCGTCATCGACTCCGTGGTGCGCGCCACGCGTCCCTTCCAGGGGCACCTCGAGACGCGCGTCTTCGGCGCGTGGCGGCGTGCCACCACGGACATCGTCGACCCGTACTCCGTGGACGCCGTGGCGAAGGCGTCGCTCGTGATGTACCTGCTCGACCCCGAGTCGGACGACAGCTTCGGCACCTGGGACCTCTACCCGTCACCCCTCGCGCCCGGCGTGCATCCGGTGCGTCGTGTGATGCTGCGCACTCTTCGCTGAGCGATGTCGCGCGCGCCCTGACGCATCGTCGTGCCGGAATTACATTCCCTGTCTTCCGGCCGCCCTGCCGTCGTCGCACCGAGGATAAATGCTCCGCAATACGCTCCTGTACCTGTCCAATCAGCCGAAGGTCTTCAAGTTCGTCCGCGGCAACCGGCTGGCCCAGCAGTTCGCGCGGCGATTCGTCGCCGGCGAGACGATCGCCGAGGCGCTGGCCGTGGTGCGCGAGCTGAACGCGAAGGGGATCACCGCCTCCCTCGACCTGCTCGGCGAGAGCGTCCACAACGACGCCGAGGCGCGCGCGGCGCGCGACGAGTACCTGCGCATCCTCGACCGCATCCGCGAGTCGAAGGTGGATGCCAACGTGAGCGTGAAGCTCACCGCCATGGGGCTCGACATCGACCACGAGCTGTGCGTCGGCATCATGCAGGACATCCTCACCCGTGCGCAGGCGTACGACACCTTCGTGCGCATCGACATGGAGTCGAGCGAGTACACCGACATCACGCTCAAGCTCTTCGAGGACCGGCTGTACCCCACCTGGAAGGCGAACGTGGGCGTCGTGCTGCAGAGCTACCTGTACCGCACGTACGCCGACGTGGAGCACATGAACTCGCTCCACGCGCGGGTGCGCATCTGCAAGGGCGCCTACAAGGAGCCGGTGAAGGTCGCGTACCCGGACAAGAAGGACGTGGACGCGAACTACATCAAGTGCATGCGCGAGCTGATGCTCCACGGCAACTACCCCGGCGTCGCCACGCATGACCCGGCGATGATCAACGAGGCGAAGCGCTGGGCGAAGGAGAAGGGCATCACCCCCGACCGATTCGAGTTCCAGATGCTGTACGGGGTGCGCCGCGACCTGCAGGAATCCCTCGTCAAGGAAGGCTGGCGAGTCCGCGTCTACGTGCCGTTCGGCACGCAGTGGTACCCGTACCTGATGCGCCGGCTCGCCGAGCGGCCGGCGAACGTCGCCTTCATCACCGGCAACGTCATTCGCGAGGCGCTCCATCGTCGGAAGTAGCGCGACGCGCCACATGCCAGGGCAGCATCTTCCCGCCGACCACTCGCGCGGCGACGCCAACACCATCGGCGGCTATGCGGCCGTCCACGGCCGCCCCGCCGCCTTCGAGGGGAGCGACGGCCTCTCCTACAGCGTGGAGATCGTCACCGCCCCCACCGGCGACACCGAGAGACCCTGGGGCGCGTATCTCCTCTTCGTGCAGTGGAGTCGCATCGGCGGCACGTCGCCCACCGGCCATCTGGAGTCCGACTTTCTCGCCGAATCCGACAGCGAGCAGGACGCGCGCGCCCTCGTCGGTGCCCTCTCCCTCTCCCAGGTGCGCGGCGTCCTCCACGAGCTGATCGCGGCGCGTCACGGCGGCACGCCGAGCCGTCGCTGGTGGGATGCGATGCGCGACGAATGAACGGCGTCGTCCTCGGCGGGACCGGCGGTGTCTGGCGCGTCCGGCGCGATGACGGCGAGATCATCGAGACGTCGCTGCGCGGGCGCGTGAAGAAGTCCAACGCCGGCCGCCGCGCCGATGGCTCCCTCCGCCGCGACACCATCGCCGCGGCCGCCGACACGCTGAAGCTCGCCATCGGCGACCGCGTCGTGCTCGAGCAGGATGAGAGCAGCTCGGCGTGGACCATCGCCGGCATCCTTCCGCGCCGCTCGAAGCTCGCGCGCCGCGCGCCGGGCGGTGGCTTCGGCGAGCGCGTCGTCGCGGCGAACGTGGATCAGGTGGTGGTCGTGTTCGCCGCGGCGAATCCCGAGCCGCATCCGCGCATGCTCGACCGCTTCCTCGTCATTGCGGAAGCCAACGAGCTCGCGGCGCGCATCGTCATCAACAAGGTGGAGCTGGTTGGCGGCGCCGCGGCGGCTCGCGAGCGCTGGAGCGAGTACGAGCGCGTTGGCTACCCCGTGCATTACACGAGCGCGAAGCTCGCGGAAGGGCTCGTGGCGCTGCACGACGCCCTCGCCGGAAAGGTGAGCGTGCTCACCGGTCCGTCGGGGGTCGGCAAGTCGTCGCTCATGAACGCCATGTTCCCCGGCCTCGACCTCCGCGTGGGCGAGATCAGTGAGTCGGTGAACAAGGGGCGCCACACGACCGTGGGCGGCTACCTGCACCCGCTGCCCGGACCAGAGGGAGGCTACGTGGCCGACACGCCAGGCCTCCGCGAGGTCGGCATGTGGGGACTCCCCCCCGAGTCGCTCGACCGCTGCTTCCCCGAGCTTCGTCCGTACCGCGACGCCTGCCGCTTCGGCGACTGCACGCACCGCGTCGAGCCGGAGTGCGCGGTTCGGGATGCGCTCGCGCGCGGCGAGGTCAGCGCGGAGCGGTACGATTCGTATCTCCGGCTGCGGGAGGAGCTGGAGGCCGGGTGAACGACAACTGAAGTACTGCGTACTTCGTACGCCGTATCCGGACCCAGTGGGACGCTTGGTCCAATGCAGCGTCGGCGTTGCTCGACCAGAAGGTGCGCCGCGTGGCAGTCAGCGGCGCATTGGAGAGGCCTGGATGTCGGTCCTCGTACGTAGTACGAGGTACGCAGTTCTTCGTGGTCTTACCAGGCCCCCCGTTCCCCCGCCACCTCGATCACCTTCGCGATCCGCTCCGCCGCGTTGCGCCAGTTCACCTGCACGGCGTTCTGCGCCTCGTCGGCCTTGCCCGCCTCGATCGCATCGATCATCGCGTCGTGCTCCGCTACCGACGCGCGCAGGTCGCTCGTCAGCATGCTGATGTACATGCGGATGTAGCGCTCCGCCTGCGGCTTCACGCTGTCGTGCAGCGCGATGAGTCGTGGCCCTGCGGAGGCCTCGACGATGCGGCGGTGCAGCCGCTCGTCCGCCTCGTACAACCCGCCGTGATCGATCGGCTGCGCGCGACCGGTGCGATGGAAGTCGGCGTTGAGCCCCTTGAGCTCCTTCACCAGCGCGCGCCGCTCCGCCACCGGCAGCCCCGCCGCCCACCGCGCCGCCAGCCCCTCCAGCTCGCCGACGATGTTGAGCAGCTCGTGCACGTCGGCGCGGGTGAGCGGCGCCACCGTGAGGCGCGCCTGCTGCGCGCCTGGCGCACCCACCACGAATCCCTCCTGCTGCAGCCGCTGCAGCGCTTCGCGCACCGGTGTGCGGCTCACGCCGAGTCGCGTGGCGACTTCCGTCTCCACGACGCGACTGCCCGGCGCGAGCAGGCCCTGCACGATCAGGTCGCGCAGTCGCAGGTAGACCTGTTCGGGACGTGAGCCGTGCGGCGCAGTCGATGCCGATTCGGCGGCCGGACGGCCGCCGCGCGGACCGCTGGCCCTGGCGCTTCGGCTCGAGTCGGTGGGTCGTCGCGCGGGCATGGACGGGCGGGTGAAGGGCGAATCCGGAATATAGGCGCCCGACGGCGGTCACGCGCCCCTGTATGCAAAGTCGAGTGCAGATCGACGGCGGCGTGTGCAAGTCCACCCGTGCATGGCGTCTCCCCGGCGAACCCTCATCCACGAGGCCGCTCATGCGTCCCCCGATCACTCGCCCCAGGCTCCGTCGCGCCACACTCGTCCTTGCCCTCGTTCCTCTCCCCCTCCTCGCGGCCCGAGCGCCCGTAGCGCCACCCACCACCGCCACCGCCATCACGGTCGTGACCGGCCGCGTCACCGACGGCCACGGCAACCCCGTCCCGCAGGCACAGCTTCGTGTCGCCGATCGCGGGGGCGCGGCCACCGCCGCCGTCGACGGCCGCTACTGGATGCAGGTGCCGCGCATGACGGCGCAGTCACAGCCGGAGCGCATCGTCATCCGTGTCGCCCGCATCGGCTTCCAGCCGCGCGACGTCCCGGTGGTGCTGCGCGGCGATACCGTGCGCGCCGACATCCAGCTCACCGCCGCGACGATGCGGCTCGAGAGCGCCGCCGTGGCGAGCACGTCGGCCGTGGACGCCTCCGTCAATGCCGCCGCACAGGCTGCCGCTCCTGCACCCACGGGTATCGCCGTCGGCAAGACGATGCAGGGAGTCGCTGGAGGAGTCGCGGTGGGTGCGCCCGGCATCGCCATGCGTCGCGCCGTCGCGACGGCGCGGCCTCGCTACCCGCACCCCCGATACCCGCGCCCCTGGCCAGACAGCGCCAACACCGAGGCATACGATCCGATCAGCGAGAATCCCTTCCGCTCCCCGCGCGTCGCTCCGCTCTCCACCTTCTCCGTGGACGTGGACCGCGCGTCGTACACGAACGTGCGCCGCTTCCTCACCCGCGGCTCCCTCCCGCCGCGCGATGTGGTGCGCATCGAGGAGCTCGTCAACTACTTCCCGTACGACGATCCTTCGCCGCTGGGCGAGGTGCCCCTCCGCATCACGACCGAGCTCGCGCCCGCGCCATGGAACACACGCCACGACCTCGTACGCATCGCCCTGCGTGCGCGTGACGTGGACATGCGCCGCGCGCCCGCCAGCAACCTCGTCTTCCTCGTCGACGTCTCCGGCTCGATGTACGGACCCGGGCGCCTCCCGCTCGTGAAGCAGTCGCTCGCCCTCCTCGTCAATGAGCTGCGCGAGGAAGACCACGTGGCCATCGTCGTCTACGCCGGCCAGGCGGGACTCGTCCTTCCCTCCACGCCGGGGAGCGACAAGCAGCGGATCCTCCAGGCACTGGACGGCCTCGAGGCTGGCGGCTCGACGGCCGGCGGCGCCGGCATCCGCCTCGCCTACGACGTCGCGCGCCGCAGCTTCATCCGCGGCGGCAGCAACCGCGTCATCCTCTGCACCGACGGCGACTTCAACGTCGGACAGTCGAGCGACGCGGAGCTCGTGCGCCTGATCGAGGATCGCCGCAGGGAAGGTTCGTTTCTCACCATCCTCGGCTTCGGCATGGGCAACTACAAGGACGCCAAGATGGAGAAGCTCGCCGGCGCGGGGAACGGCAACTACGGCTACATCGACGACCTGCTCGAGGCCCGCAAGATGCTCGTGCGCGAGATGGGCGCCACGCTGCTCACCGTGGCCAAGGACGTGAAGCTCCAGGTGGAGTTCGACCCGACGAAGGTCCAGGCCTACCGACTGCTGGGCTACGAGGATCGCCTGCTGCGCGACGAGGACTTTGCGAACGACGCGAAGGACGCTGGCGACGTCGGCGCCGGTCACACGGTGACCGCGCTCTACGAGATCGTGCGCGCCGGCATGCCGCTGGACGTCACCCTCCCGGACGTGGCCCCGCTGCGCTATCAGCAGCCCACCGAGTCGCGCAGCCGCGGCGACGAGCTGCTCACCGTCGCCATGCGCTACAAGCAGCCCGACGGCGAGCGCAGCATGCTCGTCACGCAGCCGGTGCGCGCCTCCAGCGGCCGACGTGGTGCGTCGGAATCCATGCGCTTCGCGAGCGCCGTCGCCGGCTTCGGCATGCTCCTCCGCCACTCGCCGAACTCCGGCTCGCTCACCTGGGACGACGTGCTCTCTCTCGCCCGTGGCGCCCGCGGTGCCGACGAGGACGGCTACCGCGCGGACTTCATCCGCCTCGCCGAGATCGCGCGCTCCCTCGACCGCCAGGTCGCCCACGTGATGCCAGTGGACAATCCGCAGTGACGTCCGTGCTTCGCAGGTGCGACAGCCTCAGCGTGTCGCACCTGCGAGGTGATCACGGTGTCATCCCGCACGTGCGAGAGCCTCATCGTGTCATCCCGCACGTGCGACAGCACGTGTCGGGACCTGCTCTCCTCGCGCCAGGACTCGAACAGCGGGAGAGGAGACGGCGGAAAGAGATGAAACGGCAGGATCGGCTCCTCGAGTGATCTTCGCTCCGCTCATCGAGGCTGTCCCCTGCACCCCCACAGTTTTCTCAATTGATTGGAACGACCTCCGGACGCGTCGTGGCGCACGGAGGCATCCCGAACGAGAAGAGATCCTGCCGTTTCAGGCAGTTCCCGCCCTGTCCTCTCCCACTGCAGTTCAGGATTGATCTGTTGGATCAGCTCCCTCCGTCCCGATCCGCGTCCCCTTCGTCGTTGGAGCCGGAACGGGCGCGAGGAGCGAAGAACGCAAGAGGAGCCCTCCGCTCGACAGCGCTCCCTCGCCAGCCCATGATTCCTCATGGCTGATTACCCGCACCTCCGCCTCGACACGACCGACGGCGTCCGCACCATCACGCTCGACCGCGCCGAGAAGCTGAACGCCGTCAACAGCGCGCTCGCCGAGTCCCTGGTCGCTGCACTCGAGGATGCGCACCGCGATGACGCAGTGCGCGTCGTCGTCCTCACCGGTGCCGGACGCGCCTTCTGTGCCGGTCTCGACATCTCTGCACCTCCCGAGATCCCGACGGCTACCCTCGCCGAACGACTCGACCCCTACGCCTGGGTCGGGCGCTGGGTGCTCGGCGTGGTGGCGTGTGAGAAGCCTGTGATCGCCGCCGTGAACGGCCCCGCCGCCGGCGCGGGCTTCGGCCTCGCCCTCGCCTGCGACATCCGCCTCATGTCCGCCTCGGCGACGATGACGGCCGGCTACGTGCGCCGCGGCCTGAGTCCCGACGCCGGCGTGAGCTACTTCCTCCCGCGCCACGTGGGGCTCGCTCGCGCCGCCGATATCCTGCTCACCGGCCGCGATGTGGACGCCGGGGAAGCGGAACGCATCGGCCTCGCGGCCATGGTCGCGCCGGACGAGACGTTCGCCCAGTCCGTCGCCAGCCATGCGAGGCGCATGGCGCTGGGAGCGCCGGTGGCCCACGCGCTCACGAAGCGCCTTCTGCTCCGGGCACTCGACCAGCCGCTGGACGCGCAGCTCCGCGAGGAGCTGTCACACATCAAGTACTGCTTCACCACCGCCGACGTCCGCGAGGCGATGAGCGCCTTCCGCGAGAAGCGATCACCGCGCTTCGAGGGCCGGTAGGCGGACGGCGAGCTTGCGCCGCCACCGCCCGTGTTCGAGGTTGCTCACGCTGGTGAACCCCTCTCTCCCGATTGCACCGTGCGCCTGACGTCACTCCGCCTCTTCCTCCTCGCCGTCGTCGCGGCCGCGCCGCTCGGCGCGCAGAAGCTCGCGCCGTATCGCATCGCGTATCGCGTCGCGATGCCCGACCCCGCTGCGCACCTCTACGACGTCGCCATCGACGTGGACGGGATCCGCGGCGACTCGCTTCCGCTCCAGCTTCCCGTCTGGTCGCCCGGCCGCTACGCGAAGATGGACTTCGCGAAGAACATCCAGGACTTCGTCGTCACCGATCCGTCGGGGAAGACGCTGCCCTGGGGAAAGACCACCGGCTCGCGCTGGGTGATCGGCACGCGCGGCATCAAGGGCGTCCGGGTGCGTTACCGCTCGTTCGACAACCAGCTCTCCGGCACCTTCAGCGTCCTCGACACCGCACACGCCAACTGGAATGGCGCGTCGCTCTTCATGTACGTCGAGGGACACAAGCAGGACCCCGTCACCCTCGCCATCACGCCGTACGATGGCTGGCACATCATGAATGGCGACACGCGCGCCCCCGACCAGCGCCAGTACCGCTTCGAGAACTACGATCGCCTGATCGACACGCCCACCGAGGTCGCGCCGGCGTTCATGGTGGACTCCTTCGTCGTGGATGGCCGCACCTACCGCACGATGGTGCATCACAATGGGGCGCCGCCCGCCGGCGTGCGCGAGCGTTTCGTGCGTGACGTCGAGAAGATCGTGCGCTACGAGAACTCGGTCTTCACCGCGCCGCCGCTCGACCACTACACCTTCCTCTTCCACCTCGGCTACGCCGGCGGCGACGGGATGGAGCACCTCTACTCCACCCAGATCATCGACCGGCGCCCGTGGGTGGACTCACTCCTCGTGCTCCCCGGCATCGGCACCGCCGCACACGAGTACTTCCACGTGTGGAACGTGAAGCGCGTGCGTCCGGTGGCCCTCGGTCCCTTCGACTACACGCGCGAGCAGTATCAGCCCAGCCTGTGGGTCGCCGAAGGGTGGACGCAGTACTACGGCATGGCGGCGCTGCACCGCAGCGGCATCACCGATCGGGACGAGTTCTATCGCTCGATGGCCGGCCTCATTCGCGCCAACCTCACCGCGCCGGGGCGGAAGGAAGTGTCGGCACGCATGGCGTCCTTCCATGCCCCGTTCTGGGACGGTGCGGTGCAGCAGCAACCGACCAACGGCAGCCAGACCTTCTTCAGCTACTACACGAAGGGCGCCGGCCTCGCGCTCTACCTGGACCTGTACGTGCGGGAGAAGTCCGGCAACAAGCGCTCGCTCGACGATGTGTTCAACACGCTGAAGCACATGGTGTGGGACGCGCCGAACGCGACATACTACCTGCAGGGGCGCGGCTACACGGAAGCCGACGTCGAGCGCGCGGCGAGCAAGGTCACCGGCGAGGACATGCATCCCTGGTTCGAGCGCTACGTCGGTGGCACGACGGATCTCGATTACGACGCGCTGCTCGCGGGCGCGGGGCTGCGCCTCGTGCGCGATGATCGCTGGCGCATCGAGGAGATCCCTGATGCCACCGCCGCGCAGCGCACGGTGCGGGAGGGCTGGATCTCCGGACGTCACCAGTGAGGTGACTGCGTCCCTGGGCGGCTTCCGAACGCCCAGGGACGCCGCTCCGGAATCAGGCCGCCTCGCGTCGCTCCATCCCGGGACTGACGCGGCTGTCGCGCGCCACGGTGATGATCGCCACGCCCGCCAGGATCACGGCGGCGGCAAGCATGGTGCGCATCGTGAGCGGCTCGTGCGCGAAGGCCCAGCCGAGCAGCACGGCGACCACCGGATTCACGTAGGCGTAGGTCGACGCGCGCGCTGCGGTGGTGTGCGACAGCAGGTAGAAGTACGCAGTGAATCCCACCAGCGAGCCGAACGTCACGAGGTAGAGGAAGCCGAGCAGGGAGCGTGGCGTGACGTGGCCGAGGTCGAGTCGCGTCAGCTCGCCCACGAGCGTACCCGCTGCCAGCAGGCACAGTCCGCCGGCGAACATCTGCGTTCCCGAGCCGTTGATGGACGTGGTGGGACGTGGCGCCTGCTTGGTGAGCAGCGAGCCGACCGCCCAGGACAGCGACCCCGCCATGAGCACCAGCGCGCCCACGGTGCTCACCGCACCGTCTCCGCCGTGGAGCGCATCGGGGCCGACGAGCAGGCCCAGCCCCACGAGGCCCAGCGCGAGCCCGACGAACACCGGCGCCGCGGGCCGGCGTCCTCCCGGACGCAGCCAGTCGAGCAGCACCATCCATAATGGCACGACGGCCACCAGCAGCGCGGCGATGCCCGACGGTACCCTGGTCTCGGCCCACACCACTGCGCCGTTGCCCCCGAGCAGCAGCAGGGCTCCGCTCATGAGCCCCGTGCGCCAGTCGGTGCGCGATGGGCGCTCGGCATGCTGTACCAGCCGCGACCAGAGGAGCAGCAGCAGCCCGGCGATGGTGAACCGTGCGCCCGCCATGAGCAGCGGAGGCAGCGTCTCCACGGCGAAGCGGATGGCGAGGTAGGTGGAGCCCCAGATCACGTACACGGCCGCGAAAGCCGCCAGGAGGCGCGTGCGCATCGGCGCAACATAACGACGCTGCTCCGCTCTACGGTTCACGGTTCACGGTTCACGTGTTGTTGCCCTCTTGCCTAACAAGTTCTTTTCATGTATAATTGACTTGTCAACTAAATGGGCGATGCCATGACCACACTCGCGTCACTTCCCGAAGTCCCTGCTGCGTCCGCGACGCAGCGTGACGCCGAGTTTGCCCGCGAAGCGCTGCCGTGGCTCGACGACGTCTACCGCTTCGCACTCTCGCTCACGCGCGACGAGGCCGATGCGGACGACGTGGTGCAGGAGACCTTCCTCCGCGCGTACCGCTCGTGGCACACCTTCATCCCGGGAACCGACTGCCGGCGGTGGCTGTTCACCATCTGTCGCAACGTGTTCCTCCGCTCGCGCGAGCGGCAGCGTCCCACCGTCGACCTCGAGGATGGCGAGCAGGACGCGCTCGCCGCGGGCTCGGTGTACTCCGCGGCGCGCGAGCGCGGCTACGACGACATCTACGCGCGACTCGACATCGGTCCGGCGCTGCGCGAGGCGATCGACGAGCTGGCCGAGCCATTCCGCTCCGCAGTGATCCTCGTCGACGTCGAGGACCTGAGCTATGACGCCGCAGCCGAGGTGATGGAGGTGCCGATCGGTACGGTGCGCTCGCGGCTCTTCCGTGGGCGGCGCCTGCTGCAGGAGAAGCTGGCCTCGCTCGCTGCCGAGTACGGCCTCGGTCCTGCCGCCGTGGAGGCCGCGCGATGAGCGCGCCCAGGCAGGGCCAGCTCGAATCGCTCGGCCTCTCCGCGTCATGCGCCGACGTGGTGCGTCATCTCTGGGACTACCTGGACGACCAGCTGACGCCCGATGGCGCCGAGCGACTGAAGACGCACATGGCGTCGTGCGCGAAGTGCCGTGGCTACTCCGACTACCAGTCGTGCTTCCTCGAGGCCGCCGCCAAGCTCCGGGCCCAGCTCGATGCTCCCGACTCGCTCCGGACGAAGCTCGCCGAGGGGCTCAGGTCGGAGGGCTGCTCGTGCTGGGATGCGGTGACGAAAGAGAAAAACTGAACAACGCGTAAACGGTACCTCGTACCTGGTACAGGGTACGAGGTACCGTTTACGTGTTGTTGCTGTTCAGGTGAGCACTTCCCTCGACGCCATTGACCACGGCCACCGATCTGACCTCCAGATCCGGAGCGAGCGTCGCAGCCACCGAGCAGTACTTCTCGTGCGACAGCGCGATCGCTCGCTCCACGTGCACCGCATCGATCCCGGCGCCGTCCACGATGTAGCGCAGCTCGACCTTCATGATCCGGCGCGGCACCTCCTCGCGCCGTTCGCCGCGCGCCTCAACGCGGAGCCGTTCCACTGGAGTGCGCCGCTTCGCCATGATGTCCACCACGTCCACGGCGGAGCATGCGGCGAGCGCGCTGAGCAATCCGTCCACCGGCGACTGCCCGGTGATGCCCTCACCATCGAGGCGAGACGTCGGCCCGCCTGGTCGGCCCGTATCGAAGCGATGCTCCCCCAGCCACGTCACCTCCACGCGCGACTCGCGCTTCGGAGGCGCAGCGCCGACGTCGCCGCCCGTCATCGCGTTGCTCGTACCGTTCGCCATGCTCACCTCTCGATCGGAGCGCGGACGGCGTTGCCCCATTCCGTCCAGCTCCCGTCATAGTTGCGCACCCGGTCGTAGCCCAGCAGGTAGGTGAGCACGAACCAGGTGTGCGATGACCGCTCGCCGATGCGGCAGTAGGCCACCACGTCGTCGCTCGGCTCGAGCCCGGCCTCTCGCTCGTACAGCGCGCGCAGCTCGCCGGCGCTCTTGAAGGTGCCGTCCGCATTCGCGGCGCGGGACCAGGGCATGCTGCGCGCGCCCGGAATGTGACCGCCGCGCATCGCGCCTTCCTGCGGGTAGTCGGGCATGTGCAGCTTCGCACCGCTGAACTCGTCGGGGCTGCGCACGTCCACCAGTTTGCCGTGCTTCCGCACGTGCGCCAGCACGTCGGGCATGAAGGCGCGAATGCGCGCGTCGTTGCGCTCCTGGGCCACGTAGCTCGACGACGTCACCGCCGGCACGTCGGTGACCATCGGCCGTCCCTCCGCTTCCCACTTCGCGCGGCCACCGTCGAGGATCTTCCCGTTCCGGAAGCCGAACAGCTCGAACACCCAGAGCGCGTACGTCGCCCACCAGTTGCTCTTGTCGCCGTAGAACACCACCGTCGTGTTCTCGTCGATGCCGAGCCGGCGGAGGAGCGCCTGGAACTGCTCGCGCCCGATGTAGTCGCGCATCACCGGGTCGTTCAGGTCGATATGCCAGTCGATCTTCAACGCCCCCGGGATGTGGCCCATGCCGTAGAGCAGCACGTCCTCGTCGCTTTCCAGCACGCGGACCGTCGGATCCTCGAGGTGCTGCGCCAGCCAGTCGGTGCTGACCAGCGCTTCGGGGTGGGCGTAATCTCGGGCGGCGATATCCTGGTCGGTCATGACGGAGCGGAAGAAGAAGCGTCTCGCGAATCTATCCGCGCGGTGGACGGGAGGTTCGCGGGGTCGGTGCTGGATCGCGTGTTCAGCGCGCCACCGCGCACGGCAGCGGGCAATTGCCCGATCCAGTCGAGGATGGCCGCCGCGTGCGACTCCCAGCCGGGCTCGCCGAACAGGAAGTGCCCGTGGCCGTGTGCGACGTGCAGTGGCGCGTCGTACCGCTGGGCGATCCGTCTCGCCACGCCGAGTGGCACGAATCGGTCCTCGTCGCCGCTCACGACGAGGAGCGGTGTGCGGGTGGCGCTCAGGTCGGCGTCGCTGGTGCCGACCGCTGCCTGCCGCGCCGCGCGGCCGCTGTCGGGCACGAAGCGGATGCGGTGCTGCTCACGCTCGCCCGCCGGCACCCGGTTGAGCACCAGTGCATCGATGTCACGCGGGCGGGGCAGGAAGGCGCGCGAGAGGAGCAGGGCAGGGAGGTAGCGTGGCATCCGCAGCGCCAGCGCCGGGCTCAGCACGGTGATGCCGCGCGGCGGGGCGGCCGACACGAGCACCGCCGCGCGCACCAGGTTCCGCGATGCCAGGAGCAGGGCGACGAGCCCGCCCAGCGAATGCCCGATCACGATGGGACGGTCGAGCGCTCTCGCCGCCTCGGCGGCATCGTGGCAGTACGCCGCGATGGAGGTTCGACCGATGGAGGGAATGGGCGGGGCGGGCGGATGGCCGCGAAAGCTCAATGCCGCCGCCGGATGTCCACGCTCGGCGACGAGCGGCAGGAAGCGCTCGAAGACCCAACTCCCGGCAAACAATCCATGCAGGCACAGCACCGGGGCGCCGCGCGGCGATTCGACGTCGATGGTGTCCAGGTGGAGCGAACCGAGCCGATGGGGAAGCATGCGGGACTATCGGACGAGGATTGCGGGGTGTCAACTCACCCCCGCTCGATCTCCCGCACGATCCGCTTCCACACCACCGCCCCGGCCAGCCGGAGGAAATTCTCCTTCGCCACCGGATCCGCCCGCAGGAACTCCTCGACTCGCAACCCCGCCTTGCGAGCGTTGCAGGCACAACATGCCGTCACTAGGTTCCCGGAGGAGTGGTCGCCACCGCGCATGCGCGGCTGGACATGATCGACGGTGAGCTCACCAACGTCGAACCGCTCTCCGCAGTACACACATCGGTAGTCGTCCCGCTCGAAGACCTGCTCCCGTCGCATGGATCCGCTGCTCCCTCCGCTTCCGTCCCGTCGCAACCTGCTCAACGCCGCCCAGCGCTACCTGCTGGAGCCGACCGAGGAGCAGCTGGAGCGTGCCGCCGGCGAGCCCCCTCGTCTCACTTCCCAAGCCATCCAGAAGGTCAGCATGTCCCGCTCCCGCGAACGCATCCTCGCCAACGTCGACGACATGTACCGCGAAGCATTCGAGCGGGCGAAGGCGGCCGGGGACGAGGCCCAGATGGCGACCCTCGACTTCGCCTACCGGCGCGAGCAGCTGTACTTCGAGATCCTTCTGGACGTGCGGGACGCGCTGGAGCGGCGATAAACGGCAAACTGAAGTACTGCGTACCTCGGTTGCGGACAACGACAGCTGACGTACTACGTACTTCGTACCAGGTAGCGGGACCCGGCTGGACGCCTCTCCAAGGCACTGAAGCATCACGCGCAACGAACGACCGTCGTCGACGATGGTCGTTGCGCGGCAACGGCGTCGAGGCACATTGGGAAGACGTCCCCCCGGGTCGTCGTACGTGGTACGAAGTACGATGTACGTCGGTTGTCGTTCGCAGCTCAGCCCCTCGGCTCCCTCCCAAAGATCGACCCCGTCGTCCCCTCCAGCTGTGGCTCCGCCTTCGGCCACTTGAGCGAGGCGACGATCGACGCGGCCAGCACGACGATCACCACGCCGAGCGAGAGCAGGATCGGGATGTGCACCCAGTTCTCGATCAGCATCTTCACGCCCACGAACGTGAGGATCACCGCCAGCCCGTACTTCAGCAGGTGGAACTTCGTCACCACGCTGGCGAGCAGGAAGAACAGCGATCGTAACCCCAGCACGGCGAAGATGTTCGACGTGAACACGAGGAACGGGTCGCGGGTGATGCCGAAGATCGCCGGGATGGAATCGACCGCGAAGATCAGGTCCGTGCCCTCCACCAGCACCAGCACGAGCAGCAGGGGCGTCGCGTAGCGCTTCCCGTTCTCGACGGCGAAGAAGTGCTTGCCGTGATAGTCGTGCGTGATCGGCAGGAAGCGGCGCACGAACTTCACGATCGGGTTCTGGCTCGCGTCGAACTCCTCGTCCTGCTTCACCGCCATGCGGATGCCGGTGAAGACGAGCAGCGCGCCGAAGATGTAGATGATCCACTCGAACCGGGCGAGCAGCGCCGCGCCGAGGGCGATGAACAGCCCCCGCATGACGAGCGCGCCGAGGATCCCCCAGAACAGCACGCGGTGCTGGTACTGCGCCGGCACGGCGAAGTACTGGAAGATCAGCACGATCACGAAGATGTTGTCGACGCTCAGCGACTCCTCGATCACGTAGCCCGTGAGGAAGGTCAGGGCCGCCTGGTGGGTCTCGAAGACGGCGAGGCCGAGCGCGAAGAGCAGGGCGAGCCCCACCCAGACGGCCGTCCACGTGGCTGCCTCGCGTGCGCGCACGACATGTGGGGTGCGGTTGAACACGCCGAGGTCGAGCGCGAGCATCGCGAGGACGAACGCGATGAAACCGACCCAGAACCAGATGGAGGTAGCGATCATGGAGAACGCTCGCCGGACGCTGGGTCGTCCGTCAAGCGCCCCTTCCCTCCGGAGTCGACGCGGCGCACACTCCTGCATGTCCACGCTCCCTCGCGCCGCGCGCGCCATCGCGCTGGCCCTTGTGCTTCCGCTCCCCGCCCGCGCCATGCAGCAGCCGTCCCCCTCCGCCGCCCTCGCGCCCGCGCCGGCGCCGGTCGGGAGCCTCGCCATCGTGAACGCCCGGGTCTGGACCGGCGACCGCCGCCGCCCATGGGCGGACGCCGTGCTCGTCCATGGCGACCGCGTCGAGGCCGTCGGGTCGAGCGCCGCCATCCGGAAGCGCGTCACGCCGGCGGACCACGTCATCGACGCGCACGGCATGATGGTCACGCCGGGCTTCATCGACTCGCACGTCCACTTCCTGGATGGGGGCTTCGCACTGTCGTCGGTCAAGCTGCGCGACGCGAAGACGAAGGAGGAGTTCATCCGGCGCATCCGTGACTACGCCGCCACCCTCCCCGCCGGCGCGTGGATCCTCAACGGCGATTGGGACCACACGAGCTGGGGTGGTGATCTGCCGGAGCGGAGCTGGATCGATTCCGTCACCCCGAAGAACCCCGTCTGGATCAATCGCCTCGACGGGCACATGAACCTCGCCAACTCGCTCGCCCTCCGCGCGGCGCACGTCACGCGCGACACGAAGGACGTGGAGGGCGGGACGATCGTGCGCGACGCGAACGGCGAGCCCACCGGCATCCTGAAGGACAATGCCATGGGCCTCATGACTGCCGTCCCGGACCCGACGGTGGAGATGAGCCTCCGCGCCCTCGACAGCGCGATGACCTACGTGGCCGAGCGCGGCGTGACGAGCGTGGACCACATGGGAGGGTGGGGGGACCTCGCCGTATTCGAGCGCGCGAACGCGATGGGCGCGTTGCGCACGCGCATCGCCGCCGCCGTCCCGCTGGCCAGCTGGAAGCGGCTCCGTGACACCGTTGCCGCGCGCGGCCATGGCGACGCGTGGCTTCGCATCGGTGGCCTCAAGGGATTCGTCGACGGCTCGCTCGGCTCACATACCGCCGCGATGCTCGAGCCGTTCACCGACGCGCCGAACGACCGGGGCCTGTTCGTCAACACGCCGGAAGACCTGTACGCGTGGACGTCGGGCGCCGACAAGGCAGGTCTGCAGGTGATGGTGCACGCCATCGGCGACAGCGCCATCCGCACCCAGCTGAACATCTACCAGCGCGTGGAGCGCGAGGACGGCGCGCGCGACCGCCGCTTCCGCATCGAGCACGCGCAGCACATCGCCCCCGCCGACATTCCGCGCTTCGCGCAGCTCGGCGTGATCGCCAGCATGCAGCCGTACCACGCGATCGATGACGGCCGCTGGGCCGATCGTGTCATCGGCACCGAGCGCGCGAAGACTACCTACGCGTTCCGCTCCTTGCTCGACGCGGGCGCCACTCTCGCCTTCGGCAGCGACTGGTTCGTCGCGCCGGCCACGCCCCTCGAGGGCATCTACGGCGCGGTGACGCGCCGCACCCTGGACGATCGGCATCCCGGAGGATGGGTGCCCGAGCAGAAGATCACCGTCGAGGAGGCGCTGCGCGCCTACACAGTGGGCGCGGCGTACGCGGCCTTCCGGGAAAAGGAGATCGGCACGCTCGCGCCCGGAATGCTCGCCGACCTCGTGCTGATCGATCGTGACCTCACGCGCGTGGCGCCGGAGACGATTCGCGATGCGCGCGTCATGCTGACCATGGTCGGCGGCCGCGTCGTCTACGACCGCGACGGGCTGGTGAAGTGAAGTGACCGCTCGCGGCGCGTCGTTCCTCCTGTTGCTCTTCGGGAGCGTGACGCTCGCCGCGTGCGCGCGCCACGTCGATGATGGCGACTCGTCGCGCTCGGTCGGCTCGGTGATCGTGCCGTCGCGCGACACGGCCAGGCTCCCCGCCACGGTGCAGGACACCAACGTGGAACTGCAGGAGCGGTTGAGCCGGCTCGAGCGCGAAGCGCGGGCGCTGGCGCACTCCGATGGCTGTGATTCGCTGGTGCAGTGTCGCACCGCGCCCGTGGGCTGGCGCAGCTGCGGCGGGCCGCGCACCTACCTCGTCTACTGCGCCGCCACCACCGACACCGTGGCGCTGTTCCGCAAGCTCGCCGAGCTCGAGGCCGCGGAGAAGGAGTACAACCTGAAGTCGGGGCTGATGAGCAGCTGCATCATGCGCGAGCCCCCGCAGGTGAGCCTGCGCGGACGCAGCTGCCGGGAGTAGCCGGTGCGGCCCCGGCGACCGAGGGCGCTCGGCGGGCGCGACGGCGTGGCATCGGGTGTGCGTTTTCGTTCGTGCTCTTTCTCCAGTGAGGATCCATGCCACCGGCCACCAGTCATACCTGCCCCTTCTGTGACCTGATTCACGGCGCAGGAGAGGTTTCCATGTGCTTCGAGGATGCGGAGGTGGTGGCCTTCATGGACATCCAGCCGGTGAACGCCGGTCACGTCCTCGTCGTGCCGCGCGAGCACTATGAGTCCATCGAGGACATTCCTCCCTCGCTGGCCTCGCACCTGTTCCAGGTGTCCATGCAGCTCGCGCCGGTGGTCAAGCAGGTCGCGGGTGCGGAGGGGCTGAACCTCGTCGTCAACAGCGGCGTCGCGGCGGGGCAGGACGTCTTCCACTATCACGTGCACGTGATTCCGCGCCGCCAGGGCGATGGGTTCGACATCCCGCTCCCCTTTCCCGGCTCGGAGATGCCCGATCGCACCGTCCTCGACATGAACGCGGCGCGCATCATCGCCGCCATGCGCGATCCCCTCAAGGCCTGGAAGCGGCCGGAGCGCCGACAGGGTGTTACCGATCGGCGGGCCTCTTCGTCGCAATCGTAAACGCGCGCGCGCCGCTCCTCTTGCGCGCGTGGCACATCCGCTGCACTAATAGCGCGACGAGTGGTTCACCGCCGTTCCGACGCATCCGGAGGCCAATGTTCGCAGCAGCTCAGCACGGACTGATGCAGCGCGCGACCCGAGCGCAAGCCGCTCGACGCCTCCTCCGGCGCCGCCACACCGACCACGATGCGCGACACCCCGCGACAGGGACTCCTTCCCTGCGCGGGGTGTCGTCCTTTCCAGCGAGGTGAGATTGCCCGCTCGACACGGTCATCGCGTCATCCCTCCCCGCACGCGTCGCAGGATGTTCCGCCAGATGCGTCGCCTCGTTCCGTCAGAGCAGAAACGCGCCATCAAGCTCGCCGCCATCCGCGACTGCGGACGACGCTGTGTGTACTGCGCCGCTCCGCTCGACTACGCGCACGCGACTCTCGACCACGTGCATCCGCTCGCCAAGGGTGGCGCGCACACGCCGGGCAACGTCGTCGCCGCATGTCCCCGGTGCAATCGCCTCAAGGCGGACATGCTGCCGGCCGAGTTCTTTCTCCGCTACCCGTGGGCGGGGAACAACTTCATCCACTACGCGCGCGCCGTGCACCGCGCCCTCAAGCGCCAGGCCCGCCGCGCCGTGAGTCTCGCTTTCGCCGAACCACGAGCCGCCTGACCCGCGGCTGAAAACGATGTGGTGCAGGAGGCACCGTCCGGGCGAACCTCCTGCACCGCGTCGTCGCGCTACCTGCAGCCGCAGAGGAAACTGCTGAAAAAGCTGAAACGGCAGGATTCACTCCTGCCGTGTCGATTTCTTCAGCCCCTTCCCCTCTCAGCTCTTCCCGTGTCCGATCATCAAGCTACGGATTGATCGGGAACGGCGCGCTCCGGATCACCTGGCCCGGTGTCTTCCAGCCACCGGGTGGCTCCCGCTGCGTGGAAGGCTGTGGTGCCTGTGGGCGACGCTGCGTCGGAACCGGCTCGGGGGCAGGGGTGGCAGTGGGTGCCTCGGCGGGCGCCGTCTCCTGCGCCTGCGGGGCCGGTTGCGCCGCGGCGGGTGATTCGTGCCGCGGGCTGCGAATCGGGGCCTTCGTCCCGCGCGCCGCGCTCGTCGTGCGGGCCTTCGACGGCGCCTTCGGCGTGGCGACCGCGCCATTGAACCGCTCCGAGGCTGACACCACGTCCACGCGCGGACTCGCCGAGCCCGCGAGCTGCACATCGGCCGCGCCGGCGCGCGCGAGGTCCTGCTTCAGGTCGTCGCTGAGCGCGGGCGGCTCCGAGGTGCGCGAGCAGCCGGCTAGCGCCGCGATGGCCACGGCAGCGAGCGTGAGGCGGAGGGAGTTGGTCATGGTCCATGATACCCCATGCCCGAAGAAAGGAGCCGGGGTCACTACCGATTCCTTTTCCCGGGTCAGCCTCAGCGGTTGGACCGCCAGACTCGCTTGCCCCCGCGCCCGTCGGCGATCTCGTCCATCGACCGGTCCGTCACCACTGACGTCGTCTCATCGGCGGTGACGTCGAAGTCCGGATCCGCCGTCTCGTCACGGTGCTTGATCAGCAGCCACTGCGGGCGGCCCGGCCGGTTCATGCGCACGAGCACCCAGCCGCCACGCAGGCGCTTGCCGTGCAGCAGGATCTTCAGGTCGCCCTTCTCGTAGCCGCGCCGCAGCGACTCGACCCCGCCCCCATCCTCCGCCTCGTACGTCCCCCGGTCCCAGAGCATCACGGTACCCCCGCCGTACTCGCCCGCCGGGATCGTCCCCTCGAAGGTGTTGTACGAGATCGGATGGTCCTCCACCTCCATCGCCAGCCGCCGCACCTTGGGATCGTAGCTCGGTCCCTTCGGGACCGCCCACGACTTCATCACGCCGTCCAGCTCGAGGCGGAAATCATAGTGCAGGTGGCTCGCCGCGTGCTTCTGCACCACGAAGTGCAGCGTCTTCCCGCGCGCCTTGGGCACCGTCCCCGCCGGCTCCTTCGTGCGCGAGAAGTCACGCTTCCGGTTGTACTCGGCGAGCGGCTTCGTCGTGCGGCTC
Source organism: Gemmatimonadaceae bacterium (assembly GCA_036377775.1). Classification (GTDB taxonomy): domain Bacteria; phylum Gemmatimonadota; class Gemmatimonadetes; order Gemmatimonadales; family Gemmatimonadaceae; genus AG11. The sequence goes on along the minus strand of DASUXT010000200.1, from coordinate 2,430 downwards.
GACGACGTCTTCCGCGCCGGCGGCTTCTTCGCCGAAGATCTGTTCGCAGTTTTCTTCGTCGAGGCTTTCTTCGCCGCTGAGGTCTTCCCGCCCGTCGAAGTCTTGCGCGTCGAAGTCTTCTTCGTCGCCTTCGCTCCCGTCTTCAGACTCCTCTTCTTCGCCACCGGTCGCTTCACGGTGCGCTTGCGCGTGGTCGCCATGATGGCGCCAAGGTGCGAGGAGCATGCCGATGAACTCCGGAAGGCCGGAAGGCCGGAAGGTGAGAAGACCGGAAGGCCGGAGGTCGTTCCCGACCTTCCCACCTTCCCACCTTCCCTCAGTAATCCACCGGCCTCAGATAGCTCTCCCCGATCGCCGTCGGGCTGATCATCGCCACCGTCGGCAGCCGTCGCTTCCAGTGCGTGGACGCGAGACGCTTCGTCACCAGCGCCACCTCGCCCGTGTCGAAGCCGCGCGCCACGAGGTCTTCCGCGCTGTAGCCGCTGAGGATCCAGTTCAGGATCTCGTCGGCCTTCTGGTAACTGATGCCGAAGTCCCGCTCGTCGGTCTGCCCGACCACGAGGTCCGCTGACGGCGCCTTGCCGACGATCACCTCCGGCACGCCGAGATGTCGCGCCAGTGCCCACACCTGCGTCTTGAACAGGTCGCCCAGCGGATTGATCGGCGGCGAGTCGTCGGCGTGCCAGGTGAAGTAGCCGAACAGGCGCTCGGTCTTGTTTCCCGTGCCCAGCGGAATGGCGCGGTGCTTCGCCGACAGGTCGAACAGCGCGATCATGCGCATGCGCGCCATCACGTTGCCTCGGCGCGATGGGTCGGCGTCGGGCTCGTTGGCGAGGTAGCCGTCCACCGCCGCGCTGATGTCAAGCGTCCGCCCCTCGATGCCGAGCGCGTCGATCACCAGCTGGCCGTGCTCGAGGCTCTCCTCGCTCGAGGTGCGATACGGCATGCGCACGCCGATCACGTTCTTCGGGCCCAGCGCGCGCGCCGCCAGGTACGCGGTCACGGCCGAGTCCACGCCCCCCGAGATGCCCACGACGGCGTACGCGAAGCCGCGCCGTGACATCTCGTCGCGCAGGAATCGGGTGAGCCACTCTTCCAGCAGCGCCCCATCCACCTCGAGCGGAGGCGGCTCACCGTTCACGCTCCCCATCACCACCGGCAGCTTCGTCGCCGTGCGCAGCGTGGGGGCGTTCATGCGCACCGGCGTCGCGTCCAGCATGTCCCCGCCGGACATCGTCGCGGCGATCGCTTCCATGCCGTCGAACGCCAGCAGGTGCGGCGATCCGGCGGCCACCTTGGCCATCGACTCGCGCAGGTGCGGCGCCATCGTCTCCAGGTCCGCGATGAGCGGCATGTCGGCGCGCGCGCGCGTCACGTCGGCGAGATCGATACGCGCCACCACGAGCGCTTCGTCCCAGAGCGGCCCCCGCGCGCGCACCTCTCCGCGCGGGCCCGCGAGCAGCGCCGCGCCGGGGAACTGCTTTCCTCCCTCGCTGCCGGCGAGATGGGCCAGCGCGAGGAACACCCCGTGCTCGTCGGCGATGTCCCGCGCCAGGCGCTCCCAGCGCGACACGCTCGCCGGCCGCGACAGGTCGCCGTGTCCTGGCCAGGCGCCACGGGCCGGCGGCGCGGTGGGCACGATGACGATCTGGGCCCCATCCAGCGCAGCGATCGTCGCCGTCATCGAGTGCCAGGCGTCCTCGCAGACGAGCATCGCCGCGCGTCCCCATGGCGTGTCGAACGCCCGCACCTCGAGGCCGTGCTCGACGAACCGCTCCTCGTCGAACAGCCCGTAGGTGGGGAGGAACATCTTGCGGTGCACGTGCCGCACGAGCGGCACCGTCTCGCCGAGCGAGACGTAGAGCGCGCTGTTGTAGAGCCGGTTGCGCCACACTTCGTAGAAGCCGACGCACACGTCCACCGGCGGGCCGGCGTAGATGCGGTGCAGGTCGGCGGCGAGCTGCCCTGCCGTCACTGCATGCTCGCGCACGCCCCCTTCCAGGAAGTAGCCGGTGAGCGCGGTCTCCGGAAAGCAGACGAGGCCAGGCCGTTCCTCCAGCGACGCCGCCTGGGTGAGCATGGCGCCGATCTTCGCCAGGTTGCCGGCGTAGTCGCCCTTCCGCGGGCGGAGCTGGGCGAGGGCAAGGACGAGGAAGGGGGCGGTCGGGGCGAGGGGCATCGCCTAAGAATCGCCGCCGGCCGGTCAGCCGGCAACACCGGCGAACAATGGACGGTCCGGCTGGTACGAACTGCGTGCTCAGTCGTTTATCAGGCACACCCTCCTTTCGCGCGCATGTACCGTCCAGCTTTCGCCGCCCTCGTCGTCGCTCCCGTCCTGCTCTCCACGCCGATGCGCGCCCGGGCGCAGGGCACCGGACCTGTCTGGCAGATCGTCCCGCAGCCGCAGTCCTCGCTCGTCTTCGCCCGCGA
>DASUXT010000199.1:0-4207 GCA_036377775.1 Gemmatimonadaceae bacterium | reverse complement strand
GCATCGCCAGCGCGGCGCGCGCCACGTCTTCCGTGATAACGCCGTTCGCGCGCACCTGCGCGTAGTCGCGCACGCGGCGGAGCAGGCGGTTGGCCACGCGCGGCGTGCCACGCGAGCGACGCGCGATCTCGCGCGCGCCGGTCGGCTCCACCTCCACCTTCAGCACCTCTCCCGTGCGCCGCACGATGAGCTCGAGGTCTTCGGTGGCGTAGTAGTTGAGCCGCTGCTCGATCCCGAAGCGGGCGCGCATCGGCGCCGTGAGCATGCCGAACCGCGTCGTCGCCCCGATGAGCGTGAACCGCTCGATCGGCATCGTGATCGTCTGCGCCTTGGGGCCTTCGCTCAACCGGATGTCGATCCGGTAGTCCTCCATCGCCGGATAGAGGAACTCCTCGATCACCGGGCGCAGCCGGTGGATCTCGTCGATGAAGAGGATGTCGCCCTGGCGCAGGTTCGTCAGCGTGCCCACCAGGTCGCCCGGCTTCTCCAGCGCGGGCCCCGACGTCGTGCGGATGTTGACGCGCAGCTCGCGCGCGATCAGCTCGGCCAGCGTCGTCTTCCCGAGGCCGGGCGGGCCGTAGAAGATGGAATGGTCGAGCGGCTCCGAACGCGCGAGTGCGGCATCGATGGCGAGGCGAAGGTTGTCCTTCACCTTCTGCTGGCCGATGAACTCCTCCAGCCGCTGCGGGCGGAGCGAGAGCTCGACGACGGACTCGTCGGACAGAACTTCGGGAGTGGTGATCTCGGCGCGAGACATTGGGCTACACAGTACCTGCTGATCGGTGAACGTCCAAGCGGAATTGCCCGTTGGCAATATACACCGAACAGACGCCGAAGTGCACCTCGCTCAGTCGTGCGCCGCGCCGCGGGTGCCGCGACTTTCGTAGCTGCCGATCAGGTCGGTCATCGCGGCGAGGGCACGGCGTACCAGCTGCTCGGTGTCGGGGCGTCCCACCTCGCGGAGCGCATTGCACAGCATCAGCAGCGCGTCTTCCAGCTCCGCCGTCAGCACGTGGTCGCCGAGTGCGGTCGGGATGCGACGGATCGCGTCGTTCAGGCGGGGCTGGAGGTCGCTCGGCATCCAGCGCAGCAGGTCGGCGAACGAGCGGAGCACCTCGGCGAGGCTCTGGTGCTGCATGGACTCCGACGCCACTACCGCCGTCGACTCGAAGGTGCCGATGAGGTCCTCCAGCACGGTGTCGCGGTACACCACCGGAAGCTGCTCCGGCGCGACGTGCCTCTCGCGAGGTTCGGACCAGCGAGCCGACAGGTCACGCAGGTTGCGCAGCGCGGCGAGCGCCGGTGCGGGATTGGACTTGGCGGTGGAGATGGAAACCCAGGCGATCGTGGCCAGCTGGTCGATACCGAAGCCGGCATCGTGCCGGAAGTCACGCTGGCGCTCCAGACGCAACGCCGATCGCGTGGCACGCGCGAGCTCCTCTGCGTCTTCCCGCGACGTCGCGTGGACCTCGGCCAGCACCTGGTGATAGCAGACGTATTCGCCGAGCGTGGGACGGATGACCACCTCGTGCCGCCCACGCATCTGCTTGAGAGCACCAGCGATGCGCTGCAGGCGGATCAGCGTCAGGTAGCCGTCGTCGTCCGCCTTGACGCTGAGCACCACCGGCGCATCGTGGAACGCGGGTGCGCGCATGGTGCGCTCGATGAGCGCCTGCTGGTCCGATCGCGCAGCCAGGGTGAGGTCGTGGATCGCCTCGACGATGCGGATGGGTCGCATCTGGTTGAGCGTGGAGTAGAGCAGCAGCACGAGCGACACCAGCGCGCCGATGGCCACCAGCAGCGCGACGGACGCGCCGAACACCGGCGTGACCTGGGTGCTGTTCGCGGAAAGGATGAGCAGCGCGTAGACCGAGGCCCCGACGAACACGCCGAAGTAGACCTGATTGTCGCGACGTCGCACGAACTGGTCGAGGACCTGGCTTGTCAGCGCAGCGGCGGATTGCTGTACGGCAAGCAGCAGCAGCGAGAAGGTGATGGAGGTGAGCGTGACGAGGCTGCCGGCGATCGTCCCCAGCAGCGACTCGGTCTTGCTCGCGTCGTTGATGAAGTGCTCGCGCAGGAAGTGGCGCGTCGGTTCCACCCAGCTCACCGGCTGGCGGTCCAGCAGGTAGGTGCCGAGCCCCAGCACCACGAAGCCGATCACGGTCAGCGTGGGCACGGCGAGGAAGTCGAGGAACGACCGCCGTACGTCGGCCCATCGGTCCCGCCAGGCGTGAGTACGCGTGTCACTCATTGACTGCCGGCCGGGAAGGCTGGGCGATCACGCGCCGCGCTCCGGATCGAGTCCGCTTCGATGTAGATGTGCCGCACGTCCGGCAGGCTGTGCCTGATCAGCGCCTCGAGGCGGTCCACCGCGCTGGCGATTTCCCCGGCCGACAGCCTCGGCTCGAACTCCACGTCCATCGCGACGAGGATGCTGTGCGCGCCAAGGTGCATGGTCACTGGCCGGCGCACCGCGATCACCGCGGGGTCGTCCGCTGCGGCGCGGTGAATGAGCGCGAGCTGCTCGGGCCGCGCCGCCTCGCCGATGAGCAGACCCTTGCTCTCGCGCGCCAGCAGCGCTGCCACCGCGGCCATCACCAGTCCGATGCCGATCGACGCCGCGCCATCGAGCCACGGCTTCGCGAGTCGGTGACTGAGGTAGACGCCGATGAACGCCAGGAGCAGCCCGGCGAGGTCGGCCAGATCCTCGAGCACGAGCGTGAACAGCGTCGGATCCTTGCTGCGTCGGAAGGCCTGCCAGTACCCGAGATCGCCGGCGCGACGACGGAACGGCCGGAACGCTGCGACGAACGATCCGAGCGTGAACACCGCCGACGCCGCGAGCACCACGTAGTTCCAAGTGGGATCGCTGATCGGCTCCGGATGCATGATATGCTGCACCCCCTCGTAGAACGACATTCCCCCGCCGAGGGCGAAGAACAGCACTGCGACGATGAGCGCCCAGAAGTAGAGCTCCTTGCCATGACCCAGCGGATGGTGCTCGTCGGGCGGCCGCCGCGCGCGGTGCTGGCCGAGCAGCAGCAAGAGCCCGTCGGCCGAGTCCACCAGCGAATGCACTCCCTCGGCGACCATCGCCGAGCTCCCGGTGACAGCTGCCGCGAGGAACTTGGTCGCCGCGATGAGGATCGTGGCTGCGACGCCGACGTAGATCGCCGTCCGGGATTCGCTCGCCACGCTAGCGAGTCATGCCGACGCTCGCACTGTCGCCAGCCGCTCGGCGGCCCGCTTCAGCGTCTCGTACTTCTTGCAGAAGGCGAAGCGCACCAGCGACCGCCCCATCTCGCGGTTCGAGTAGAAGCTCGAGCCCGGCACCGTCGCCACGCCGATCTCCTGGCACATCCACTTCGCGAAGCGCACGTCGTCCATGTCGCTCAGCCCGGAGAAGTCGGCGAGCACGTAGTACGCACCTTCGGGCTGCGTGAAGGTGAACCCCGCCTCGCTGAGCGCGTCGCACAGCACGGTGCGGCGCGAGCGGTAGTCGAGCGCGAGGTGGTTGTAGTAGTCGGCGTCGAAGTGCATGCCCACCGCGCCCGCCGCCTGAAGCGGCGCCGGCGCGCCCACGGTGAGGAAGTCGTGCACCTTCCGGATGGCCGCTGTCTGCGCCTCGGGGGCGATCACGTAGCCGAGCCGCCACCCCGTGCAGCTGAATGTCTTCGAGAGGCCGGAGATGGTGATCGTGCGCTCGCGCATGCCGGGCCACGTCGCCATCACGTGATGGTCGCCGGCGTAGCGGATGTGCTCGTAGATCTCGTCGGTGATCACCCAGACGTCGTGCTTCGCGCACAGCTCGGCGATCATCGTCATCTCGGCGCGGGTGAACACGCGGCCGGTGGGATTGTGCGGGGTGTTGAGGACGATCGCCTTGGTGCGCTTCGTGAACGCCTTCTTCAGGCGGTCGGGGTCGATCGTCCAGTGTGGCCGCTCGAGCGGAACGAAGGTCGGGTTTGCGCCGGCTAGGATCGCATCGGGACCATAGTTCTCGTAGAACGGCTCGAGGATGATCACCTCGTCGCCCGGATCCATCAACGCCATGAACACGGAGGCCATCGCCTCGGTGGCGCCGCAGGTCACGGTCACCTCGCGATCGTGATCCACCTCCATCCCGTAGAATCGTCGGTACTTCTCGGCGATGGCGATGCGCAGTGCCGAGCTCCCCCACGTGACGGCGTACTGGTTCACGTTG
>DASUXT010000198.1:0-27265 GCA_036377775.1 Gemmatimonadaceae bacterium | reverse complement strand
GAGGTCGTACAACTGCACCTTGCCGAATCCGAGTCGCTTGCCGAGCGCCACGGAGAAGATGCACACGTTCACGCTGTGCGTGAACGTGTACTCGTCGTAGTCGCGAATCGTCGTCAGGCCGATCAGCGAGGTCTCCTCGTTCAGGATCTGGTCCACGATGCCCTGCACGACGCGCTTGATCTTCTTGACGTTCGGGCTCCGACCCATGCGTACCGACGTCATCAGCTCGCGCGTCACCGACACCGACTGCGCGTAGGTCTTCTTCGCGATCTCCTTGGAGCGCTGGCGCGATTCGGCGTCCATCGCCTGCTCCATCGGCTCGCCGAGCTCGAACACCCGCAGGTCCTGCTGGGTGAGCTTCGCCGTCAGCTGCTCGAAGCGGACGGGGGGCGCCTCGGGCGAGGGGGCGAGCAGCAGCGCGAGGAACCGGGACCAGTCGCGCACTGACGGCGCGGCGTGGAGGTGCAGCGAGCCGATCCCCGCGCCCTTGAACACCGACAGCAGGTGGCTGAAGCTGGCGTAGTTGTCGAGATCGAGGCGAAGCCGCACGCCGTTCACGAACACGAACTCGCCCGAGACGCGAACCTCCAGTTCGTGCTCCTGCTGCAGGAGCTCTGCCGCCAGCGACGTGAGCTCCTCGGTGGCCTTCACCACCGCGGCGTTTTCAAGCGGGTAGAGCCGGATCGCGCGCAGCGCGGCGTAGAGGGCGACGATGAGCGCCTTGCCGGAACGCCGGAGAAACGCGTCCCCCCCGGAGTCGCCGAAGGAGCTGGCCAGCCCCGGCGCGGAGCGCGCGCCGGACGGTGGCAGCGGATGCGGTGCGCCAGACTGGGACGGCGTCATGCGCCACCTCCCCGCAATGCGCGCGTCACGGCATTTCGCACGACGACGTCCTTTTCGTTCGCCGCCTTCTGGAGGGCCGCCTGCGCCGAGCTCGACCCGATCTTCCCGAGCGCCATCGCGGCGCAGGCGCGCAGCTCGCCATCGGCACGGGGGCCGAACAGCGACTTCGCGTTCAGCATCCCGTCGAGCGTGCCGACACCTGCATCGCCGCACATGCTGCCGTACGCCTCGAAGAAGGCCATCTTCTCGCTCAGGTCGGCATCGCGCACCCCGCGCCCCTTCACCGCTGCCTCGAGGCGAGGAAGCGCGGCACGATACCCGCGCGCCTGGACTGCGCGGACGGTCGCGATCCGGACGTCTCGCTCCGAATCCTCGAGGCCCCGCTCGAGCGCCTGCATCGCCCCCGGGGTGCCGATCTCATTCAGCGCCTGCACCGCTGCCACACGCAGCTCGGCATCCGACTCCGCCAGCACCCGCGCCAGCGGCGACACCGCGGCGGGGGTCTTCAAGGCACTGGCGCGGCGCGTCGCCTCGAGCGAAACCGAGCGATTATCCGAGTTGATCAGCTTCACCAGCTCCGCGGTGTTCTGCGACGCCAGTCGCGCGGCGGCCTGCTCGAGCAGCGGCCGCACGCTCGGCGTCTGCATGCGGCCGAGCCACTCGAACACGGTGCCCAGCGCGCTCGGGCGAAGCTGCTCGAACAGCTCGTTCAGTTCGTCGCCAGAAGGGATCTGCTCCGACTCGTCGATGGACTGCAGCATCTGCGACAACGCCTCCGGCGCGCTGAGTCGCACCGACAGCGTCGTGAGCCGTTCACGCACCGGCGCCTGAATCTCGGCCGCCCGCTGCGACGCCACCTGCGCCTCGCGCAGTAGATACGCGACGTTGTGGAATTGCCCGCCCGTGAGCATGTGCAGCATGAAGTTGTCGAGGATCTCGGCCACCTCCACGCGGATATCCGGGTCCGGCTGCTGCTCCAGGATGTCGAGCAGCAGGGCCACGACGCTCTGGCGCAGGTCGCTCTCGTACTCGCGCTTCACTTCTGTCTGGAGGTACTCGATCTCCTTCTCATCCAGGAAGTAGAGAGTCGAGTCGAAATCCGACAGGTTGACGACGCCGGAGCGGGTCTCCTCCTCCTCGTCCTCGCCACCATCCATGTAGGAGGCCGGATCGATCTGCTTTCCTGTCGGGCCGCCCCCTTCCGCGAGACTCTCGTCGAAGGCGAGCACCTCGCCCCCTTCCGCCAGCGGGACGGTGGCATCCACCATCATGTCCACGTAGCGATAGCGCAGGTAGGTGAAGTCGCCCTGCCAGAGGAGAGTCAGCAGGTCGTCCTCGTCGGGCGACGCCTTGCGCACCCGCTGCAGGATGTCCAGGAGCCGGCCCAGCTCCTCTTCGTCGAACCCGCGCAGGAATCGGAGCTCGCGCACGCCGTCCTTGTAGAACGTCCAGGGCAGGCTGTCGCTGCTCTTGGAACGTTCCTCCAGCACCGTCTCGCCGGCGTACTTCACCTCGCTCTCGGTGAAGGTCAGCACCAGCTCGTCGGTCTGCTCCCAGATGGGCGCGAACCCGCCGCGCAGGGCTTCCTGCGCGGCCTTGTAGACGGGGTTGTTGGGGAGGTAGAGCTGGTGCGCCCGAGCGGCCTTGCCGAAGAGCCGAAGCAGCTCCTGGATCAGGGGAACGTCAACGGCGGCTGGGACGAGCTCGAGCTCCCGCGCTGGTGGGGCCGACGGGGAGGTCACGTTTCAAGAATACCCATTTCCATTACTTGCACCACATCCTTGTCACCTCGGCCGCTGACGCACAGCAATACGACGTCGCTGGTGGTCCAACGGTCACGCTCCCGCTCGATCCAGGCAACCGCGTGCGCGGTCTCGAGGGCGGGTATGATCCCCTCCAGCCGGCTCAGAGTGCGGAAGCCGGCCAGCGCTTCGTCATCCGTCACCGAGACGTACAGCGCCCGACCGCTGTCCTTCAGGTAGGAGTGCTCGGGCCCCACGCCGGGGTAGTCGAGACCAGCGGACACGGAATGCGCCGGGTGCACCTGTCCCGCGTCATCCTGCAGGAGGTAGCTCAGGGCGCCGTGCAGCACGCCGGGCACTCCGCGAGTCAACGACGCAGAATGCCGCTCCGAGTCCAGCCCCTCGCCCGCAGCCTCAACGCCGACCAGCTCCACCCCCGAATCGGGGACGAAGGCGTGGAACACGCCCATCGCATTCGAGCCGCCCCCGACGCACGCCACGACCGACTTCGGCAGCACGCCGGCACGCTCCAGCACCTGGGCACGCGCTTCCACACCGATGATGGCCTGGAAGTCACGCACCATCCGCGGATAGGGCGCGGGGCCGACGACGGACCCGATGATGTAGTGCGTGTCCGTGACGTTGGTCACCCAGTCGCGAATCGCCTCGCTCGTTGCATCCTTCAGCGTGCGCGTTCCGCTCGTGACGGGGACGACCTCGGCGCCGAGGAGCCGCATCCGGAAGACGTTGAGCGACTGCCGCCGCATGTCCTCCTCGCCCATGTAGACACGGCACTGCAGGCCGAACCGCGCGCAGACGGTCGCCGTTGCGACACCGTGCTGGCCTGCCCCGGTCTCGGCGATGATTCGCGTCTTGCCCATGCGGCGCGCGAGCAGCACCTGGCCGACCGTGTTGTTGATCTTGTGGGCGCCGGTGTGGTTGAGATCCTCGCGCTTGAGCAGCACACGCGCACCCACCAGCTCGGAGAAGCGCGGCGCCTCACTGAGTGGTGACGGCCGTCCGACGTAGGTGGCGAGCAGGGTGGAGAGCTCGTCGCGAAAGCGCTCGTCCCGGCGCGCCGTCTCGTAGGCAGTCTCGAGCTCGTCCAGTGCCGGGATCAGTGTCTCGGGAACGTAGCGGCCGCCGAAGGCGCCGAAGCGATCGGTTTCGGGCGTCGCAGGCGCTGAGAAGTTGCTCATGGGTTGCCGGCGGCCTGGGCCGCCGCGATGAAGGCGCGAATCCGCGCGTGATCCTTGATTCCGGGCGCCGATTCCACCCCGGACGAGACGTCCACGACCATCGGCGAAACGTAGTCGATGGCCTCGGCCACATTTTCGGGCGTGAGTCCGCCCGCGAGCACGACGCGGTGCCCGTGCTCCATTGCGTCCAGCGACTCACCGAGCTGTAGCCATGGGATGGTCACCCCGCTGCCACCGAGCTGCCCGGGAACCAGGGCGTCGACGACGAGGGCGTCAGCTTCGTCGGCGAGCGCTTCGGCGTGCTCGGACAGCTGGCCGTCCGGTGTGCGTACCACCGCCCACACTTCGAGCCCGGTGGCGGCGCGGACCGCCTGCACGCGCTTTGGATCCGAGGCGCCGTGCAGCTGGATCACCTGCAGCCCGACCTCCTGGGCGATGTGGGCGATCTCCGACTCCGGCTGGTCCGCAAAGACGCCGACCTTCCGTGCCCGACGGCCCGCCAGCGTCTCCTTCGCCTGCTGCGGCAGGCGCTGGCGCGGACCGCCGGCGAAGATCACTCCGAGGTAGCTCGCGCCGGCAGCGTCGGCGTATTCGGCGTCGACGGCACGCGTCAGGCCGCAGATTTTAACCTCGACCACGCGTCCTCCTCGAGACCCCTGTGATGGCGCGCGTGGCCTGACGCGGATCGGCGGACGCCGAGAGCGCCGAGCCGACCAGCACCGCGTCGGCACCGATCGTCGCGTACCGCTCGACGTCGGCGCGCGTCTGCACCCCGCTCTCCGCCACTGCCACCACGTCGGGGGGAATCAGCGGGATCAAGCGGTCGCAGGTGGCGGGATCGATCACCAGCGTCTCGAGATTGCGGTTGTTGACACCGATCATGTTCGCCTTCGCCCGGATCGCTGTCTCCAGCTCTTCCTCGTCGCGCACCTCGACGAGGAGCTCGAGGCCCAGCGCCCGGCCCTCGTCCACGAGCGCGACGAGTCGATCGGGGTGCACGGCGCGGGCGATGAGCAGCGCGGCCGAGGCGCCAAGCACCCGTGCCTCCACGAGCTGGATCGCCTCCACGTGGAAGTCCTTCTTCAGGATGGGCAACCGCACGGCCGCCCTAACTGCGGCGAGATCTTCGGCGCTTCCGCCGAAATGCCTCGGCTCGGTGAGAATGGATACGCCAGCCGCGCCACCGTCTCGATAGGCGCTCGCCTGCTCCACCGGGTCGAGAGAGGGCGCGATGTCTCCCTTGGACGGGGATCGACGCTTCACCTCGGCGAGCACCCCTATGCTGTCGGACCGGAGCGCGGCAGCGAGTGAAGGCGGCCTCGGTGCGTCGCGAAGTGCGGCCGCGAGGCGGGGGCCGTGATCGCGAAGGAGGGTGCGGGCGCGCTCGGCTGCCTCGTCCACGATGGTGCCAAGTGTCCCGCCTGGCGGGCTCCAGCGAGAAGATGCTTGCACTTCGGGGCTTGTTCGGATAACCTATTCGGTAGCTGTTCGGGCAGCCGAAGGCCGACGCCCGTACGCGGTCACGATCGCCACTCTTGCCGCAGGAGCCGTCATCATGCCGCTGACCAAGCGTCAACGCGAAATTCTAAACTACCTGACGCTCTACTCGGAGCAAAACGGTTACGCGCCGAGCTTCGAGGAGATCGCGGAGAACTTCAGCTACAACTCGCTGGCCACGGTGCACGAGCACCTGAGCAATCTCGAGCGGAAGGGTTTCATCAAGCGCTCGTACAACGAGAGCCGCGCGATCGAGATCCTTCCCAGCGAGCTGGTGCCGAAGGCGATCGAGCTTCCGCTCCTTGGCGCCGTGGCGGCCGGCGTGCCGATCGAGGCGGTCGCGCACCAGGAGACGATCGCGGTTCCCGACACGATGGTGCAGCGGTCCGGCAACCACTATGTCCTTCGCGTCCGCGGCAACTCGATGATCGACGAGCAGATCCGTGATGGCGACTTCGTCGTCATCAACGACCGGCACAGCGCCGACAACGGAGAGATGGTCATCGCGATGCTCCACGGCAACTCGGCCACGGTGAAGAAGTTCTACCGTGAGCGTGACGGGCGCATCCGCCTGCAGCCGGCGAACGAGACGATGGCGCCGATGTACGTGCACGAGAACGACATCACGATCCAGGGGATCGTGGTAGGAGTGATGCGTCGGTACTAGCTCGAAGCAGACGGCAACTGCGAGTACGTGGTACCCCGTATCACGAACCAGGTACGACGTGATAGTCGGACGGCCGCCGAGTGTGACTCGGCGGCCGTTCTCGTCCTGTACGCGGAACGCATTGTCAGCTCGCGTACGCCGCGCGAAGGCGCTCCAGGGCGGCCATCCCCGCGCCTTTGCGCAACCCGTCACGGGCGAGATCCACGGCATCGGGGAAGTTGTCGGGGCCCGAACCGGAGACATAGACCGCGGCGGCAGCGTTCAGGACCACAGCGGCCGTCGCCGTCGGCGGTGCTGCGTTGCCCAGGACGGCGAGCACGGCGGCGGCGTTCTCCGCTGGCGGGCCACCTGCCAGCTCCTCGGCGCGCCCGTCGGCGAAGCCAAGCGAGGCGGGATCGATGCTCCACTGGCGCGTCGCTCCATCGCGGATCTCGACGACGTTCGTCGTGCCGAGTGGTGAGACTTCGTCCATGCCGGGCGCGCCGTGGACGACCAGCGCGTGCACGGCGCCAAGTGCACGCAGCGCACCGGCGATGAGCGGGACGCGCGCCGCGTCCGCCACTCCCACGACCTGCCGGCCTGCGGATGCAGGATTCGCCAGCGGACCGACGATGTTCATCACCGTCGGGATCGCCAGCTCGCTGCGCACCGGGCCCACGTGGCGCATGGCTGGATGCATCAGCGGAGCGAACATGAACACGATCCCTGCGTCGCGGAGCGCGCGTTCCATCACGTTCACGCTCACGTCGATCGGGACGCCAAGTGCCTCGAGCACGTCGGCACTGCCGCACTGCGAGGTAAAGGAACGGTTGCCGTGCTTGGCGATGCGCACTCCCAGCCCCGCGGCAAGGAGCGCGGCGGCGGTCGAGATGTTGAACGTCCCCAACGCGCCGCCACCGGTCCCGCAGGTGTCCACGAGCAGGTCGGGCCGCTCGGCGGGGAGGCGCACCATCGCGCCGCGCAGCGCATCGGCGGCGCCGGCCACCTCGTCGGCCGTCTCGCCTTTCACGCGGAGGCCCACGAGCAGTGCAGCGATCTGCGCCGGCGTTGCTTCTCCGCGCATCACGATCCCGAATGCCTCGCGCGCCTGCGGCTCGGAGAGTGAGCCCCCCATCGCGAGCTGGCGGATGGCCTGACGGAGTGCCGGAACGGGCGTCGCCGTCATCTCAGCCGACGGTGAGCGTCTCGAGCATGCGCTCCGGGAGTCGCGCCTGTGTCGCGACGAGGCCGATCACGAGCGCGAGCAGCCGCACTCGCTCGATGTCCTCCTCCACGAAGATGCCGTGCATCGCGCGGTTGGTGAGGTTCACTACGCCGACGAGTGCACCGTGGTACACGAGCGGGAAGCTGATGAAGGACCCCGTCGTGAAGTGCTCGTCGCGCAGGAGCGGGTGGCTCTTCGCCTCGTCCACATCCTGCACGAGCAATGGCTGCCGCGTGGCCGCCACCTTGCCCGCCACGCCCTCACCGAGCCGGATACGGTGTCCCATCGGCACGTTGGGCGCGATGCCCCGTGCCGCGGCCAGGTAGAGGAGCTGTTCCTCGGGGGAGACGAGCAGCAGCGAGCAGCGCTGCGCCCCCATGTCGTCGCCGACGAGCGTGAGGAGGCCGTTCACCATCTCGCGCGGATCGTCGGTTGTCGCGTCCAGCGTGAGCACGCGATCGATGAGATAGAGGGTGCGGGTCTTCTGCCTGAGCGATTCGCTCCGCCGGTGCAGCTCGATGTGTGCCTTTTCCAGCTGCTCCACCGCCGCGGTGACCTGCTGCTCCACGGCTTCTGCGCGGCGGCCGGCGCGACGCGCGTCCTCGAGCGCCTTTGCCGCCTCGCGCTCGAGCGTCAGCAGCCGCTCGGGATCGGCGCCGGTCGCGCCGGCTGCCTGGGACAGCTTCTCCTGCAGCGTGCCGAGGCGGCGCTCGTACTCGGCGTGGACGCGCTGCGTGACTTCCTCGAGGGTGTGCACGGCCTCTTCCCGCGCCTCGCGCTCCAGGAACCGCAGGAATGCCAGCTCGAACAGCGCGCAGGAGGGTGCGATGCGCTCCGAGGAGCGCGCACCGAAGAACTTCCGGGTTTCGTAGAGCACGAGCACGGCCGCGAGCTGTCCGTCGAAGCGGAGGCCGCGCAAGGAGAGCCAGCCTACGTCGTTGAACTTCGTGAAGCCCAGGAGCACGGCGAACTCGTCCGACTGGTCGCCGAAATCCACGAAGGCTCCGCCTGCCGTCACCGCGATGCGCTCGCGCGTCGGCAGGTGATCGAACGTCGTCTCCAGCCGGTCATGCGTCACCGTGTCGCCGGCCGGCACGAGGCGGTCGACCAGCATGGAGCGACGCGCGTCGAAGCGGACGAGGGCGACCTGCGCGAACCGGTCCACCTCGGAGAGCGCGTCCGACAGCCCGAGCAGCGCCGACTGGATGTCAGGCGCGACGCTGAGCGCGTGGGCGAGCGTGGCGAGTGTACGAGGGGGCATCCGGCGGGAAGGAATTCGACGCCGGCAGCGGCGGCGGGATCGAAAATTGGCCGCGACGTCGCAGCAAAGTCAATCATGATGAACACGCGCTGGCCCACGCGTGCGCAACGTGCCGATTGCTTGACTCTCCTGTGGCATCGGGTAGCTTTTGCACTCGATGCCGACTCGCACGATGCAGCTCGTGTTGCAGTACGACGGCACGGGCTTCAGCGGGTGGCAGCGGCAGCCGGACCGGCGCACCGTCCAGGGCGTGCTCGAGGAGGCGCTGAGCCGGATCTGCGCGCAACCCACCGCCGCGCTGGGTTCCGGGCGTACCGATGCCGGCGTGCATGCGCGCGGGCAGGCGGTGGGTGTCCGGGTGAGCGAGCGCTGGACGCCAATCGCGTTGCGCCGCGCTCTCAACGCCCTGCTCCCCCAGGACGTCTGGGTCGCGGCGGTACACCCGATGCGAGACGACTTCCATGCGCGCTACGACGCCGTTGCGCGGCGCTATCGCTATCTTGTCGGGACGGATGAGGAATCCGAGTCTCCCTTTCGCCGTCGTATCGAGTGGAGCGTGCGCCGGCCGCTCGACCGGCAGGCACTTGATGACGCCGCCGCGCTCGTCCGTGGCGAGCATTGCTTCCTCGGCTTCGCGGTCCGCGGGACTGCTCCGCCGGGCGACGACCACCGCTGCAGCGTGACCCACGCGGCGTGGAGCGATCGACCCGGAGGGTTGGTGTTCGAGATCGAGGCGAACCGGTTCCTGCACCATATGGTGCGCTTTCTCGTCGGCACCATGGTGGACGTGGCCCTCGCCCGGCGTCCCCTCGCCGAGCTCGAGCAGCTGCTCTCGGCCGCCGACAACTCGGAGGTCTCGCCGCCCGCTCCGCCCCACGCGCTGTTCCTGGAACGCGTCACGTACCCGGCCGCCTTCTATCTTTCCACGGCATGAAGATCCTTCTCGCCACCGCTCGCGCCGATGATGTGTCCTGGGGCGCCGCGCATGGCATGCTCGATGGTGTGCTCACCACCCCCGGCCTGCTCGCGATGGAAGCGAACGGCGACGCGCGCGCGCACCTGCAGGAGCTGTCACGGCTCGTGCATGGTCCCATCTTCGCCGCCGTCCAGTCCATCGACTCCGCGGGCGCCTACCGCGACGGTCGCGAGCTGGCGCGTCTCTCCGACCAGATCGTCGTCCAGATTCCCCTCGTCGAGGAGACGCTGGGTGCCATGCGGCGGCTCCGCACCGATGGCATCCGTGTCGCCGCCACGCACGTGTACAGCACGGCGCAGGCCCTCCTCGCCGCGCGCACCGGCGCCTTCGCCGTGGTCACCTTTCTCGACCAGCTCGACGCCGCCGGTCATGACAGCATCGGCGTGATCCGCGACATCCGGTGCGCCTTCGACAGCTCCGACGCCGAATGCGACGTCGTCGCCGTCAACGCCTCATCGCCAACGCAGTTCGGTGCCTGCGCCGTCGCCGGCGCGGACGCCGTCGCCATCTCGGAGGACCTGTGTCGCGCGCTCCTCGTGCATCCGCTCACCGATCGCGGTGTCGATCACTTCCTCGGCGACGTCGCCCGGCTGCGGCACGTATGGCCAGTCAGCTGATGCGGATCGGCTTCGTCCTCGTCGCCCTCGGCGCCGTTGCCGCCTGCACGGCAGCTCCCGCCTCCTCCGATGCGCAGGTGGCCCGCACGGCGGAGTCGGCGAAGGCCGCGAACATTCCCGCATCCCGTCGCACCGCCATCACCGCGGCCGTCGCGCGCGTGGCGCCGTCGGTGGTGACCGTGCAGACGGAAATGGTGCAGCGCGTCGCCGCCGATCCGTTCGAGGCTTTCTTCGGCGGGCGCTCCGGTACGCAGACCTCCGCCGGGCTCGGTACGGGGTTCATCATTCGTCCAGACGGCGTGATCGTGACCAATGCGCACGTCGTCGCCGGCGCGACCAACATCTCCGTCATGCTGCGCGACGGGACCACCTACCCGGCGAAGGCCATCGGTACCGACGAGACCAACGACCTCGCGGTGCTGAAGGTGGATGCGAAGGACCTGCCTGTCGCCCCACTCGGAGATTCCGACAACCTCCTCGTGGGGGAGTGGGCCATCGCCATCGGGAACCCCTACGGGTTCATGCTCGGCAATGCGGAGCCGAGTGTCACGGCGGGCGTCATCAGCGGCGTGGGTCGCAATCTGGTAGCGCGCGGAGAGGGCCCGTCGGCGTATTTCGACATGATCCAGACGGACGCCTCGATCAACCCGGGCAACTCCGGCGGGCCACTGGTGAATGCCGATGGAGAAGTCATCGGCGTGAACTCCTCCATCTACTCCACGAGCGGCGGCTCCATCGGCCTGGGCTTCGCCATTCCGATCGATCGTGCGCGCCGCGTCGCGGAGGACCTGCTCACGCACGGGCGCGTGCGGCGGCCCTGGATCGGCGTCCAGCTCGAGCAGATCCGCACGCAGAATCCGCGCGACCTGATCGTACGTGGCGCACAGGTGGCGAGCGTGGCACCATCCTCACCGGCCGAAAAGGCGGGCATCCGGCCGGGCGACGTGATCGTGCGGCTGCGCGATCGCACGATCCGCAACCGCTTCGACTGGGAAGCCGCGCTCCTGGACCTGCGCGTGGGCGACAAGGTGCCGCTCACGGTGCGGCGCGGAGGCCGCGACGTGGGCGTGACGGTCGCCATCGCCGACCTGCCCGAGGTGAGCGCGCCGAAGGTCGAGGTCATGCGCGAGCTCCAGCTCGTCACGCTGACGCCTGCCATTCGCGCCGAACGCGGGATCCTCTCGAACCGTGGGGCGCTGATCTACAAGGCGAGCGATCGCATCACGCAGGAGCTCGGGATGCAGGCGGGAGACGTGATCGTCCAGATCAACCGTACGCCCATCACCTCGGCGGAAGACGTCTCGCGCGCACTCGACTATTATGCGGGACGCGGCGTGATCCGACTCTTCTTCGAGCGCCAGGGCCAGATCTACCCCACCGACTTCGTGATCCGATGACGGCGCAGGACCACTACTCCTCCCCGCTCGCCGACCGGTATGCTTCGCGCGCGATGCTGGAGCTCTGGTCTCCACGCTCGCGCTACACGCTGTGGCGCCGCCTCTGGCTCGCCCTGGCGGAGTCCGAGCAGAAGCTCGGCGTGCCGATCCCGGACGAGGCGATTGCGCAGATGCGCCAGCACCTGGGCGACATCGACTTCGATGCCGTGGCGGCGTACGAGCGCCGCTTCCGCCACGACGTCATGGCGCACGTCCACGCCTTCGGTGACGTGGCGCCGGCCGCGCACAAGTTCATCCACCTGGGCGCGACGAGCGCGTTCGTCACCGATAACGCGGATCTCGTCCTGATGCGGCGCGGCCTGACGCTGCTGCGCGGGAAGATCGTCCACGTCCTGCGCGCGCTCGCCGCCTTCGCGCGCGAGTGGCGCGATGAGCCCACGCTCGGCTACACGCACCTGCAGCCCGCCCAGCCGACCACCGTCGGCAAGCGCGCGACCCTCTGGATGCAGGACCTGGTGCTCGACCTCGCGGACCTCGACCATCGGATTGGCACCCTCCCCTGCCGCGGCGTGAAGGGCACCACGGGCACCCAGGCCAGCTTTCTCGAGCTCTTCGGCGGTGACCACGAGAAGGTGCGCGAGCTGGATCGCCTCGTCACCGCCGCGCTGGATTTCCCGGCGAGCATCCCGGTGAGCGGGCAGACGTACTCGCGCAAGCTCGATGCGCAGGTCCTGGGCGTCGTCGCCGGCATCGCCGCGAGTGCCGCCAAGTTCAGCGCCGACGTGCGCATGCTCCAGGCGTTCGGCGAGATCGAGGAGCCATTCGAGCGCGAGCAGATCGGCTCCTCGGCCATGGCCTACAAGCGCAACCCGATGCGCTCCGAGCGCATCGCGTCGCTCGCCCGCTTCGTCGGCTCGCTCGAGCCGAACGCCAACCAGACGCATGCCGTGCAGTTCTTCGAGCGCACGCTGGACGACAGCGCCAATCGACGCCTGTCCATCCCGGAATCGTTCCTCGCCGCCGACGCCATACTCGGCCTGATGGAGAACGTGGCCTCCGGGCTCGAAGTCCATCCGGCGCGCGTCCGGCGCCGCCTGATGGACGAGCTGCCATTCATGGCGACTGAGGAGCTCATCGTCCGCGCGGTCCGCGCCGGTGGCAATCGACAGGACGCTCACGAGCGCATCCGGCGGTACAGCATCGATGCCGCTCGCGCGATCAAGGACGGCGCCGAGCAGAACGACCTGCTCGACCGCATCGCCGCCGACGACACCTTCGGCATCACGCGCGCGGAGCTGGAACAGGCGATGGATCCGAAGCGATTCGTCGGGCGTGCACCGCAGCAGGTGGACGAGTTCCTGGAGGAGGTCGTCGAGCCCCTGCTCGCCGGCGCTTCTGCCGAGGTGACGCTGGAGGAGATGCGGGTATGAACCTCGTTGGCGAGAGCACTCTTCCACTTCCACTCGTCCGCCGCGGGAAGGTCCGCGAGGTGTTCGCCGTGGATGCGGAGCGGGTGTTGCTCGTGGCCAGCGACCGGGTGAGCGCCTTCGACGTGATCATGAACGAGCGCGTGCCGTACAAGGGTGCGGTGCTCACCCAGATCACCGCCTGGTGGCTCCGGCAGCTCGGCAGCCTGGTGCCGCATCACCTGATCTCCGCAGAGGCCGACGAGATCATCGAGCGGGTCCCCGTGCTGGCTCCGCATCGCCAGGCCATCCTCGGTCGCGCGATGCTCTGTCTTCGCACCGAGGTCTATCCGGTGGAGTGCGTGGTGCGTGGCTATCTCAGCGGCTCGGCATGGAAGGAATACCGCGAGCAGGGCACGCTGGCGGGTGAGCCCCTCCCCGCTGGTCTTCGCGAAAGCGATCGCTTCGATCCGCCCCGCTTCTCCCCTGCCACCAAGGCCGAATCCGGCCACGACGAGAATATTCCCGTCGCCGAGGTCGTGCGCCGCCTGGGCCCGGAGGTTGCGGCCGCCCTGGAGCACATGAGCCGCCTGGTCTATGCCCGAGGCCGAGACCTCGCCGCCGCACGCGGGATCATAATTGCCGACACCAAGTTCGAGTTCGGCCGTGATCGATCCGGCGAGATTCGCCTGATCGATGAGGTGCTCACGCCCGACAGCTCGCGCTTCTGGCCCGCCGATGCCTACATCCCGGGTGGCCCGCAGCCCAGCTTCGACAAGCAGCCCTTACGCGACTATCTCGAAGGCGAGCGTCGCGCCGGCCGGTGGAACGGGGAAGCGCCCCCGCCCTCGCTGCCGGCCCAGGTCGTGAACGCCACCAGCACACGATACCTCGACATCTTCGAGCGCCTCACCGGCGCGCCACTCGACACGACTGACCTCTGACCCCGCCCCCGTGAGCTTCGCCCGCGAAGGCCTCATCTTCATCGCCATTGCCGCCCTCGTGGCCGCTGGCACGTACGCGCTCGCCCTCAACCGCCGCTCGTGGCCACTCTGGCTGCTCGCCTTCCTGCTCACGGTGATCGCGCTCTGGGTCGCGTACTTCTTCCGCGATCCCGAGCGTACCGGTGCGCGGGGCGATCAGCTGGTCATTGCTCCCGCTGACGGCAAGGTGGTGCTCGACACCATCGTCGAGGAGCCGGCCTTCATGGGCGGCCCGTCGCGCCGCATCTCCATCTTCATGAACGTCTTCAACGTGCACGTCAATCGCTATCCGGTCACGGGAACGGTGGGGTATCTCCACTACAACCCCGGGAAGTTCCTGAATGCGGCGGCGGAGAAGTCCAGTCTCGAGAACGAGCAGATGTCGGTGGGCATCGAGACCTCCCGCGGGCGCGTGCTCGTCCGCCAGATCGCCGGCCTCATCGCGCGTCGGATCGTCACCTACAGCAGGCAGGGCGAGCACGTGGACCAGGGACAGCGCATGGGGCTCATCCGCTTCGGTTCCCGGGTGGACGTCTTCCTCCCCGTCAACGCGACCGTCCGCGTGAAGATCGGCGACCTCACCGTCGCCGGGTCCAGCGTGATCGCGGAGATGCCGAACCCATGATGGCCCTCGCGCGCCGGAAGCGGCGGCGGCCCGACATGCGCCGCGCCGTGATCCTCTTTCCAAGCGGATTGACCCTCGGGAACCTCTTCTTCGGCGTCTTCGCCATCATCGCCGCCTCGCGCCTGGAGTTCGTCGCGGCCGGCGTGTACGTCCTCCTCGGCGGCATCTGTGACGCGCTCGACGGGCGCGTGGCGCGCGCCACCAATGCCGGCACCGAGTTCGGCGAGGAGCTCGACTCCCTCGTCGACGCGATCACCTTCGGGCTCGCGCCCGGAATGATCATGTACTTCGCCGTGCTGAACCGCAGCGGATGGGACTGGGTCTGGGTCTTCCTGTTCGCGGCATGCGCGGTGCTGCGACTCGCCCGCTTCAACATCGAGCAGGCCGGCACGGCCAAGACGTACTTCCAGGGGCTTCCGAGCCCCGCCGCCGGCATCACGCTCGCCTCGTACTACTGGTTCAGCCAGTCGTCGCTCTACACCTACGGGGCGATCGCCGACCTCAAGTGGCACGTCCTCCTGCGCTACCTGATGGTCGTGCTGTCGTTCCTCATGATCAGCAACGTGCCGTATCCGGTGTTCCCGCGCACCGGCTTCCGGAGCCTGCGCGCCATCGGCGCCACGGTGCTGCTCATCGGGTCCATGATCCTGCTCGCCACGCGGCGACTGGAGTACTTCTTCCCCTTTGCGCTCATCTATGTGGCGTGGGGGCTCGTGCGCTGGGTGTTCTCGGGCCTGTTCGAGCGCCGCCAGCCAACGCTGCCGTACGACCTGTCGGAAGGCGAGGACGACGAGGACGAGGAGGACGACGAGTTCGAGCTCGACTCGCAGGTGCACGCCACGCGCTGGAGCCATCGTGCCCACCGGGCGGCAGGCACGGACCTGGGCGAACAGCCCGAGCGAGAGTCGCGGGCGGAGCGCACCGAGACCGGTCGCTCGCGCCTCGATCGCATCGCGGCACGGAAGGTCACGGCGGAGCACCCCGCTGAAAGAGGGGGACGTACCGAGCGCGCCGAGCGTACCGAGCGTACCGAGCGCGCCGAGCGTGGCGGACGGACGCGCGACGCCGAGCGCCCGAAGCGCGAGGGCCGCCAGAAGGAGCGCGGCCGCCGCAGCGAACGCTCCGCGCGCGAACCAAGAACGGAAGCGACCGAGCCCACGTCGCCCGCCGCAGCCGTGATTCCAGCGGCAGCGGGTGTGGACGCGATCACGCTGGGCCGACCGGATCAGGGCACCGCTGCAGTTCCCACGCTGGATGACACCGCGCGGGACGCCGACGTCGCGGACGCCGAGGACAATGTCATCCCGGTGGAGGGCGCCGTTGCCCCGCGGAAGCGCAAGCGGCGGCGGCGGCGCGGCGACCGCAAGGATCGCGACGGCTCCGAGCGACGGGAAGGAGCCGATGACAGCAGCTCCGATTCGTCGGCTGACTTTTCTTCCCCGGAAGCGACCACTTCCTCGTCCTCGCCCATGTCGTCGAGCTCGGAGCAGTCGGTTGCCGCTCCGACGCCTGCTCCCGAGCCGACACCCCTCCTTCCCCGCCCTTCGTCCGAATCGACCGAATGACCCGCTTTCGCGTCGCCGTCCACGTGGTTCCTCGCCGCGGCCTCCTCGACCCCCAGGGCAAGGCGGTCGCGGACGCGCTTCACTCGCTCGGCTTCAGCGCCGTCGCCAGCGTCCATGTCGGCCGCCACCTTGTGCTGGAGCTCGATGCCCCGGACGCCGATGCTGCGCGTGCCATGGCTCGCGAGATGTGCGAGCGGCTCCTCGCCAACCCTGTCACGGAGGATTTCCAGATCGCCGAGGTGAGCGCGGAATGAAGTTCGGCATCGTCACCTTTCCGGGCTCCAACTGCGACTACGACGCGTATCACGCCGTCGTGGACGCGCTCGGCGAGGACGCCGTCTACCTGTGGCACAAGGATCACGACCTCCAGGGCGCTGATGTGGTGATCCTTCCTGGCGGCTTCAGCTACGGCGACTATCTGCGCGCTGGCGCCATCGCCGCGCTGAGCCCGATCATGCGCGAGGTCGTACAGCACGCGCAGCGCGGCGGCCCGGTGCTCGGGATCTGCAACGGCTTCCAGATCGCCTGCGAGGCGCGCCTCCTTCCGGGCGCGCTGCTGCGCAACGCGTCGCTCAAGTTCGTCTGCGCGCCGATCACCCTGCGCGTGGAGAACGCGACCACCAGGTTCACGTCCGGCTATGAGCGCGGCCAGCTCATCACCCTTCCCGTCGCCCATGGTGACGGACGGTACAGCGCTGATGATGAGACTCTGGACCGCCTGGAGGGCGAGGGTCAGGTCGTGTTCCGCTACGCACCGGACCGCGTCCAGGCCGAGGAATCCTACAACCCGAACGGCTCGATTCGGGACATCGCGGGTATCGTGAACAGGGAGGGAAACGTCCTTGGCATGATGCCCCATCCCGAGCGGGCCGTGGACCCGGTGCTGGGCCGGCCGGACGGACTCGCGCTCTTCGAATCGCTCCTCCAACACGTCGCCGCCTAAGCGACCCGGAGCCCTCATGCGTTCTCTCTTCGCCATCGCCCTTCTCTTCGCGCCCGCAGCCTGCCTCTCGCAACAGAAGGAGAAGACCGTCTCGCCCGGCATGTCCGAGGCGCAGGTCGTGGAGGCGCTCGGCAAGCCTGCCACCGTGCGGAAGAACGGCGACCGCACCTTCCTCTTCTACGCCAACACGTGCGGGAAGAACTGTGGCACCAGCGACCTCGTCATCCTCACCCGCGACAGCGTGACGGACGCCATCTTCCGCTCGCCGGACAGGCACTACACGGGGACGAGCAGCTCCCCCGAGTCCATCTCGGCAAAGGAGGCAGCGAAGTCCGGCAGCTCGAGCGCGCCGGTCCGCATGAAGCCGCCCGGGAAGCCGAGCGACGCGTCGCCGTCCATCCCGACCTCGCCGCCGCAGATGCCGCCGGCGAATCCATCCTCCACCCCGCCGCACACGCCGTGAACGTATCCGCGCGCCCTGGCGATCCACGCATCACTCCGGCACTGGTCGCCGAGCACGGCCTCACGCCGAACGAGTATGAACGCCTCGTGGCCATGCTCGGCCGCGAGCCGACCTTCACCGAACTGGGGATCGTCAGCGCGCTGTGGAGCGAGCACTGCTCGTACAAGCATTCGCGTCCCCTCCTGCGAACGCTTCCCACGAAGGCGCCCTGGGTGCTCCAGGGCCCCGGTGAGAATGCCGGAGTGATCGCCATTGGCGACGGGCTCGCCGTGGCGTTCAAGATCGAATCGCACAACCACCCGTCGGCCGTCGAGCCGTACCAGGGCGCGGCGACGGGCGTCGGCGGAATCCTGCGCGACGTCTTCACCATGGGCGCGCGTCCGATCGCGCTCCTCAACTCCCTCCGTTTCGGTTCGCTCGATTCGCCGCGTGTTCGCTATCTCTTCGCCGGCGTGGTGAAGGGGATCGGCGACTACGGCAACTGTGTCGGCATCCCGACAGTCGGTGGTGAAGTCGTGTTCGACCCGGCGTACGAAGGAAATCCCATCGTCAACGCGATGTGCGTCGGCCTGCTCGAGGAGAAGGACCTCATGCTGGCCGTGGCCCAGGGGGTCGGCAATTCCATCATCGCGGTCGGCGCACGCACGGGGCGCGATGGCATCCACGGTGCCTCCTTTGCCTCCGAGGATCTCTCCGAGGCCAGCGACGCCAAGCGCCCGCGCGTGCAGGTGGGCGATCCATTCACCGAGAAGCTGCTCCTCGAGGCCAGCCTCGAGCTGATTCACAGCGGCCACATCGTGGCCATCCAGGACATGGGAGCGGCGGGGCTCACGTCGTCCTCCGCGGAGATGGCCGCTCGCGGCGACGTCGGCATCGTGATCGATACCGCCCGCGTACCGGCACGCGAGGAGGGGATGACGCCCTACGAGCTGCTCCTCAGCGAATCCCAGGAGCGCATGCTCGTCGTCGCAAAGCGTGGTCACGAGCAGCACGTGCGCGACATTCTCGAGAAATGGGACCTCACCGCCGCCGTCATCGGTGAGGTGATCGCGGAACCGGTCTACCGCGTCACCGAAGGCGACCGCGTCGTCGCCGAGTTCCCTGGCATCCGGCTCGTCACCGACTGCCCGACGTACGAGCCGGATGCGCGCGAGAGCGACGACATCCGTCAGCGTCGTGAACGGGACGTGACGACCATCGCCGAGCGCTCCGAGGAAGCCGATCCCCGCTGGACGCTCGATCAGCTTCTCAGCTCGCCCACCATCGCCAGCAAGCGTTGGGTGTACCAGCAGTACGATCACACGGTGCGCACGAACACCGTCGTTGGCCCCGGGAGCGACGCTGCCGTCGTGCGGGTGCGCGGCACCGATCGCGCCATCGCGCTGTCCACGGACTGCAACGGCCGCTACGTGCATCTCGACGCGCGCGCCGGCGCGCGCATCGCCGTGGCCGAGGCAGCGCGCAACGTTGCATGTGCGGGGGGCCGCCCGCGCGCCATCACCAACAACCTCAACTTCGGCAATCCGCGGAAGCCCGAGGTCTACTTCCAGCTTCGCGAGGCGGTCGCCGGCATCGCCGAGGCGTGCACGGCGCTCGACACTCCCGTGACCGGCGGCAACGTGTCGCTCTACAACGAGAGTCCGCTCGGCGCGGTGTATCCCACGCCCGTGATCGGGATGGTCGGCGTCATCGACTCGCTGCAGCACGTCACGCGATCGCACTTCACCGGCGACGGAGACGGCATCGTCCTCCTCGGCGAGAATACCGCGGAGCTCGGCGCCAGCGAGTACCTGCAGCGCATCCATGGCGTGGTCGCCGGCGCCCCTCCGAAGTGTGACCTCGCCGCCGAACGTCGGCTCATCGACGCATTGCTGGACGCCATCGCCAGCGGCGCGGTGCGGTCGGCCCACGACTGCGCCGACGGCGGGCTCGCCGTCGCCCTCGCCGAGTGTGTGATGCTCGATCGGGAACGGCTGATGGGCGCCACGATCGACCTTTCGGACTGGCGGGAGCTTCCCTTGCGCGCCCTCCTCTTCGGCGAGGCGCAGGGGCGCGTGATCGTCTCCACGCCGGACGCGTTGAACGTGCTGTCCATCGCCCGTCGTCACGGCGTGCCCGCCACCACGATCGGCACGGTGCACGCCGCGAGCGGATCTCTCGACGTCACCATCGGCGACCGCGAACTCCACTTTCCCGTCGCCCGCCTCGCCGAGGCGTACCACGAGGCGATCCCTCGCATCATGCAACGCAGCGCCTCCACGCAGGACGTGGCGCTCGCATCAGATTCGGTGACCTGACGATGTGCGGCATTTTCGGCGTACGCGACCGACCCGACTCGGTGGACCTGACCAAGCTCGGGCTCTATTCGCTCCAGCACCGTGGGCAGGAATCCGCCGGGATCGTGGCGGTGGATGAAGCGGGCGGTGCGCGTGGTGTGCGAAGCATGGGCCTCGTGTCCGACATGGCCGATCACCAGCTCGATTCGCTGCGCGGCGTGATGGCCATCGGTCACACCCGCTACAGCACGGCGGGATCGTCGTCGCTCGAGAACGCGCAGCCGGTTCTCGTCAGCTCGCGCGGTGGGTACATCTCGCTGGCGCACAACGGAAACCTGACCAACGCCGGGGAGCTCCGTGCCGAGCTGGAGGACATGGGCTCCATCTTTGCCTCATCCATGGACTCGGAGGTGATCGTGCACCGGCTCGCGCGCTCCAGCGCGCAGAAGCCGGAAGAACGCCTCGCCGATGCGCTGCGCGACGTCCAGGGCGCGTACAGCCTGCTCGTGGTCATGGGCGACACGATGCTCGCGGCGCGCGATCCGCGTGGGTGGCGCCCCCTCGTGATGGGCCGGCTCGACGGCGCGCCGGTGTTCGGCTCGGAGACCTGTGCCCTCGACATCGTGGGCGCCACCTACGAGCGCGACATCGAGCCGGGCGAGATCTTCGCCGTGGATGCCGCCGGGGAGCGCTCCATCTTCCCGTTCGAGCGTCTTCCGCTCAAGCGTTGTGTCTTCGAGCACGTGTACTTCGCGAGGCCCGACAGCCGCATCTTCGGCGGCTCGGTCGATCGCGCGCGACGCGCCCTCGGCCGCCGCCTCGCTCGCGAGTGCCCGGCGCCGACGGCTGATCTCGTGTTCAGCGTTCCGGATTCCTCGAACTCGGCGGCCATCGGCTTCGCCGAGGAGAGCGGCCTTCCGTACGAGCTCGCGCTCATCCGCAACCATTACGTGGGACGCACCTTCATCCAGCCGACCCAGGCTACGCGGGACGCCAAGGTGCGCCTGAAGTACAACGCGGTCCGGGAGGTGCTGGAAGGCAAGCGCGTCGTCATGGTGGACGACTCCATCGTTCGTGGCACAACCACGCGCGGCCTGGTGCAGCTCGTTCGCGGTGCGGGCGCGCGCGAAGTCCACATGCGTGTCAGCTCGGCCCCGGTCACGGGCCCCTGCTACTACGGCATCGACACACCGAGCCGCGAAGAGCTCATTGCCGCCAACCATACCCTCGAGGAGATTCGCGCTTCCCTTGGCGTCGACTCGCTCGGTTACCTCTCGCTCGACGGGATGCTGGAGTCCGTTCCGGACGGCCCGCACGGCTTTTGCCATGCCTGCTTCTCGGGCGACTATCCCACACCACCACCCACGGATCCCGACAAGCTCCGCTTCGGCTGCGGATGCTGACCTGAACTGCGAGCCAGCCCGCCTGTGAATACTTCCGTCTATTTCTTCGGCAATGGCAGCGCCGAAGGCACCAGGGACATGAAGGCGATTCTCGGCGGGAAGGGGGCAAATCTCGCCGAGATGACCAATCTCGGCGTTCCCGTCCCCCCCGGATTCACCATCGCCTGCGAGGCCTGCATCGCGTACCTCGGCGACGGCGGGATCCCGGCGCAGTTGCGCGAGGACGTCACGCGCAACCTTTCGCGGCTGGAGGAGGCGAGCGGCAAGCGCTTCGGCGACGCCGGGAATCCGTTGCTCGTCTCCGTGCGCAGCGGGGCGCCCGTCTCCATGCCGGGGATGATGGAGACCATCCTCAACCTCGGCCTCAACGACGACACGGTGGACGGGCTCGCCCGCGCCAGCGGCAATCCGCGCTTCGCGTGGGATTCCTACCGCCGCTTCATCCAGATGTACGGCGACGTCGTGCTCGGCGTGGATCACTACAAGTTCGAGCAGCTGCTTGGCGCCACGCGACTCACCACCGGCGTCGAGAATGATTCGGAGTTGAGTGAAGAGCAGCTGCGTCGCCTCGTCGGCGAATATCGCACGCTCGTCCGTTCGTCCACCGGCGAAGATTTCCCGATGGATCCCGTGACGCAGCTCTGGGGCGCCATCGAAGCCGTCTGGAAGTCGTGGACGCTCAAGAAGGCGCGTGACTATCGGAAGCACAACAACATCCCCGAGGACCTCGGCACGGCGGTCAACGTCGTGAGCATGGTGTTCGGCAACCTCGGCGACGACTCGGGGACTGGCGTCGCGTTCACGCGCGATCCGAGCACGGGCGAGCGAAAGTTCTACGGGGAGTTCCTCGTCAATGCGCAAGGCGAGGACGTGGTCGCCGGGATCCGGACTCCGCTCAGCATCGAGGACATGGCGGAGCGGCTGCCGGGCGCCTACGAACAGCTGCTGTCGACGCAGGCGCTGCTCGAGCGGCACTACTGCGACATGCAGGACATCGAGTTCACGGTGGAGCGCGGGGCGCTCTACCTCCTGCAGACCCGCACGGGGAAACGCACCGCCGCGGCTGCCGTCCGCATCGCCACCGAGATGGTGGACGAAGGGATGATCAGCCCGGCCCAGGCCGTGTTGCGCGTTCCTCCGGAACAGCTCGACCAGCTGCTGCACCCGGTGATCGATCCGAGTGTGCGTGCCACGCCGATTGCCACGGGCCTCCCGGCGAGTCCGGGCGCCGCGAGCGGCATCGCCGTCTTCGACCCCGACGCCGCCGAGCGGCGCGTCGCGAACGGCGCCGCGGTGATCCTCGTGCGCGAGGAGACCACTCCCGAGGACTTCCACGGCATCGTCGCCGCGCGCGCCGTGCTCACCTCCCGCGGAGGAATGACCAGTCACGCGGCCGTCGTGGCGCGCGGCATGGGCAAGTGCGCAGTCGTCGGCTGCAAGGCGATGGTCGTGGACCATGAGCGCCGCGCCTGCCGCATGAACGACGTCGAGATCGTGGAGGGCGACTGGCTCACGCTCGACGGTGGCACCGGCAACGTGTACGCCGGCGACCTCCCGACCACGCCGAGCGAGGTGGTGCAGGTGACGCGCGGGACCCGAAGCCCGGACAGCGCGCCTGCGTATCGGTCGTTCAGTCGTCTCATGGACTGGGCGGACGAGGTGCGCACCCTCCGCGTGCGCGCCAACGCCGATACTCCCGCTGACGCGCGCATGGCCCGCGCCTTCGGCGCCGAAGGGATCGGGCTCTGTCGCACCGAGCACATGTTCTTCGAGGGCGACCGGATCACCGCAATGCGTGAGATGATCGTCGCCCGCGACGAGGGCGGGCGCCGACGCGCGCTCGCGAAGCTGCTCCCCATGCAGCGCCTCGACTTCGAGGGAATCTTCGAGGCGATGGCCGGCTTTCCGGTGACCATCCGGCTCCTCGACCCGCCCCTCCACGAGTTCCTGCCACACGGGGGAGAAGAATCGAAGCTCCTCGCGCGCACCCTCGACGTCAGCCGGGCCGAGCTTGCGCAGGTCGTGGAGTCGCTGCGCGAGACCAATCCCATGCTCGGCCACCGCGGATGCCGCCTCGGCATCACGTATCCCGAGATCACCGAGATGCAGGGGCGAGCCATCTTCGAGGCGGCCATTCGCGCCAAGCGCCGCGGCGTGGATGTGCGTCCCGAGATCATGGTGCCCCTCGTTTCGTCCTACCGCGAATTCGAGAACCAGCGCGGAATCCTGGAGGAAGCGGCCCGCGTAGTGCTCGGAGCCATGGGCGAGGAGCTCGACTACACGATCGGCACCATGATCGAGCTCCCGCGAGCCGCCCTCACGGCCGACGAGATCGCCCGGCACGCGGAGTTCTTCTCCTTTGGAACAAACGACCTCACCCAGACTACATACGGCCTGTCCCGTGACGATGCGGGCCGGTTCCTGCCCACCTACGTGGACCGGGGCATCTTTCCTGACGACCCGTTCCAAGTGCTTGACCAGACCGGAGTTGGAAAGCTTATTTCGCTGGCCGTTTCCGCAGGGAGAAGCGTGCGACCGCAGTTGAAAGTCGGCATCTGCGGTGAGCACGGTGGAGAGCCGCGCAGCGTGAAGTTCTGCCACGCCATCGGGCTCGACTATGTCTCGTGCTCACCTTTCCGCGTTCCGATCGCTCGCCTCGCCGCCGCGCATGCCGCTCTCGATTCCCGCGTACAGAAGTAGCGCCGCCAGGACGGGTCCCGCGCTCCCGAACCTGCCCGCGCTCGCCGATGCGCACGACGAGCGCACCCTTCGCATCGCCATCGTCACCGAGTACTACTATCCGCACCTGGGCGGCGTCTGCGAGCACGTCCACTTCTTCGCCCGCGAGGCACGCCGCCGCGGGCATCACGTGGACATCATCACGTCGAACATTCCGGGCGCCCAGGAGCAGCCCCACGTCATCCGGCTCGGCCACAGTCAGCCGGTATACGCCAACGGGTCCCAGGCGCGCGTCACCATCGGGCTCGGGCTCCGCCGCGAGGTGCGCCGCATCCTGCGCGCCGGCCGATACGACATCGTGCATGTCCACTCGCCGCTCACCCCGATCCTGCCGCTCCTGGCGATCGAGGAGGCAGAGTGTCCGGTGGTCGGCACGTTCCACACCTACTTCGACCACTCGTACGGCTATCGCTTCCTGAACCGGTACTTCCAGAAGCGGCTGGACATGCTCGCCGCGGCGATCTGCGTGTCGCATTCCACCACGGTCGCGCTCGAGCGCTACTTCAGCGCCCCGTGGCAGATCATCCCGAACGGCATCGACACCGAGGTGTTCCATCCGAGCGTGCCGGCGCCGTCGCTGATCAGGAAGGACGTACCCTCCGTCCTCTTCCTCGGGCGATTCGATCCCCGGAACGGGCTGACGACCCTCATCGATTCCTTCCGCAAGGTGAAGGGGCGCCGTCGCCAGGCCCAGCTCGTCGTCGTCGGTGACGGACCGCTGCGCGAGCACTACTACCGCCAGGCCAACGGCGACCCGGACATCACCTTCGCCGGCGCGGTGCTCGAGGGGCGGCCGAGCTACTACGCCCACAGCTCCATCTACGCCTGCCCCACCACCAAGGCGTCGTTCGGGATCACCCTCCTCGAGTCGATGGCCTGCGAGACGCCCATCGTCTGCTCGGACATCCTCGGCTTCCAGGACGTCGTCGTGAATGGCCGCGAGGCGCTGATGACGCCGTGCGGCGACCGCGATGCGCTTGCCGATGCGCTGGTGCAGCTCCTCGACGACGAGGGCCTTCGCATCCAGCTCGGTACCACCGGGCGCTACGAGTCCATGAAGTACGCATGGCCGCGCGTGACGTCGCAGGTGCTCGACGTATACCACGCCGTCATGGGACGCGTCGCCGTCGCCGTATGATCGTGCTCGCGGCGGCTGGCGTCGCCGCCGCAGGGCTCGCGGCGCATGGCATCTGGCACCGGAACTCCCCGGTGTTCGGCCCCGTGCTGAACCGGCTCCCCGCCGGCAGCAACACCGTGAGCATCACCTTCGATGACGGCCCCAACCCGGCTGCCACGCCGCGCATTCTCGATGTCCTGCAAGCCGAAGGGGTGCGTGCGACGTTCTTCGTCCTCGGGCGGCACGCCGAGCGCTGGCCTGAGCTGGTGCGGCGCATGGCCGACGAAGGCCACCAGCTCGGCAATCACGGCTACCACCATCGCAAGCTGCATCGCCGCAGCCCGGCCTACGTTCGCGAAGACCTCCTCCGCGGGACGCTGGCCATCGAGCGCGCCTCTGGCGGCGTCCGGCCACGCGTCTTCCGCGCGCCGCACGGCTTCCGCAACCCGTGGGTCACACCGATCGCCGCGTCGCTCGGGCAGCGTACCATCGGGTGGTCTCTCGGCGTGTGGGACTCCGCGCGGCCCGGGGCCGATGCCATCGCGCGGCGCGCCCTGGAAGGATTGCGTGCCGGCTCCATCCTCCTCCTTCACGACGGCGACGGCTACGACCCGGATGGCGACCGACTGCAGACTGCCGAGGCATTGCCACCGATCATTCGCGGCCTGCGCGCGCGCGGGCTGACCTTCACCACCGTGCCGGAATGAGACTGCACCCCGCATGAAGCCGACGGTCAAGCACGCCCTGCGGATCGGCATCACGCTCGTCATCCTCGCCTTCCTCGTCGTCTTCGCGACGAAGGTCAACTGGCATGATACCTGGCGGGCGATCAGCAATGCGTCCATGTCCCTGCTCGTCGCCGCGGCACTGGTCAATCTCGCCAGCATCGTGGTCAAGGGAATCCGCTGGTGGGTCTTCTTGCGGCCCATCGGTGTCACGTCGCTCCCCCTCACCATGCGCGCGACCTTCGCTGGCGCGGGGCTGAACAACGTGCTGGTGGCGAACGGCGGCGAGGCGGCTCGTGTCGTGTTCGTCGCGCGAAGCGCCCACGTCCAGAGCGCGCGCGTGGTGGCGACGCTCGCGCTGGAGCGCCTGTTCGAGCTCATCGGGTATGTCGTCCTTCTCGCGCTCGCCGCCACCTTCCTCCAGCTGCCGGGATCGCTGGAGAACGTGAAGCCGTTCGCCATCGCTGCCCTCGTCGCCATCGCGCTGCTGCTCTGGTGGCTGCTGCGGCGCCCGGAAGTCGTCGAGACGATTGCCGGCCCGAAGCCGACATCGTGGCACGGACGCCTGAAGGAGTACGGTGCGCGGTTCGTCCACACGATCGGCGAAGTCTCCAGCGCACCGCGATTCCTCGCCGCGCTGCTGCTGAGCGTCGTTGCCTGGACGCTTCAGGTGGCGACGTATCAGATGACGGCGCACGCCGCCCACCTGCCAATGACCACCGTGGCGACGGTGGCTGCCCTCCTGGCGGTGAACCTGGGCTTCGCCTTGCGGGCGACGCCCGGCAACGTGGGACTGTTCCAGGCCGCGTACGCCGCGACGGCGGTTGCCTTCGGCTTCGACAAGGACCAGGCGATCGCCGTCGCCTTTCTCATCCAGGCGCAGCAGATCCTGCCCGTCACGCTGCTCGGCGTGGCGATGGCGCCCGAGTTCATCTTCAAGGCGCAGAAGCGCCGGAAGGACGACGTGAAGGGGGAGCTGCCGGTGGAGTCGCGGCACTGAGAACTGCGGTCCGACCCGTTCGCGGGCTTCGCCCGCTCGCTCGTCTGACTCACTCGCCGGCGCTTCGCGCCGGCTGTTCGTCGGACTCGCTCGGCGGCTTTGCCGCCTGCTCGTCTAGCGGCGGTGCGGCTCCAGGTGGCTGGTCGAACCCCTGCGCCCGAGTACGAAGAGCGGCCGCAGGCCGCGAATGGGTCAGACGAGCACCGGGCGCCGAAGGCGCCCGGAGCGGGACCGACGAAGGAGCCCGCCGCAGGCGGGCGAAAGGGTCAGACGCAAAAGCCCGGCAGCGAAGCTGCCGGGCTTTTGCTCAGTTCCCAGTGGAGGCGCGGGGAATCGAACCCCGGTCCGAAGCTAGATCGACCACAGGCACTACGTGCGTATCCCCCTGATTGATGTCCCCGTCGGCTGGCCAGTGGGCAGCCCACCGCCGGGTAATCCTCCTGTGATTTCGCCCGACGACGGAAGGCGCGCCGCCAGACTAGCCCGGATTTGCGTTACCCGGAGAGCCGCCCCAGGCGGGCTTCCCTCTGGGCACTTGCAGGCCTAACCGAAGTTAGGCGGCAAGAGCGAAGTTGTCGTTCGCAGTTGGTAGTTTCCCGAGTGTTTAACGAGGTGCC
>DASUXT010000197.1:0-12203 GCA_036377775.1 Gemmatimonadaceae bacterium | reverse complement strand
AGGCTCCCTGCCATGGGGAACGCAGATCAACGCAGATCTTTCACTGCCTGATCTGACGCAGATTCCTGCCTCGAGCTGGCCTCGGCGCACCGAGTCCATCCCCTACAGCCCCAAAGATCTTGTTTTTTGGAACGGCCTCGGGAGGCTAGTCGGTGCGAGGAGCGTTCTTTCGCACGGAAAGATCAGCGCTGATCATGCAGTTGATCTGCGTTGATCTGCGTTCCCCTTCGACGTGGAGCCCTGCGCCGTGAGGAGTCCTGCCGAGGCGCAGCAACTCCACACAAGACCCTACGCCGAGGGGAGCTTGCCACCAGCGCTCCTCAGCGGCGCGGCGCCTTGAAGAGCGAGGGGCCCACCCAATCTCGCGGCTCGGCCGGCGGAGTGACATCTTGGTCGCTCACCCGCTGACCGATCACGATGCGCCTCCCGTCGCTCCCTCCCCGCGCCGCGCTCCCACTCATTGCGGCGTTCTTCGTCATCCCGGCGCACGTCGTCGCTGACGTCGCGCCGGCGCCGGCCACCCCCGCCCTCTCCGAGCCGAGTCCCTCGCCCGATCATCGCGAGATCGCGTTCGTCTCCGGTGGTGACATCTGGACGGTGCCGTACGCAGGCGGCGAGGCGCGGCTGCTCGTATCGCATCCGGCGACGGAAAGCCGGCCGCTGTACTCGCCCGATGGGACGCAGCTCGCCTTCGTCTCCAATCGCACCGGCAATGGCGACGTCTACGTCCTCACCCTCGCCACGGGCGACATCCGGAGCATCACGTGGGACGACGTGAACGACCAGCTCGACGGCTGGTCGCGCGACGGGAAGTGGCTCTACTTCTCCTCCACGAGCCACGACATCGCCGGGATGAGCGACGTCTATCGCGTGCGAACCACGGGCGGTACGCCGATGATCGTTGCCGGCGATCGCTACGCCACCGAGTACTGGAGCGCACCGGCGCCCGATGGCTCGACGATCGCCATCACGGCGCGCGGGATGCCCTTCGCGCAGTGGTGGCGGAACGGCCACAGCCACCTCGACGAGAGCGAGATCTGGCTCGTGCACGACGTCGGCGTCGGTTCGGCGAGTGCACCGCGCTATGAGCCCGTCACGAGTGGTGGCGCGAAGAGCGGCTGGCCGATGTGGTCGCCCGACGGCGCGACGATCTACTTCATGAGCGATCGCTCAGGGAGCGAGAACCTCTGGTCGCGCGCCGCGAGCGGCGGCGAGCCGAGACAGCTCACGCGCTTCACCAGCGGCCGGCTGCTCTGGCCCGCCATCAGCGCGGACGGCAAGGTCATCACCTTCGAGCGCGACTTCGGCGTGTGGACGTACGACGTCGGCAGCGGCCAGGCGCACCAGGTGAACGTCGCACTGCGCGGCGCGCCGGCCGGTCCGGGCACGGAGCACCTCACGCTGACGAACGGCATCCAGCAGCTCGCCCTCTCGCCCGACGCGAAGAAGGTCGCGTTCGTCGTCCATGGCGAGATCTTCGCCGCCTCGGCGAAGGACGGCGGCGACGCGGCGCGCGTGACCGCTACGCCTGGCGCGGAAGAGCAGATCGCGTGGGCGCCCGACAGCCGGCGTCTCGCGTACGCCAGCGACCGCGACGGGCCATGGCACCTCTATCTCTACGACTTCGCGACGCGCTCGGAGAAGCAGCTCACCCGCGGCAGCGCGAACGACATCACCCCTCGCTGGTCCCCGGACGGGAAGCAGCTCGCCTTCGAGCGCGGCGGCCGCGAGCTGCACGTGCTCGACGTCGCCAGCGGCAGCGATCGCAAGGTGGCAACGGCGTGGCTCAGCATCCCGCCCTTCGTGGATACGCGCGAGGTGGCGTGGTCGCCGGACGGGAAGTGGCTGGCTTACGTGACCGGCGCCGGCGCCAAGCAGTTCGCCAACGTCTTCGTCGTGCCTTCGAGCGGCGGCGAGCCGCGGCAGGTGAGCTGGCTCTCCAATGGAAATGGCGGTGGGCTGTCGTGGAGCCCCGACGGCACCTTCATCACCCTTTCGTCAGGACAGCGCACTGAAGACCGGCAGGCGATCCGCATCGACCTCGTGCCGCGCACGCCGCGCTTCCGCGAGGACCAGTTCCGCGACCTGTTTTCGCCAACGTCGCCGGCCCGCCCGGGCCCGCGCACCCAGCAGCCGCAGCCGGGCGTACCGACGACGACGCAGCCCGCGGCGGGCAGCGACAGCGCGGCACGTCGCGACAGTATCGCGCGGGCGAAGAAGGACGTGACGATCGTCTTCGACGACATCCGCAAGCGGGCCGACGCGCTCCCCACCGGTCTCGACGTCGGTGACGTCTCCATCAGCCCCGACGGCAGGACGCTGCTGCTCGTCGCCTCCGCCGCTGGCCAGACGAATCTCTACACGTACTCCATCGACGACCTGTCGCGCGAGCAGCCGACGGCGCGCCAGCTCACGAGCACGCCGGGCTTCAAGAGCGCCGCGCAGTGGTCGCCGGACGGCAAGGAGGTCTGGTACATCGAGAACGGCCGCATCAACTCACTGAACGTGGAGTCCCGTGCCGCGAAGCCGCTGTCGGTGAGCGCCGAGATGGACGTGGACTTCGACGCGCAGAAGATGGCGGTGTTCGACCAGGCATGGTCGTTCCTGCGCGACAACTTCTTCGATGCCAGGATGCGCGGCACCGACTGGAACGCGCTTCACGACGAGTACGGCGCCCGCGTGGCGGCGTCACATACGCCCGACGAGATGCGCCGCGTGATGAACCTCATGATCGGCGAGCTGAATGCTTCGCACATGGGAATCGGCGGCCCGCCGGCGCAGCAGCCGTACACCGGCCGGCTCGGCCTCCGCTTCGACCGCGCCGAGTACGAGCGCGACGGCAAGCTGCGGATCACCGATGTGCTTCCGCTCGGCCCGTCGGCGCTCGGCGGCGAGATCCACGTCGGTGACCTGCTCACCGCCGTGGACGGACACGCAATCGACGCGAAGACCAACCTCGACGAGCTGCTGGCGTACCGCACCGGCAAGCAGACCGTGCTCTCCATCGCGCCGCGCACCGGCGCCGCACGCGAGGTCACGGTGCGGCCGGTGAGCGCGGGGACGGCGAAGGGCCTGCTCTACCGAGCCTGGGTAGAGTCGCGCCGCGATTACGTGAACCGCGTCAGCGGTGGGCGGCTGGGCTACGTACACATGTACGACATGGGCGAAGGCTCGCTGCGCCAGCTCTACGAGGACCTCGATGCCGAACAGGTGGGTCGCGAAGGCGTCGTAGTGGACGTCCGGAACAACAACGGCGGGTTCGTGAACCCGTACGCGCTCGACGTGCTCTCGCGTCGTCCGTACCTGACGATGCAGTTCCGCGAGCAGCCGGCGGTGGGCGCACGCTCGGCGCTCGGCCAGCGCGCGCTGGAGAAGCCGACGATCCTCGTCACCAACCAGCACTCCTTGAGCGACGCCGAGGATTTCACGGAGGGCTACCGCGCGATGCACCTCGGCAAGGTGGTGGGCGAGCCGACGGCGGGGTGGATCATCTTCACGTCGAACCGCACGCTGCTCGACGGGACGTCGGTACGGCTGCCGAGCACGCGGATCACCGACACGGAGGGGAAGGACATGGAGATGCATCCGCGGCCAGTGGACGTGATGGTGGTGCGGCCGATCGGGGAGTCGTACACTGGGCGGGACAGTCAACTGGATGCGGCGGTGAAGGAGTTGTTGGGGGAGCTATCGACACGGAGGTAATCCAGAATGCGTATCCTACCATGCGCAGCGCTCGCGATCATTCTCGTTGGAGGATGCAGCCACGCCACGAAACCGACGGAATCGGAGAACGTCGCGAGCTTGTCGTTGCCGTCGACGTCGACTGCCGTGCAGATCAATGCGCAGACTCAGCTGGTGTTGTCGGCCCGCGATGCGGCCGGCAATCCGCTGGCGAACGTGAAAGCCACCTGGGTGTCGAGCGCGGAATCGATCGCAGCTGTCTCGAATACCGGTGTCGTGACCGGCGTCGGCTACGGAACGGCGTCGATCGTAGCCACCGTTGGTTCGCACTCGGCGAGCGCGGACGTCGTGGTCACGGGACCACCGGTGCCTCGCAGCTACTCGGTGCTGGACCTGGGCGCTTCGCTGCAGGTCGGGAGCACCGTACGCCAGCTCAGCGACAGCGGTGACGTCGTCGCGGACCGCTACTACCGGCGCGGCGTCGCCACGAGCATACCCGGATGTTCCGGCGCCGTGGCCCTCAACGGTCCCGGACATGTGCTCTGCAGGACGAGCGTGTACGATTCGGTATCCAGCTTCGCCATCTGGCGCGATGGCACGCTAGTGCCGCTGACGGCCGCGGACACCTTCAAGGCCGGCGACTTCCGGGCGTTCGCGATCAGCGACTCCGACGAGGTGGCCGGCATGTTCTGGAGGCCGTCGTTCACGAACGCGAAATGCCCTGCCTCCGGTGACCGCTGCCTCGCAATCTGGAAGGATGGCGTGGCGAGCTTCCCCGGCTACACTGCCGCCACGGACGACGCGATGCTGATGAACGGCAAGCATCAGGTCGTGATGGAGCAACCCATGTGGGCCCCCTCATCGCCGGGGCTTTCGACGACGATCTACGACGTGTCCACGGGAGCGCGGACGAGCGTGCTCTGGGGGATTTTCGCACTGAATGACAACGGATGGGCGGCGATCGAACGACCCACTGTTCAACCTGGCAGTCCATCCACGTCGGGATCGGCGGCGATCGTCACGACGACGGCGTCGTCGTTCACGCTCGGAAAGGGCGGTGCCACCGGCATCAATAACGCGAACGTCGCGGTCGGAACGCTGGACGTGGGTGCCTTCATATGGCACGGCGGCGGTATCGCCCTGCTCACGAATGCGAGCATCGACCCGAGCTGGACGATCACCGCCGCTGATGAGATCAATAATCGCGGCCAGATCCTCGCCACCGCGGATAACTCCGATGGCCGCCGGGCACGCACCGTCCTCCTGACACCCGCGCAACCTTGAGAACGTCGAACATCGCATCGCTGCTCATCGTGACGATCGCAACCGCCGCGATCCCGACCACGAGCCGCGCCCAGGAGAACTATGAAATCCAGGTCTACGGGTCGGAAACGATGCCCGTCGGCACCACGATGTTAGAGCTGCACAGCAACTACGCGCTCGAAGGACGTCGGGAGGCGGAGGGCGGCGTACTCCCGACCCATCACGCGCTCCACGAGACGGTCGAGATCACCCACGGCTTCACGCCGTGGTTCGAGATCGGCGGCTACTTCTTCACGAGCGCTGCGCCCGACCAGCCGTGGCGCGTGATCGGCAGTCACATCCGGCCACGGGTGCGTGCGCCCGAGTCGTGGCGCTGGCCGGTGGGTGCGAGCCTCTCCATGGAAGTGGGCTACCAGGACCGGCAGTACTCCACCGACACGTGGAGCATCGAGATCCGGCCGATCGTGGACAGGCAGTTCGGCCCCTGGTACGCCTCGTTCAACCCCACCCTCGAGCGCGGACTCCATGGCGAGACCGCCGGCGAAGGGTTCGAGTTCTCACCCAATGCCGTCGTCAATCGCGACGTCACGCCCAAGGTGAACCTCGGCGTGGAGTACTACGGCGGCATGGGCTCCATCCATGGCTTCGCGCCGCGCGCCGAGCAGTCGCACCAGCTGTTCGGCGTCGTGAATCTCGACATGGGGCCGGACTGGGAGTTCAACGCCGGCTACGGCGTCGGGCTCACGTCACCCGCCGAGAAGCGGATGGTGAAGGTGATCCTCGGCCGGCGGGTCGGGAGCATTCGCGCTCCCTGACCCGCACGCGACGTCAGCCGAACTGCGCGAACCCCACCGTGTTCCCGCCCGGCTCGCGCACGTAGATCTCCGTGCTGCCGTAGAAGGTCGTGTGCCGAGGCGCGACGACCGGCGCACCGGCGATCGCCTTCTCCACGGCGTCGAGATCCTCCGTCGTGATGAAGAGCGCGGTCGAGTGCCCGGTGAGCTCGCCCGCTGCGTCTGGTCGCTCGGCGATCACGCTGGTGCGCGTCTGGTACATCACCTCGATGTCGCCCTTCTTCACGCTGGCGAAGACCAGCTTGCCGTCGTCGCCTGGGACCTGGTTCTCGGCGGCGAAGCCGAGCCGGTCGGTCCAGAAGGCGATGCACGGCTCGACCGCATCCACGACGAGCACCGGGGTGAGGCGTCCGAGGGCTGGTCCGGCGGAGTGCGCGGCTGCTGGCATGAGGCACCGTCCTTCGAGATAGTGAAAGAAGGTCCCGACAGGACCTTCGGTCCTGCGGGATGACACTCGCTGCGCGAGTGCGGAATGACGCTCGAGCGTGCCGAATAAACACCGAATCCGCACGGGCGTCAAGGAGCACGCGAGCCGCAGGACGAGCGTGGCGCCAGCCTCGCCCCTGCCCCGTCTCCCGCGCTAACTTGAACTCGTCACCTCACTCTCGGGACCGATGAAGGCCATTCTGCTGATCGACCACGGCTCGCGACGCAGCGAAGCCAACGAGATGATGGACTGCATGGCGAACCTCGTGCAGGCCGTCGCCGGACCGGACGTCGTGGTCCGGTACGCCCACATGGAGCTCTGCGAGCCGAGCATCTCGTCCGGCGTACGGAACTGTGTCGAGGCAGGCGCCACCGAGCTCATCGTCTTTCCATACATGCTCTCGCCGGGCAAGCACTCCACCGGCGACATCCCGCGCATGGTCGCCGCCGCGGCGGAGGACTTCCCGAACCTCGACGTGCGCGTCACCAACGCCTTCGGCGTGCACGAGAAGCTCGCCGAGCTGATCCTCGAGCGCGCCGGGCTGCCGGTCGCCAACCCGCTGTCCGCCGACGAAGCCGCCCACTGCTGGCACTCATCACGAAGCCAGACTGCGTGCGGCGACGCCTGTCGCTGCCATCCGGTGAGCGGCGCGGTTGACACGGCTTCCGTCGCGCACTGAGCCCCTGAACTTCACCATGACGCCGATGTCCTCCGACACCGAAGTCTCCCGCCCGCCTCTCACCGTCCTCTCCGACGACGAGACCGCGTTCCGCGATGCCGTCGGCGCCTTCGCCGCCGACGAAGTGAAGCCGCGCGTGCAGGCGATGGAGCGCGCCGGCAAGATCGATCCGGCCCTCGTGAAGCAGTACTTCGAGATGGGCCTCATGGGAATCGAGGTCCCTGAGCAGTACGGCGGCTCCGGCGGCTCGCTGATGATGGTGGCGCTCGCCGTCGAGGAGATCAGCAAGATCGACGCGGCGGCGTCCATTGTCGTCGACGTGCAGAACACCCTCGTCAACTACCCGATCAACCGCTACGGCAGCGACGCGCTCAAGGCGAAGTATCTCCCCCGCCTCACGAGCGACACCGTCGGCGCGTACGCACTGAGCGAGCCGTCCTCGGGCAGCGACGCCTTCGGCATGACGACGCGCGCCGAGCAGCGCGGGGACAAGTGGTACCTCAGCGGTCGCAAGATGTGGATCACCAACGGCGCGGAAGCGGGGATCTACGTCGTCTTCGCGAACGCGGACCCGAGCAAGGGCTACAAGGGGATCACGGCGTTCGTCGTCGAGCGCGAGTTCAAGGGCTTCGCCGTGGGCAAGAAGGAGGACAAGCTCGGCATCCGCGCCAGCAGCACCACGGAGCTCATTCTCGACGGCGTCGAGGTGCCCGCCGAGAACGTGCTCGGCCCGGTGGGCCAGGGCTACAAGGTGGCGATCGAGACGCTCAACGAAGGGCGCATCGGCATCGGCGCGCAGATGATCGGCGTGAGCCAGGGCGCCCTCGCCGCGGCGACGGCGTACGTGCAGGAGCGCCACCAGTTCGGCAAGCCGCTTTCCGACTTCCAGGCGATCCAGTTCCAGCTCGCGCAGGCGCGCACGGAGACAGAAGCCGCGCGGCTCATGGTCTACAACGCCGCGCGGCTCAAGGACGCCGGCCACGACATCAGCATGCAGGGCGCGATGTCGAAGCTCTTCTCCAGCCAGGTGGCCGAGCGCGTGACGTCGATCTCGCTCGAGCTGTTCGGCGGATACGGGTACACGACCGACTATCCGGCGGAGAAGTTCTACCGCGACGCGAAGATCGGGGCGATCTACGAGGGGACGAGCAACATGCAGCTCGGGACGATCGCGAAGGGGATGCTGAGGTAGGGGAGGACCGAGGGACCGAGGGACCGGAGGACCGAGGGACCGAGGGACCGAACGGTCCTCCGGTCCTCCGGTTTTTCGGTCCCCCGGTCCTACTTCTTCGTCGTCACCATGATGATCCCGTTCTTCGCCGCGGGATCCGTCGAGATACGCTCGGCGGCCGCTCCCTTCAGGACCTCGATGCCTTCGATCTTCTTCGGATCGAGCGTCTTCATCGCGGACGGGTCGGCCTTCACCCCGTCGATCAGCAGGAGGCCATCGAACTTCTGATGAGCGTCCGAAAGGGGCGCGATCGCAGTCCCCTGCAGCGTGTCAGCGAGCCGCTTGCTGCGCATGAGTGCTCCGTCGCCACGCGCGGCAACGTCCGGCGCCTGGCCGCTCGTCGCGATGCGAATGGTGGCGTGGTCCCCGCTCTTCTCGACGTTGATCGTCGTGATCTGGTTCGGCGTGAGCGCATTCGCCGTCTTCGCATCCACCTGCCGACCATCAACGTAGAAGATCGCCGAGTCGAGCCGCGTCTTCTGCATCATGCCCGTGCCGGCCACGGCCTTGCTCGCCGACGCCACATCCATCGCCTCGATCTCCGGGCCCGTCGGCACCTTCGCCTCGCAGGCAACGAGCAATGCGAGCGCGGCGGCCGAGCCGAGCATGCCGGCGCGCAGGTACGAGCGCTTCGTCTTCGTGGTCTTCATGGCGAGCAATCTCCGTTCGAGATGGGAGCCTTCGTCGGCGAGCGCGGTCGCGCCCACCCGGAATCCGGTGCAACGGTCGGCGAGGTCGATGAGCAGGGTGCCGTAGGTGCGCGCCGGCACGCCCCTGCCAAGCACGCGCGCGTCGCAATCCAGCTCGATGGCGAGCCGCAGCCGCGACAGCATCCACCAGGCAGCGGGATGCCACGGCACGAGCGCGACGACGAGCGAGCCGGCGCCGAGCAGCAGGTGGTCGCGTGCGCTCAGATGCTCCCGCTCGTGGGCGAGCACGAGCTGCTGCTCATTCGGCGAGCGCCCGAGCAGCCAGCGCGGGACGACGATCTGCGGGCGCACTACGCCCACCACGGCGGGGCCGACGTCGGGCGCAATGCGGACGCGGGTGCCGAACAGCTCCGCCTCCGCCCACTGCCGACGCGAGCGGCGGAGGCGCAGGTGCACGAGCGTCAGCATCACCACCGCGAGGAGCGATGCGGCGAACCAGGACACGACGAGGACCGATGTCAGCCTGCCTGGTATCGCGCGCACGACGGCATCGGCGACGGATCCCACTGCAGCTGTCGATACGATGATCGCGTCGCGCATGACCTGAAGCAGTGACCATTCCGGTGACGCCACCTTGCTCGCCGCGGGCATCGCGATGCGCGAGTAGCTCGCGACCGCCGGTGCGGCCTGCGTCGAGATCACCGCCCGCGCGACGAGCACGAGCGCCGCCGACGACGCCGCGAGCCACGCCCAGCGCGACGGCCGGCCGAGCTGGCGCAGCACTGCCTCCAGCGCCCACCCCATCGCCGCGGCGAGGGTGAGCACGAGCGCGACGTACAGCAGGAAGCCGGCGCTCATGGCTCCTCCTTCAGCCGCTCGGCGAGCAGCCGGCGCATCCGCTCCAGCTCCTCGCGGCTGAGCTTCCGGTCGCTCACGAGCTGCGCGAACATGCGCTCGGCCGAGCCGGCAAAGATCGCGTCGCGGATCCGTGCGATGGCGCTCCCGCCGGCACGCTCGGCGGCCACGGTCGGGAAATAGCGATACGCGCGCCCCTCCGGCTCGTGGCGCACGTACCCCTTCTCCTCGAGGGTCTGGAGGGCCGAGAGGACGGAGGTGTATGCGAGCTCCTCATCGAGCCCTTCGCGCACCTCGCTCACGGTGGCGGAGCCGAGTCGCCAGAGCACGCTCATCACCTCGAGCTCGCGCGGGGGAAAGTAGACGTCCTTCACGAAGAGCACCTCAGGGTACGGGTGGCTTCTACTGTCTTTTCCGTAGTTTATGGCGAGGGGAGACCACTGTCAACTGCTTTTTCCGTAGTTCCTCCGGTCCTCCGGTCCTCCTGTCCTCCGGTCCTCCTGTCCTCCTGTCCTCCTGTCCTCCTGCAAGCCGTTCCAACCCCTCCGGGAACCGCGCTGTCCTACCGTCGCTGCCTCACTCACCGACCGGAGACTTCCATGCTCGCTTCCACCCGCCGCCTGCTCGTCGCCGCCGCCCTCGGCGCGGCGCTT
This sequence comes from Gemmatimonadaceae bacterium, assembly GCA_036377775.1. Lineage (GTDB taxonomy): Bacteria > Gemmatimonadota > Gemmatimonadetes > Gemmatimonadales > Gemmatimonadaceae > AG11. Next base: position 1,910 of record DASUXT010000197.1, on the reverse strand, counting down.
CCCTGCCCGCTCCTCGCCCAGCGCACGATGACGTCCGATGCCGAATGGCTGGACAGCTGTCGCAACGACTGGGGCGGCGACCGTGGTCACGCGTGCGAGGTGCGCGACGTACCGGTGCGCCTCTCGGGCCGCGCGATCGAGATCGACGGACGGCAGAATGGCAGCATCCGCGTGCAGGGATGGGATGGCAATGACGTGAAGGTGACGGCGCGCCTCCAGGCCAATGCGGAAAGCGACGCCGAAGCGCAGGCCCTCCTCAAGGACATCCGCATCACGAGCGACGGACGCCGCGTGAGCGCCGAGGGGCCGGGCAACGATCGTGGCTATCGCACCGGCTGGGCGGCGAGCTACGTGGTGATGGTGCCGCGCCGGTTCGACCTCTCGCTCGATGCGTACAACGGATCGCTCGGCGTGGAGGGGGTGACGGGCAAGCTCGACCTCGACACGCACAATGGCTCGGTCACGCTCACCGACGTGGGCGGGGACGTGCACGCCCGTACCCAGAACGGCTCGCTCAACGTGCAGCTCGCCGGCACTTCGTGGAGCGGTGAAGGACTCGACGCCGTCACGCGGAACGGCTCCGTGCGGCTGGCCGTGCCGGCGTCGTACGCCGCCACGCTGGAGACGGGAACGGTGAACGGCCGCATCAACACCGACATCCCGATCACCGTGCAGGGCCGGATCTCGCGCCAGCTCAGCGTTCCGCTCAATGGCGGGGGCCGGACGATTCGCGCCATGACGACGAACGGCTCGGTGAACATCAGCCGGCGGTAGCCTCGCGTGCGGGAGCGTGGCTCCTGCACGTTCCCATCATCCCACGACTCCCATCCCATGTCTCTCGACATCACCGCGCGGCGCCTGGGCGCCGTGTTCTCCCTGATGCTCTGCCCTGCGCTCGCGTCCGCACAGGCGGCCGGCGGACCGGCGTCCGCGACCGCCAGCCCTGCCGCATCCGCTCCGGCGCCGGTGGCGCTGCCCGTGACGCTCTCACGCGAGCTCGCGACGCTGGTGAACGACTCGAACGTGGCGGCGCGCGGAGCCTTCCTGTCGCGCGTGCTCTCGAGCCGCGCCCTGAGCCACGACAGCATGCGCATCAGTGCCCTGCTCTCGCAGCTGCACGATGCGGGCGCGCCGTTCACGCTCATCGACTCGGGTGCATTCGGCCGGCATCGCTTCGCGAGGCTGCAGAGCCGGCGGGTGCCGCGCGTGGTGACGGTGGACCTCGCGACCGACCGCTCGGAGCCGGCGCGACTCGGCGACATCGACGTGCTGGAGAGCCATTCCGCCGTGCTGGACAGCATCGTCTGGCCAGGTACCCGCCCCGCGAAGGACGCCGACGCGATCGCCACGATCGATCGTACCGTGCAGCGACTGACGCGCGGCGGCGGCTTCTCCGGCACCGTGTACGTGACGCGCGGCGATTCGGTGCTGCTCGCACGCGGCTACGGTTTCGCGAACCTCGAGGACAGCATCCCCAACGGCGTGCATACGCGGTTCGCGCTCGCCTCGATGGGAAAGATGTTCACGGCGACGGCGGTGCTGCAGCTCGTCGAGCAGGGGAAGCTGCACCTGACCGACACGCTGGAGCGGGTGCTGCCCACCTACCCCAACCACGAGCGCTCATCGCGCATCACCATCGCCGAGCTCCTCCAGCATTCAGCCGGGCTCGGCGACATGTGGAGCACCCCGCGCAAGCCAGTCGCCGGGCTCACCGGAGCGCTCGCGGATGCGGCGGCGGTGGCGTATCCCCCACTCGCCTTCGAGCCGGGGACGCGGTGGTCGTACAGCAACGAAGGGTTCATCGTGCTCGGCGCCGTGATCGAGCAGGTGAGTGGCGAGCCGTACCTGCAGTACATCCAGCGCCACGTGTTCGCGCCGGCGGGGATGACGGAGACGTCAGTCTACACGGG
>DASUXT010000196.1:0-23831 GCA_036377775.1 Gemmatimonadaceae bacterium | reverse complement strand
CCGCGCCATCCAGTAGAGCGCCGCCTGCGGATCGCTCCCGCGCAGCGACTTGTGGAAGGCACTGAGGATGTTGTACGTCTCCTCGCCTCCCTTGTCGTAGCGCGAGAAGCGGAGCTGCGCCGCGTCGCGTGCCACCTGTACCGTGACGTGCCCGCCGGTGCCCACATGTTCGGCCGCCGCCTCCAGCACCGTCAGCGCGCGGCGCGCGTCGCCGTCGGCATCGGTCGCAAGCAGGACGATCGCGTCTTCATCCACCGTAAGCCCCATGGCCGCGAGCCCGCGCTCCGCGTCGCCCAGCGCTCGTCGAATCACGCCGGCCACGTCCTCCACCGACAGCGGCCGCAGCACGAACACGCGCACCCGCGACAGCAGCGCGCCGTTGATCTCGAAGCTCGGGTTCTCCGTCGTCGCGCCGATGAGGGTGATCGTCCCCGCCTCCACGTGCGGCAGGAAGGCATCCTGCTGCGCCTTGTTGAAGCGATGGATCTCGTCGGCGAAGAGGATGGTGCCGCGTCCCAGCTCCAGCCGCTGCTCCGCCTCGCGCACGATCTCGCGCACGCGCGGCACGCCTTCCGTGACCGCCGAGAAGGGGACGAACTCGCGATCGGTGTAGCGCGCGATCAGGCGGGCGAGCGTCGTCTTGCCCGTACCGGGCGGACCCCAGAAGACCATCGAGCTCACCGTGCCGCGCTCGATGCTCTCGCGCAGCGGCATCCCGGCCGCGAGCAGGTGCTCCTGTCCCGCGAATTCCTCGAGCGAGCGCGGGCGCATCCGCGCGGCCAGCGGCTGTGGCGGCGCGGCGGCCGCGAACAGCGACGGCCCGCTCGGGCGCCCGCGCGAGGGACGTCGTTCCGCCATGCTCACGCGCCCGTGAGCACGCGCGCCAGGAAGTACGTCGCCGTCCCTCCCATGAAGGCGAGCGGCAGCTGCCACCCGCCCTTGCGCCGGAACTCGGGCACCAGGTTCGACATGCCGACGTACAACGTGACGCCAGCCGACAGCGCGAGCCCGTGCTCCCGCAGCACGCCTACGTGATCCGTCACCAGTACCCCCACGAACGTCGCCGCGCCAAGCGCCGTCGCGGCGAGCAGCGCCCGACCGCGTCCCTGTCCCGCCGCGAGGAAGAGGCTGGAGATGGCCAGCCCCTCCGGCACCTTGTGCAGCACCACCGCCACGAACACCAGCGCACCGACCGCGCCACCGATGCTGAAACCGCTCGCCACTGCCACGCCGTCCACGAACGTGTGCAGCAGGAGCCCCACCAGCGCCGCGAGCGACACCGCCTCGGAGACGTGGTGCGTCTCTTCGCCGAAATGGAAATGCGTGCCGATCACGTGCTGCGTGAGGTGGACGGCCAGGTAGGCCCCGAGCACCACCACGGCCGCCGACGCCCCGCCCTGCAGCAGCGCCTCGGGAAAGAGGTCGAGGAGTCCGACGGAGATCATGAATCCCGCCGCGAACGCCAGCATCGCGTCCAGCGCACCCACGCTCCAACGCGTGCGCGACGTGACCGCCAGCGCGCCCACGAGGTTGGCCAGGGCGGCCGCGATGGCGAAGACGAGCTTCTCGTGTGTCACGCCTGACGCGGAGTGCGACGCCGGACGTTCGCGCGCCTCACGCGCGCGTGAGCCCCAGCCGCTCGACCGCGTCGGCCAGCGCGCTCACCAGGTCGGGCGCGGCGGGATACGACTGCCGGTTGATCTTCCAGCTCTTCGGCTGCACGCGCATCCGCTCCTCCAGCCCGCGCCCTTCCAGGCGGTAGAGCCACTTGTCCGAGCGCGAGTAGATGTACAGCTCCAGGTTCGCGGTCAGCGAGAACTGGTCCTCGGCATCGTACACGCTGATCTCCGTTCCGCCGAACCGCGCGATCAGGAGCCGCAGCCGTGCGATCATGTCGCGCACGTCGGGGAGCGCGAGCGCCTCTCCCTTCCAGCTCCGGCCACTGCGCAGGTCCTCGATGTAGAGGTCCACGGCTGGACTCAGCATGTCCGACAGCGACCAGAAGAGGTCCACTACCCGTTCCGCGTTCGCGACCACGTGGGCCGCGTACACGCCGTCGGATTCGGTGAAGGTGAATCCGTCGGTGCTGGCGCGGAATCGCCGCCAGATGGATGCCTCGGGCTGCTTGCCGCGAAATAGCATGCGCGCTCGGTGTTAGCCGTGAGTGTGTGCCGTCGGTGCGTCGCTGCCGAAGGCCGCGGCGAGGCGCGGGACTTCGGCCAGCAGCGCCTCTGGCGTGTTCCGTGCCGGATTCGCGAGCACGAGCTCCAGCAGCGCGTGCAGAATCTTAGCATAGATCGGCCCCGCCGGGATGCCCGCTCGGCGAAGGTCGTCGCCCCCGACCTGCAGGTCGGCCAGCTCGATCGGGTCGCGATAGAGGCTGCGACGCATCCGCCTGTGCAGGGACCGCACCGCGGCGTCCGCTGGCGCGGCGAGCCCGGTCACGCGCATGGCGCTCCACCGTGCCTGCGCCACGCGAAGGAACGCTCCGGCGTGCAGCCGGCCCAGGCGCGAGAGCCAGCGTCGCACTTCCTCGTCGGTCGGCTGGCGCGAGCCCAGCACGGAGGCAAGCTCGCCGCCAAGCGACACCCATCGCTCGACGATGGCGGTCGCCCACGATGTCTCGTGCTTCGAGAACCGGAGCGCGGTGAGCGCCGAGCGCACCGTGTTCGGTGATACGTCGAGAAAGAGCGCCGCCAGCCGGTTCGTCGTCCGCTGCGGAAGCGCCCGGCCGCCAGCCGAGGCGCGCGGCAGGCCATCGAGCGTCGCCAGCGCCAGGTCGTCGATGCCGGCGAGCGAGGGCACCAGGACCGCCAGCGCCCCCGTGTCGCGCCACAGATGGAACGCGCCAGCCGGGCGCTCCACCTGCTCCAGCGTCTTCACGATTTCCTGCTGCACGCGCTCCGCGCTGAGCCGCGTGAGGTACGGGGCGGACGACCGGATCGCGGCGAGGGTGGCGGGCTCGATCGTGAAGTGATAGCGCGCGGCGAAACGGATCGCACGCAGGGCACGCAGACGGTCCTCGCGCATCCGCTGCTCGGCGTCGCCCACCGCGCGCACGAGACGCCGCTCGATGTCGCCCCTGCCGTCGAAGGGATCGCGCAGCTCCTCGGTGCGCGGGCGATACGCAATCGCGTTGATCGTGAAGTCGCGCCGCGCAAGGTCGTCGTCGAGTGACACCCCGAACTCCACCTCGGCATGTCGTCCATCCGTCTTCACGTCGCGCCGGAAGGTCGTGATCTCGTGCGCGATGCCAACGTCGTCGAGCACGCTCACCGTCCCGAACTCGATGCCGACGGGGATCGTGCGCCTCCGCCCGAAGATCTCGCGCACCTCCTCGGGATGCGCCGGCGTCGCGAGATCCCAGTCGAGCGGATGGCCTCCGAGCAGCGCGTCACGGATCGCGCCGCCCACGCACCACGCCTCGAATCCCGCCGCCTCCAGGCGGCGGGCAATGTCGAGGACGCTTCGAGTGGGGCGGAGCTGCTTCATGGCCGTGGCCGCTGGCGGTGGATGCGAGCGTTCAGGTTACCCCTCCCCACGCAGCCGGAGAAGCCCCGGGGTTGTCCGGGAAACATTTGTAGCCATATTTACAGGTCCCTCCCCACCCATCCTGCGCATGCCGAACCTGCTCCCCTACCTCGACGCCGCCGCGGCTGACCCCGAGCTGAAGGCCGACGTCCTCGCCTTTCTGCAGGGCGGCGATACCCCCCGCGTCCAGCTCGACGGCCATGCCCCGCGCGTGAAGGTCGAGCGCGTGCTGACGCAGCTCTTCCACGCGCACCCGGAGCTGCCGGTCGAGCGCGTGAAGGTCCAGGGCCGGTCGGGCTGCTCGGACTTCATTGGCACCGTCACCGCCTTCACCGCCGACGCCGAGCACCGCTTCGAGTTCACCTGGTGCTGCGCCTGGCGCGCCGAGCAGGAAGGCTGGCGCGACTGCTTCGGCTTCTGGGACCAGGGGCGGGCGGCGAGGGAGTTCGGGTGGCGGTGCTTCTCCCGCTGGCAGCAACTGAGTTGAGAGTTTGGAGCTCGAAGTCGGGAGTGTACACGGCGCAGCTCAAAGTGAAAGCTGAAAGCGCACTGTTGCGCTCGTAGCTCCCGGCGCCGCGAGAGCGCTCGGCATCGGGGTCACGATGGAACGAACTGACGGTACTGCAGAGGGCGTCTTCGAGCCTGGAGATGCACCGCTCGCCACGCAGGCCTCGCTGCCGCTGCAACGCCCTTGTGGTGCCGTCAGTTCGTTCCTTTCCCGCCATTGCTAAAGGAGCGGCCGTTCAGAGAGGAGCTACGGGTCGAGCTGTCAGCTTACAGCTTTCACTTTCAGCTGCGCCGTGCGCACCCCCGACTCGTCACTCCGAACTGCCTGACTCTCCGGCCAGAGCGCGTCGAGCGCACGAGTGAGATCCCCCACCAGCTCCCTCCCCTCCTCGATCCCCACCGACAACCGCACCAGGCCGTCGCCGATCCCCGCCACGCGTCGCGCCTCCGCGTCCATCGACGCATGCGTCATCGTCGCCGGATGTGCCACCAGGCTCTCCACTCCGCCGAGGGACTCGGCGAGCGTGAAACATCGCAGCGAAGCGGTCAGCTGCTCCACCGCCGGCGCGCCGCCGCGCACGACGAAGCTCACCATCCCGCCGAAGCCGCTCTGCTGCCCTGCGGCAAGCGTGTGCCCCGGATGCGACTCGAGCCCCGGATAGTGCACCGTGAGCACCGCCGGATGAGACTCGAGCGCCCGCGCCACCAGGTGCGCGTTCTCCTCGTGCAGCCGCATCCGCGCGAACAGGGTCCGCACTCCGCGCAGGGTCAGGAAGCTGTCGAAGGGCGAGCCGGTGAGCCCGAGGCAGTTTCCCCACCACGCCAGCGTTTCCAGCTGCGCCGGATCGCGCGCGATCACCGCGCCGCCCACCACGTCGCTGTGGCCGTTGAGGTACTTCGTCGTCGAGTGCACTACCACGTCCGCACCCAGCGTGAGCGGACGCTGCAGCGCTGGCGAGAGGAAGGTATTGTCGGCGACGACCAGTGCGCCGGCGCGATGCCCGGCCTCCGCGACGGCGCGAAGGTCGGTGATGCGCAGCAGCGGGTTGCTCGGCGTCTCCACCCACAGCAGCGCCGGCCGCGCGGCGGTCACCCGCTCCACGGCACCGGGCGCCGTGAGGTCGGCGAGCTCGAGCTCGATCTGCCCACGCGCCGCGAGCGCGCGCAGCAGGCGGTACGTGCCGCCGTAGCAGTCGTGCGCCGCCAGCACCTTCCCCCCTGGCGGCACGAGCTGGAGCGCCAGCGCCACCGCGGACATCCCGGAGCTCGTGATCACCGCGCCACATCCTTCCTCGAGCTCGGACAGCGCTTCGGCCAGGTGATCGCGCGTCGGATTGCCGGAGCGCGTGTAGTCGTACCGACGCTTCCGGTCGAAGCCGTCGAATGCGAAGGTGGACGACAGGTGGATCGGCGGCACGACGGCGCGGTGATGCTCGTCGGTGGCGATGCCGGCGCGCACGGCGCGCGTGGCCGGGTTCTCGTGCAGGGACGTCGTCATCTCAGTCGTCCAGGATCGTGGTGAGCAGCCGGTTCAGGCGACCGGTCTCGGTGAGGAAGGCGTCGTGGCCGCGTCGCGACCGCAGCGTGTGGAAGGCGACCAGCTGCGGCAGCCGACGCGCGAGCTCGCGCATCTGCGCCGGCGGCACGAGCGTGTCTCCCTGCGCGGCGATCAGGGTCGTCGGCACCCGGACCTGTTCGGGGAGCACGTGATGCAGGTCGCCGGACAAGGAGAGCGCGAGGAATCGCGCCGGGCTCATTCGCTCGGCGAAGCGCTCGCCGGCATGGCGCAGGTAGCGCTCGACGTCGAAGGTCGCATCAGTCACTCCGCGAACGTGCGTCGATGCGGAAGGCGGGAACCGCTCGGCGAACTCGCGCGCGGAGCGGTACGTCGTCATCGCCAGCCCGCGGGCGATGACCAGCGCTTCCCTCGCGGTGCCGGTGCGCAGCCCCAGCTCCACCGTGGCTCGCTGCAGCGCGCGGAGCGCCGTCGACATCGGATAGGCTTCGTGCGCCGCGCTGATGACCACCAGCCTGCGCACCCGCTCGGGCCACCGCTCGGCCAGCGCGAGCGCGACCATCCCGCCGTACGACGCGCCGATCGCGGCATCGAGCTGCTCGATGTCGAGCGCATCGATCAGCTCGACGATTGCCGCCGCCTGGTCATGCGTCGTCACCACCCGCGCCGGCGCGCCGGCGTCATTGCAGCCGCCGTCCAGGAACTCCACGCCGAGCAAGCGATGCGTTGCCGTATCGAGCGCGCGTCCTGCGCCGCCGATTCCCTCCCACCAGCCCGCGGTGGGATCCTCGGCGCTGCTCACCACGTGACGAGTCGCCGAGATGCCGCCCAGCGCCAGCAGGACGGGGGCATCCGCCGGGCCGGTCAATTCGTACTCGAGCGAGACACGCGCAGCGACAGCGAGCGTGCTCACGACACGAACTCGCGAGTGGCCGACGATGCCAGGTCACGACCATCTCCGAACAGCGACTCGTCCAGTCGCACGGCGATGGCGTCCCCGCCCAGCGCGCGAAGCTCGCCAAGAACGCGATCGACATCCGCACCGCACAGGTCGCGCGCCACCGTCCAGGCATGGGTGGCGGCGTGATCGGTGTAGACGAGCCCGCACTTCGGGACCGCGCGATGGAGCAGCCGCGGGGCACCCACGACCTCGATCGCCCAGTCGCTCGTCCGCGAGTCGGGCCCGCAGCGCGCCACGCCGTGGCGAGTCGGCTGCCGCGCGGTACAGACGAAGTCCGCCAGCAGCGCGGTCGCCGTCGGCGTCCCGCCGGCCCCTGGCCCCGAGGCCGTCAGTGGCGCGCTCCAGCCGGTGTCGACTTCCACGTGATTCTGCTCGTCGCGCACCCGACCCAACGCGCTCGCCGGCGACACGACCACCGGCTCCACGCTGGCGGCCAGCGACGAGCCGGCGAGCGTACACTCCGCGACCTGGCGCACCACGCCGCCGAGTCGCTGGGCGAGACGCACGTAGCGTGCGGGATCGGGGAGCAGCGTGCGACGACCGACTTCCAGCGATTCCGGGGCAACGCCATACGCCGCCCACGCAACCAGGGCGATCTTCGCCGCCGCGTCTCGCCCATCGAGGTCACGCGATGCATCCGCTTCGGCGAACCCGGCCTCGCGTGCGGCTTCGAGGGCGTCGTCGAGCGTACAGCCCCGCTCCAGGCGACCGAGGACGAAGTTCGTCGTCCCGTTGAGGATTCCGCGCACGCGAGTGGGGGTACCCGCGCCGAGCGCATCGTCGAGCAGTCGCAGTACCGGCACGCCGCCGCCGACCGCCGCGTCGTAGCGCAGCGTTCCGCCGTGCTGCTGCGCCAATGAGTGCAAGGCGGTGCCGTGCGCCGCGAGCAGCTCCTTGTTCGCCGTCACCAGGCCGCGTCCATTGCCCAGCGCCCACTCGGCGATGCGTCGCGCCGGCTCCACGCCGCCGATCGCCTCGATCACGACGTCGGGCTCGCTGCCGAGGAAGTCGTCCAGCTGCGTCGTGAGCAGTGCGTGATCGAACTCGGTGGCGCGCTTCTTTGCGAGGTCGCGCACGAGTACGCGCGTGATCTCGACGCGCTTGCCGAAGCGGTGCTCGAGCGCGGCCTGCCGCGCATTGAGCTCGCGGAGCAATGCGCTTCCCACCGCGCCGCACCCGGCGAGGGCCACCCGCACGGTACGGGGTCCAGCCCACGGCGCTACAGCTTCACGGCAGACTTCGGCAACGCTGGTCATGCGATGATTCCTCGCGATGATGCGATGCCGAAGGGTCGCTGCGGGCCCAAAACAAAAAAGCCCGGCGAGCCGCCAGGCATTCGCGTTTTAGCATTTGTTTAACGTGGCTGCAATAGGCGGCAAATGACCACGGACTCCACTTCAGTTGTCTGGCGACATGATAGGAGCGTCGCCGGCTGGCGTCAAGTGTCTCCGAACAACGCGTGCAACCGGGCGTGGTCATAGCCTGCGCCGAGCGCGAGCATGGCCTCGATGCGCGCCTGACCGGGCCGACGTCCGTAGGCGAAGATGGCGCCGGCATCGAGCAACTGCCGGCCCCCGCCCGGATAGGCGTAGCTCGCGCCGACACGGCCGCGCTGCGCGCGCGAGCTGACGAGGATCGGCCGCCCGCTCTCCACCCATCTCACCACGCCCTCGAGCATCGCCGGCGGCACGTTGCCACGACCCATCGCCGCGAGCACGACGCCCTTGGCGCCGCTCTCGCGCGAGGCGTCGAGCAGCCGGGAATCGGCGCCGGCGTAGGCGGCGACGAGATCCACCGGAGTCGCCGGCTGCTCCGGCATGATCGGCGCCGGCATGTGACGAACGGCACGGTGGTAGATCACCACCCCTTCGTCCACCTCGCCGAGCGCGCCGAGGCCAGGGCTCTCGAAGGCGTCGCGCGCTTCGGTGTGCGTCTTCCCCACTTCGAGTGCGCTGTGGATGCGCTCGCCGATGCACACGAGCGTCCCTCCACCGCGGGACTCCGCGCTCGCCGCCACGCGTGTCGCGTCGAGGAGGTTGCTCGGGCCATCCCATCCGATGTCGCTCGCCGGACGCATCGCGCCGGTGAACACGACCGGCTTCTCGGCGGGCACCGACCGCGCCACCAGGTACGCGGTCTCCTCCAGCGTATCGGTGCCGTGCGTGACCACTACACCGTCCACTTCCGGACGCGCCAGGTGCTCGGCGATCCGGTTGCGCAGCGCCCACATCCGCTCCACGGTCATGTGCGGTCCCGGAAAGCGACCCCACTGCTCCAGCTCGAGGGCCGCCACGTCGCGCAGGCCGCGCGTGGCAGCCACGATCTCCTCGCCGCTCAGGGCCGGCACGGCGCCGCCCAGCGCGTCGTCGTGCTTCATCGAGATGGTGCCACCCACGAAGAGGAGGACGATCATCCGCAGAGCACGCTCCCGCCGTTCACGTTGAGGATCTCGCCGGTGATGTGGCGCGCCAGCGGCGAGCAGAGGAACAGGATCGGCCCGGCAATGTCCTCGGCCGTCGCGATGCGTCCCAGCGGGATGGACGACGCGATCTGCGCTCGCCCGGCGCCCGCCATCGGCTGGGCGACCATGTCGGTGTCCACCCAGCCCGGCGCCACCGCATTCACCGTGATCTCGCGCGGTGCGAGCTCCACGGCAAGGGACTTCGTGAACGAGATCACCGCGCCCTTCGTCGCCGCGTAGTCGGCGTGCATCGCCTCGCCACGCTGGCCGGCCGTGCTCGACACGAGCACGATGCGCCCGCGGTCGGACATCGCCCCGGCGACGGCGCGGGTGGTGTAGAAGATGGAGTCGATGTTCTCGCGGATCGTGCGGAGCCACCGCTCGTCGTCCATCTCCGTGAGCGGCACTTCTTCCGCCGGCCAGATTCCCGCGTTGCCGACGAACAGGTCGAGTCCGCCGAACACGCGCAGCGTTTCCGCCACCAGCGATTCGGCGCCCTCGCGCGTCGAGATGTCGGCCCCGAAGGCCTCCGCGCGCACGCCGAAGGCGCGCAATTCCTCGACCACCTTCGTCGCGTCCGCCATGCGCGAGCGGTAGCCCACCACCACCTGGGCGCCGGACTGCGCGAGCAGCCGGGCCGTTGCCGCGCCGATGCCGCGTGACCCGCCAGTCACGAGGGCGCGAGCTCCGGAGAGGTTGATCACAGCGACTTCTCCACGGCGTCGCAGATCACGTGCTCGATGCACAGGTGCAGCTCCTGCGCGCGGTCGGTGCGTGACGTCGGGATGATCACGTTGTGGTCGGCGAGTGCCTTGAGCGCGCCGCCGTCGCGGGCGCTGAAGGCGAGCACCTGGACGCCCTTCGCATGCGCCGCTTCCGCCGCCCGCAGCACGTTCGGCGAATTGCCGCTCGTGGAGTGGATGATCAGCAGGTCTCCCGCCTTTGCCAGTGCCTCGACCTGGCGCGCGAACACGTTCTCGAAGCCGATGTCGTTCCCGGCGGCCGTGAGCAGCGAGGTGTCGGTCGTGAGCGCGATCGCCGGATAGGCGCGGCGGTTCCGCATGTAGCGCACGACGTACTCGGTCGCCATGTGCTGCGCGTCGGCGGCACTCCCGCCGTTGCCGCAGAAGAAGAGCGTTCCGCCCCGCGCGACAGTGGACTGCACCAGCTCCAGTGCGCGATCCATCGTCGGCCCGAGCTCGGACGCCACGCGTTCCGCCGTTGCCGCGAGTTCGCGCAGTGCTTCCGCGAAAGGTGAAGTCATGTTGGCATCGTGTAGGAGTGATCGAGTCAGCGCCGAAGCATTCCGCCGAGCCGCGACAGCACGCCGCCAAGGCGGCGAAGCGGCGGCACTGGAAGCACGGACTCGTTGTCGAGCAGCCGGCGCGCGTTCGTCGCCGTCATGAGGTCGGCATGCGCCGGGGTTCCATGCTGCAGGAGCCATTCGCGCGCCGAAGCGAGGGAGCGCGAGTCACCGTGGTTGTCGCTCGAGAAGAGATCCACCAACCCCTCGGCGAGGAGCGCGCGCGCCATCGCCGCGATGGTGCCGCGCCCGGCGAGGCTGGCGACGTCCATCTGGATCGCCGCGCCGGCAGCGCGCCATTCGACGACCTTCTCCGTCGTGCAACCCCAATAGCGCTCCGGATGCGCCAGCACCGGCACGAGCCCGCTGGCCCGGATCCGTGCCAGCTCCGAACCGGCCCGCGCCGGCACCGCCACCCGCGGAAACTCCACCAGCACCGCCGTGGACCCGCCAAGCGCCAGCTCACGTGCGCGAAGGTCCACGTTCGGCTCGTCGAGCATGATCTCCCAGCCGAGCCGGAGCTCGGGCCCCTCCGGCACCGCGGCACGCAGCTCCTGCAGCAACTCCGCATGGCGCGCAAACGGTGCCTGCGCGGCGCGCGACGCCGTGAGATGGGGCGTGAGCACGACACACTCGACGCCCTGGTCGGCAAAGCGCTTCAGCACCGGCGCCGACCGTTCCACCGACGGCGACCCGTCGTCCACGCCGGGCAGGAGATGGGAGTGGAGATCGATCATCGACTTGCCGGCCTTCGCCGCACGCTACGCGTGAGCGGCGGACGGACGCGCCACGTCGGCCCCGCCGAGCGCGGCCATGCGAGCCATCGCCTGCGCCGCGAGCGCGGGAAGCCCGGCCGGTCGTGCGCTCGCCGCCTCGAAGGCGTATGTCACCAGCGCGTCCGCAGCGAGGAGGTCGAGCGCGTGATCGCGGTTGGCCTCCTCCTCGCCGAGCACCTTCGCCAGCAGGCGTTCACCCGCGGCGAGGCATGCGTCGGCCGCGTCGACCGCGTCACGCTCGGCGTCCGCCCCCAGTGCCTCGTGGAGTCGCGCGACGAGCGCGTCCGGTGGCGCGGGTTCGCGGACGCCGAGCCACTGCACGACGCTGGTCACGAGCCACTCACCAGCGCGCTCACCAGCGTCGGCGCCTGCGCGAGGGCTTCGTCGATCCGGGAGCCGTCCGGAATGCCGGCCTGCGCCATGTGCGGCTTCCCGCCCCCTCGGCCGCCGGCGAGCGCCGCTACTTCGCGCACGATGGCGTCCGCGCGCACCCCGCGCTCGCGCAGGTCGTCCGTCACGACGGCGAGCAGCGCTCCCTTCCCCTCGTCCAGCCGCGTGGCGATCACGCCCACCCCGCTGCGCAGCTGCTCACGGAGCGCATCGCCCATTGCCTGGAGCGTCCTGACGTCGGGTGCGTGCACGGAGCCCACGACGAGCCGTGCGCCATTCGTGCCGATCGGCTTCGCTGCCGCGATGAGCTGCTGCAGCTCGTCGCCGCCACCGCTGCGCATCGCCTCGTCCAGCTTGCGTTCCAGCCCACGCCGCTCCTCCAGCAGCTGCTCCACGCGCCGCTCCACCTGTTCGGTCGGCGCCTTCAGCAGCTCGCCCACGTGCTGCAGCGTGCGCTCGCGCTCCTTCAGGTAGGCGAACGCCGCCGGCCCGGTGAGCGCCTCGATGCGCCGCACGCCGCTCGCCACGCCGCCCTCGCCGACGATCACCAGCAGCCCGATCTCCGCCGTGTTGCGCACATGCGTGCCGCCGCACAGCTCCATGGATTCGCCGGCGACATCCACCACGCGCACCACGTCGCCGTACTTCTCGCCGAACAGCGCCATCGCCCCCTTCGCGCGCGCGTCGGCGAAGGGCATCTCGCTCCACGTCACCGGCGTGGCGCGCCAGATCGCCTGGTTCACGAGCGCCTCCACTTCCTGCAGCCGCTCGGCGCCCACGGGACCATGGTGCGTGAAGTCGAAGCGCAGCCGGTCCGGCGCGACGAGCGAGCCCGCCTGATGCACCGCCTCGCCGAGCACGCGGCGCAGCGCCGCATGCAGCAGGTGCGTCGCCGTGTGGTTGCGCTCCGTGTCGTGACGTCGACCACTTGGCACGCGCGCCGTCACCGGGCCGAAATGGAAGTCGCCCGTCAACGTGCCGATCGCCGCCGGCCGTCCGTCCACCTTGCGCACGCCGTCCACGTCCACGCGCCAGCCCTTGCCCACGATCTCCCCTTCGTCGGAGACCTGCCCGCCCGACTCGGCGTAGAACGGAGATTCGCGCAGCAGGATGGCGACGCGATTGCCGTCGAGCCGGCGGAGCGCCGCCACCTGCGTGTCCACTTCCACCGTGTCGTAGCCGACGAACCGCGCATCGTGCCCGTCGCCTTCGGCGCGCTCCCACGTTGAAAGGTCGCCCAGCACGTCCGCCTCGACCCCGAGCTTCCGCGACTTGCGCTCGTCCTTGGAGCGCGTGCGTTGCCGGCCGAGTGCCGCCTCGAAGCCGGGGATGTCCACCGTGTAGCCGCGCTCGTGCGCCATCAGCTCCGTGAGGTCGATCGGGAAGCCGAAGGTGTCGTACAGCTTGAACGCATCCTCGCCGCTGATCGTGCCGCGCACCTCACGGCCGCCCTGCGTCGTGTGCGCCGGCGCGAGCTGCTCGAAGCGCGTGAGCCCGCCCTCGATCGTGGCGAGGAACGCCAGCTCCTCCATCCGCGTCGTCTGCAGCAGGTGTTCGGCCCGTTGGCGCAGCGCGGGGTACACGTCGCCCATCGTGTCGATCACTGCCTGCACCACCGACACGAGCGTCGGCTCGCGGCGACCGAGGAGCCACGCGTGCCGTACCGCCCGGCGCAGGATGCGACGCAGCACGTAGCCGCGCCCCTCGTTGCTGGGAAAGACGCCGTCCGCGAGCAGGAAGGCGACCGCCCGCGCATGATCGGCCAGCACGCGGAAGCTCGCCGGATCCACCGCATTCGGCACGACGTCGCTGCCCCCGCGCCCGCCACGGATCTTCACGCCGGTGCGCAGCTCGTCGCTCTCGCGCCCCCAGTAGTCGAAGCCGACGACTTCCTCCACCTTCGCGATGAGTGGCGCGAAGACGTCGGTGTGGAAGTTGTTCGTCACCCCCTGCTTCACCGCCGCGATGCGCTCGAGTCCCGCGCCGGTATCCACCGATGGCCGCGGCAGGGGAATCAGCGTGCCGTCCGGCTGACGGTCGAACTGCATGAAGACCAGGTTCCAGATTTCGAGGAACCGCCCCGCCTCCGCCCCCTCGACGAATGCCTCCTGCGAGAACTCGGTGCGGTCCAGCTCGGTCCACTCGCCGGTCGCTCCCTCGGGAAAGCGGAAGTCCTTCGCCACCTTCGCCAGGTCGACGTAGATCTCGGTGCATGGACCACAGGGGCCCGTGTCCGCCATCTGCCAGAAGTTGTCCTTGTCGCCCAGCCGGTAGATGCGCTCGGGCTTCAGCCCGGCGACCTCCCGCCACAGCGCGAACGCCTCGTCGTCGCTGTAATGCACGGTGGCGCGGAGCAGCGAGGGATCGATCCCGAGCTCGTTCGTCACCAGCTCCCACGCGAAGCGGATCGCGTCGCGCTTGAAGTAGTCACCGAACGAGAAGTTGCCCAGCATCTCGAAGAAGGTGTGGTGCCGCGCGGTATGGCCCACCTGCTCGAGATCGTTGTGCTTCCCACCCGCGCGCACGCACTTCTGCGCCGTCGTCGCCCGGCGGTTTCCCTCCGGCGGCTCCTGCATGCCGAGGAACACCTTCTTGAACTGGACCATCCCGGCGTTCACGAACAGCAGCGTGGGATCGTCGGCGGGCACGAGCGACGAGCTCGGACGCACGGCGTGCTGCTGGCGCGCGAAGTAGTCGAGGAAGCGGCGGCGGATCTCTGATGCGAGCATGGGAGGAATATAGGCCGTCGAAAGAGGCCGAAGGAGTCCGGCCGCCGGTCTCCTGCGCTGCGGGGCCGCGCCCCCGGGAAAGCCTACTCCTCTGTCTCCTCGCCCCCGCGCAGTGCCTCCCCTACCGCGTCCATCGCGGCGCGGATGTCCTCGGAGTCATAGCCGCGGCGGGCAAGGAACGCGTACAGCCGCCGACGACGCGCCATCGGCTCCAGCTTGCGCAGCGACACGAGCTTCTTCCGCGCCGCCCGCTCCGCGATCTCGCGCTGGTCTACCTGCTCCTCCTCGAACACCGCGGCGATGGCGGCGTCGGTCACGTCACGAGCGACGCCCTTTCGCGCGAGGTCCTGCTGCACCCGCCGTCGCGACTGCTGCGCGCCGAGCACCTTGGCGCGCGTGAACGTCTCGGCAAAGGCGGCGTCGTCGAGCAGCCCCTGTTCGGTCAGGCGCTCGATCGCGCGATCGACCAGTTCCTTCGCCTCCCCCTTCCGGACCAGCGACCGGGCCAGCTCCTTCGAGGCGCGACCGCGAAAGGCGAGCATGTTGAGCGCGCGGTCGTAGGTCCTCAGGGCGGCCGCTTCGTGCGCGATCCGCTCCTCGAGCCCGGCCACGCTTGCGCCCACCACCAGCCGGAGCCGCTCGATTGCGTCGAGCGACAGGGTCGCGAAGCTCCTGCCGTCCACGAGGAGCTCGAAGCGCCCCGGATGGCGGGGGGTGGGGGTGATGGCGGTGATGGTCGGCATTGGAGTACGGGGAGCTGATTGACTGGGTGTCTGACCCGCTCGCCGCTGCGCGGCTCGCTCGTCCGACCCGTCGGGCGCGAAGCGCCCGACTCGTCTGACCTATTCGCGGCGAGCTGCGCCGCTCTTCGTCTGACGGCACTGCAACGGCACGCCGGACCCGCTTCGGTCCGCCGACTGACCGTTCGACCGTCCGACGAGCAGCCGGGCGAAGCCCGGCGAGCGGGTCAGACGAGCGAGCCGCCGCAGGCGGCCGAGCGGGTCAGACGCCGGCGCAAAGCGCCGGCGAAAAAAAGACCGAGGAGCGTCCCCTGGTCTCGGTGGGGATTCCGGGCCCCATCGATGCCAGAGAGCGACTCCTCGGCCCTTTTCATCGTGTTACAGCCCGCCGAGGCGGGGCAGAGACTTTTCGCATGTCGAGTGCCAACCCGGGGGCGGCACTCGACGCGCCTTGATGCCTACTCGACGTCCTCAGTCCCGTCCGGTACTCCCGGCTGGTCCGCGTTGATGCCGAGCACGCCCTTCACCTTCTCCTCGATCTCGGCCATCATCGCCGGGTTGTCCTTGAGGTACATCTTCGCGTTCTCGCGACCCTGGCCGATCTTCTGGCCGTTGTAGCTGTACCAGGCCCCCGACTTCTCGATGATGTTTGCCTCGGAGCCGATGTCCACGAGCAGCGAAGTGTGGCTGATCCCTTCCGCGTACATGATGTCGAACTCGGCCTGCTTGAACGGCGGCGCGACCTTGTTCTTCACCACCTTCACGCGGACGTGCGAACCGACCACGTCCTCCTTGTCCTTCACCGGCCCGATCCGGCGGATGTCGAGGCGCACCGAGGCGTAGAACTTCAGCGCCTTGCCGCCCGTCGTCGTCTCCGGATTGCCGAACATCACACCGATCTTCTCGCGCAGCTGGTTGATGAAGATCACGATGGTCTTGGAGCGGGCGATGGCACCGGTCAGCTTGCGGAGCGCCTGGCTCATCAGCCGCGCCTGCAGGCCGACGTGGCTGTCGCCCATGTCGCCTTCGATCTCCGCCTTCGGCACGAGCGCCGCCACGGAGTCCACCACCACGATGTCCACCGCACCCGAGCGGACGAGGATCTCGCAGATCTCCAGCGCCTGCTCACCCGTATCGGGCTGCGAGATGAGCAGCGATTCCACGTCCACGCCCAGCTTGCGGGCATACTCGGTATCGAGCGCATGCTCCGCGTCGATGTAGGCGGCGACGCCGCCCATCTTCTGCGCGTTGGCCACGACGTGCAGGCACAACGTGGTCTTGCCGCTCGATTCCGGCCCGTAGATCTCCGTCACACGACCGCGCGGGATCCCACCGACGCCGATGGCAGCGTCCAGGTTGATCGCGCCGGTCGGCACCGCCTCGACGCGAACCTTCTCCTTCGCGTCCATGCGCATGATCGACCCCTTCCCGCAGCTCTTCTCGATCTGCGCGATGGCGAGGTTCAGCGCCTTCTTCTTGTCGTCTGCAACCGTGGACACAGCCATTCTCTGTACATCCTCTCGTTTGTCGTGGATTCCTCTGGCCACGTGGACATAAGCGTACCGGAAAAGCAGGCGACCCGATACCCGAATAAAATACGAAAACCGGGTACCGAAATCAAGCCGAAAGGTGCAGCGGGAAGGCGTTCTCGATGTGCCGCACCCGGACCCGCGGGCCGGCCACCAGTACCCCGATGACGTCGAATCGATACGCCTCCGGAGCACGTCCGTGGCGGGCGATCCACACCCGCGCCGAACGCCCTAACTCCCTCTGTTTCTTCCAGTTGACCGCCTCCACCGGATCGCCGAACCGCTGGCCCCGCCGAGCCTTCACCTCCACGAACGCCACGAGTCCGTCGCGTTCCGCCACGAGGTCGATGTCGCGATGGCCGCTCCTGAACCGCCGCTGAACGATCCGCCACCCCTGGCGCCGAAGCCACCGCTCCGCGATCCGTTCTCCCAGCTCGCCGAATGCCTGCCTGGCCGCTGACATGGGGCGAGGATACACGACCGCCGACGGGGACCATCACCGTCGGCGTGCGCACATCATGATTCTGTCGCGGAGGTCAGTTGCCTGACGACTCGTGCGCTCGGTGACTCGGGACTGGCGACTCGGGTATGCCGGTCTCAGTACTGGGTCGACTGCTGGATCGGCACTTGGAGCGTCTCGGTCAGCACCCCATTCGCCGTCTGCCGTTGAGTCTTGACCACTCGCTGCGGTGCCTTCTGCACCCAGTAGCGCTTCTCGGTCGTCGGCGTGCGAAGCACCACCACCCAGCAATCCACCGGCTGCGCGTCCAGCATCACCTGCTCTTCCCCTTCGACGCTCAGTGTCGCCGGAACCGTCTGCGGGCCGCGCTCCTCGATGTTCACGAGGGATGCACCACTCCGATACCCGGTGCTCAACGGGACGAGCGCGAGCAGCCTGTCCACCATCGCCGGCGTGACGAGAGCGCCGGGCGGAATGCCGGCGGCGAACGAGCCGCGGCCCTGGTAATCCTGCAGCGCCGCGAACATCGAATCCGTCGTGAACGACACGGCGATCTGTGACACCCCGTTGCGCGCGGTCCAGCGCACCGGCGTGAGGTCGGCGCGACGCAGGTGCAGCGAATCGTACGTTGCAATCGCGGTCCCGGTGCGCGACTCGGCCACGAGCCAGTCGGGCACGCCGCCGAGCATCGACTCCGACACCGTGACCGTCCGCACGCCAAGCGGGACGAGCAGCGTGTCGCGGCGCAGCTCGATCGTGTACATCGCCGTGTCCGCGTGCAGCAGCATCCCGTTCGGACGCGCGAAATAGCCCGCCGAATCGGTGACCGCCGTCGGCGTCACGGCTGGAAGGTCGGGGACCGGCTCCGGCACCGGCGCTGGCGGGCCTGGCCGCCAGTGCCCGCCCGGGATGAAGGGCGAGTGCTCCACCGTGTCGCTGCGTGCCACCGTCCGACGCGGTGACGTGACCGGGCGCTGCGCCTGCGCCGCGGTCGCGCCGGCGACGAGGAGCACCAGCGCGGCGCCGAACGACGCACGTGTCGTCCACTGCGAGCGCACGATGCTCATTCGCGCGGCCCGCAGATGCGGTCCAGGTCCTCGAGGCCGCACCGGACCTCGCGTCCCTTCGGGCCGCTCTTCGGGTCGAGCACACCCGCGTCGGCGAGCTGGTCGATCACCCGCGCGGCACGGCCGTAGCCGATGCCGAGCCGCCGCTGCAGCAGCGACGTGGAGCCGGACTGGTTCTGGATGCACAGCTCCGCCGCCTCGCGGAACAGGGGATCGCGCGCACCGTCGGAGCCGCTGGCGTCGCCGTCGTTGCCCCCCTCGAGCGCGGCGCGCGCTTCGGCTTCGCGGGTGCGCACGGTCTCCAGGATGTCCGGCTCGTCCGGCGTCATCTCCGCCTCGAACTTGAGCCCCGCCGCAGCCAGCTCGGCGCGGCGTCGATCACGCTGTGCTTCGTACCATCCCATGAGCTTCTCCGTCTCCTCGCTCGAGAGGTACGCGCCCTGAAGCCGGCTCGCCTCACTCTTCCCCGGCGGGATGAACAGCATGTCACCGTTGCCGAGCAGCATCTCGGCACCGGCGCCGTCGATGATCGTCCGGCTGTCCACCTGGCTCGCGACGCGGAAGGCAATCCGTGACGGGAAGTTTGCCTTGATCAGGCCCGTAATGACGTTCACGCTCGGCCGCTGCGTCGCGAGGATGAGGTGGATGCCGATGGCGCGCGCCTTCTGCGCCAGCATGGCGATCGGCGTCTCCACCTCGCCCTGCACCGTCATCATGAGGTCGGCCATCTCGTCGATGACGACGACGATGTACGGCAGGATCCCGCCGCGGTAGACGTTGTCCTCGAACGCCACGTTCCTGTCGCGCGGCTTCTTCAGCGGCGTCCCCTTCTGCGCGCGCTGATTGAAGTCCTGGAGGTTGCGGCACCCGTTCGCCGCGAGCAGCTCGTAGCGCTCTTGCATCTCCATCACTGCCCACTTGAGCACGGCGGCGGCGTCGCGGTTGTCGGTGATCACCTTGTGCCGCAGGTGCGGCAGCGTGTTGTACACCGACAGCTCGACCATCTTCGGGTCCACCATCAGGAAGCGCAGCGTCTTCGGCGTGTGCCTGTAGACGAGGCTGGTGATGATGGTGTTCACGCACACCGACTTTCCCGAGCCGGTGGCACCCGCGATCAGCAGGTGCGGCATCTTCGCGAGGTCGGCGATGACGGGCTTGCCCTCGAGGTCCTTGCCGAGCGCGATCGGGAGCGCGGCACGCGCGCTCCGGAAGTCGCCGTGCTCGATCAGCTCGCGGAAGCCGACGATCTCGGGGGTGGGGTTCGGCACCTCCACGCCCACCGCGCCGCGGCCCGGGATGGGCGCGACGATGCGGATGGACGGGGCGCGCATGGCGAGCGCGAGATCGTTGGAGAGCGTGGCGAACTGGCGCACCTTGACCCCGGGCGCCGGCTCGACCTCGAACTGCGTGACGACGGGTCCGGTCGTGCGGCCGACGAGCTCACCGTCCACCTTGAAGGTGTGCAGCGCGTCCATGAGCTTGGCGCCCATGGCGTCGAGCTCGCGGCGGCCGGCGTCGGTGTTGCGGGCCGGCGGCGGGTTGAGCAGCTCGGGTGGCGGCAGCTCCTCGCTCGACGCCTCGGGGCTGGCCGTGGCGTCGATGGCAGCGGCGATCTCCTCCTCGCGCCCCTTCTTCTCGTCCGACTTCTTCCTGCCGCGCCGCTTCGCCGCCTCCTCGATTGCCGCGTTCTCCTTGGCATCGGCGTCGGCGGAGTTGGGCGCCTGCATCGCCTGCAGCGGATCGATCGCCTCGAACTCCTCCGGCGGCGGCTCGAGGGCGAGCGCGCGCTCGGCGGCGCTCTCCTTCCTGCGACGGCGCTTCGGCGGCGAGTATGGCTCCTCTTCGGCCGCAGCGGCGCCAGCGAGGGCGGGCACCGGGCGCGACGCACTCCCCACGATCATGCGCACCGGGTTCCAGCGCAGCGTGGCCGCGGCGAGGGCGCTGACGGCCAGCGCCACGACCACCCACGCGCCGAAGCCGCCGAAGAAGGCGCGCCAGTAGTACGCGACGAAGCCGCCCCAGATGCCGCTGCTGTAGCTCGTCTCGCCGAGCGGGGCGTTCAGCGCGAGGCCGATCCCGATGGGCAGGATGACGACCATCCCCGCAAGGAAGATCATCCACGACCGGTCGGTCTCGCTCTCCAGCCGGCCGAACAACCGCAGCGCGTGCACGGCGGGCACGGTGGGAAGGAGCGCCGCAGCGGGCCAGCCGAGGAAGGCGACGATCGGTCGGGCCAGCCAGTAGCCGAGCCAGCCGACGTTGTCCCGCACGCTCACACCGGCGTGCAGGTCGTGCAGCCCCAGCGACACGAGCGCGCCGGCGAGGAAGACCGCGAAGAGCAGGAGCGCGATGCCGATCAGCTCGCGCTTGAGGCCGGAACTACCCACGAATTACCGCTCGCGTTCGGGCCCCAGCTTGGTGATCTGACGGTCCTGGTAGATGGGGATGACCGGGAACGAGTCCACGGCCGCGCACGCCGCCAGGTCTGCCTCGAATCCCGCGGCGGCCAGGGCCCGGCCATGCGCCGCAGTCTCGAAGAGCCGCATCAGGTTGTCGCCGTACTTGCGGTCGAGGAGCGAGGCCGCCAGCGCTGCGTCGTTCAGTTCCACGCCACTCAGCCGGCGCGTCGCGTTCTGGACGAATCGCCCGGCACAGGCGGCGTCCTCGAGCGCGAACTGCCGCTCCTGGCCGGCGCAGATGATGGAGATGTCCGCACCGCCGCGCAGCGCGGCGCGCAGCATGGAGCTGACGCCGGTGAGATTGACGTACGACGCGACCACGACGTCACGCGCCCCCTGCACGGCGAGGAGGGCCTTCGTCCCGTTGGTGGTGGCGAGCAGGACGGTCTTCCCTTCCACGGCCGAGGCCGTGTGCTCGAGGGGCGAGTTGCCGAGGTCGAAGCCTTCCATGCGGAGCATCCTCCGCTCGCCGGCGAGCAGGAAGGCGCTGCGCTCGAACTGCTTGGAGCGCGTGACCGCCTCCTCCGAGCTCTCGAAGGGAATCACGGCGCGCGCGCCGTTGGCCAGCGCCGTCGCGATGGTGGTGGATGCGCGCAGCACGTCGATCACCGCGACCACCCGTCCCTGCACATCCTGCGGCGTGAGCTGCTGCACGCCGAAGTGCACGTCCAGTTTCACTACCCCGGCTCCTTCATGAGCTCCGGCTCACGCTCCAGGAACTTGGTGTCGAAGTCCCCGCTCATGAAGCGAGGGTTCTGCATCACGCGCGCGAGGAACGGGATCGTCGTCGTCGGTCCCTCGATGATGAACGTCTCCAGGGCGAGGCGCATCTTGGCGAGCGCTTCCTCGCGGTCCCGCCCCTGGCAGATCACCTTGGCGATCATCGAGTCGTAGTACGGGGGCACGCTGTAGCCCGCGTACACGTGCGAGTCGATGCGCACGCCGTTCCCGCCCGGCGGGTGATACGTGACGATCTTACCCGGTGACGGCTGGAAGTTGCGATGTGGATCCTCGGCGTTCACGCGGCACTCGATCACGTGACCGCGCAGCGGGGGCAGCGCCATCACCGACAGCGGCTGCCCGGACGCGACCCGGATCTGCTCCTTCACGAGGTCCACGCCCGTGAGCATCTCCGTCACCGGGTGCTCCACCTGGATGCGCGTGTTCATCTCCATGAAGTAGTACGACCCGTCCTCGTCGAGCAGCATCTCGATCGTGCCGGCCCCCACGTAGTTGATGGCCTTCGCGCCGGCGACCGCCGCCTCGCCCATCTTCTGCCGCAGCTCCGGCGTCATTGCGGGGCTCGGGGCCTCCTCGATCAGCTTCTGGTGCCGGCGCTGCACCGAGCAGTCGCGCTCACCCAGGTGGATGACGTTGCCGAACTTGTCACCCATGATCTGGAACTCGATGTGCCGCGGACGCATCAGGTACTTCTCGACGTAGACGTCGCCGTTGCCGAATGCCGACAGCGCCTCGCTGCGCGCGAGCTGGAAGGAGCGCGCGAAGTCGTCGGGATCCTTGGCGACGCGCATCCCCTTGCCACCGCCGCCGGCGGCGGCCTTGATGATCACGGGGAAGCCGATCTTCCGGGCGAACTCCAGCGCCTCGTCCACGTCCTCCACCGGTCCCGGCGTGCCGGGCACCACGGGCACGCCGACCTCGATCATCGCCTTGCGGGCGGCGGCCTTGTCCCCCATCACCCGGATCTGCTCGGCGGTGGGGCCGATGAAGGTGATGTTGCTCGCCGTCACGATCTCGGCGAACTCGGCGTTCTCGGCGAGGAAGCCGTAGCCGGGATGGATGGCATCGGCGCCGGTGATCTCGGCGGCGGCGATGAGGCGCGGGATCTTGAGATAGGAATCGCGCGCCGGCGCGGGGCCGATGCAGACGTCGTCGTCGGCGAAGCGCACGTGCAGCGACTCGCGATCCGCCTCGGAGAATACGGCCACCGTTTCCACGCCCAGCTCACGGCAGGCGCGGATGACGCGCAGCGCAATCTCGCCGCGGTTTGCGATCAGGACCTTCTTGAACATTAACGAGACCCCTGGATCGCCGACCCGAGGTCGGCATGAAGCACTTTCATCGTGATGCGAGCGGTGCTGGCGTCAGCCGGTGGAATCCTGCTCGAACCCGGACCAGCTGTTGTCGCTGGTGCCGGCCACGCCCTGCGCGCGGAGCGCGAACTCGCTCGGACTGGTGGCATAGAACACGGCACTCTCGTACGAGATGATGCCCTGCGAGTAGTACGCCATGAGCGACTGGTCGAAGCTCTGCATTCCGTACTGGACGGTGCCTTCCTTGATGAGGTCCGGGATGTTGAGCGTCTTGTCCATGTCCCGGATCTGGTCGCGCACGGTCTGCGTGTTGATGAGGATCTCGCAGGCCGGCACGCGGCCGGGCTTGTCGGCACGCGGCACGAGGCGGAGCGAGACGACCGCCTGCAGCGCGCTGGCGAGCGCGAAGCGCACCTCGGCCTGCTGGTGCGGCGGGTAGAAGGACAGCACCCGGCTGATCGTCTGCGTGGCGTCGGTCGTGTGCAGCGTGCTGAAGACGAGGTGCCCGGTGTCGGCCGCCTTGAGCGCGGTGTCCAGCGTCTCGAGGTCGCGGATCTCGCCGATGAGGATGACGTCCGGATCCTGGCGCAGCACGCGGCGCAGCGCCTGCCCGAACGTCGCCGTGTCGGTGCCGACCTCGCGCTGGTTGATGTTGCAGTTGATGTCACGATGGAGGAACTCGATCGGATCCTCGATCGTGATCACGTTCGCCTTGCGGTGCTCGTTGAGGTGCTGGATCATCGCGGCGAGCGCCGTGCTCTTTCCCGAGCCGGTGATGCCGGTGACCAGCACGAGCCCGCGCGGGCGCAGCGCGATCTCGGCGAGCACGGGCGGCAGGTTCAGCTCCTGCAGCGTCTTCGCCTGGTAGGGGATCGAGCGCATGGCGTAGCACAGCGAGCCACGCTGCTGATACACGTTGCAGCGGAAGCGCCCGATGCCGGGCACGCCGATGGCGAAGTCGCACTCCTTGTTGTCCGTGAACTCCTTCACCTGCCGCGGCGTCATGAGCTGCTCGGCCAGTCCCTTGAGGTCCTCGGGCTTGAGCGGAGGCATCTCGAGCGGCACCAGCTCGCCATGGAGACGCAGCGTGGGCGGACGTCCCACCTTGAGGTGAAGGTCCGAGGCGTTGCGCTGCACGAGCTGCTGCAGCACCGCCTTGAAGTTGAACGCGTCGGTTGCGGCCGCGCCGCCTGGAGCCGGATTCGTCGTCGTCGCTGGTTTAGCCATTCGGGTCGATGCGGAAGAGCGCCTGCCCGTATTCCACCGGCTGCGCGTCGGAGGCGAGGACCTCGGTCACCACGCCGGCGACCTCGGACTCGATCTCGTTCATGATCTTCATCGCCTCGAT
>DASUXT010000195.1:0-20286 GCA_036377775.1 Gemmatimonadaceae bacterium | reverse complement strand
GCCTTCAGCCTCTCGGCCATCTCTCCGGAGGGGCGCGCGTGATGCGGCCAGCACGCAATGTAATCAGGGCGAGCGGTGTGGGGAACCGTGGACGGGAGGACCGAAAGACCGGAGGACCGATGGACCGGAGGACCGTTCGGTGCCTCGGTCCATCGGTCCTCCGGTCCTCCGGTCCTCCTGCAGTGACGGGCAGGGTGGGATTCGAACCCACGGTACCGTTGCCGGTACGCCGGTTTTCAAGACCGGAGCATTCAACCGCTCTGCCACCTGCCCGGGTGTCGCACGGCAGAGCGCCCGCGGTGCGACAATCGAAACCTCGCATCTCGACATGCGATTTGCCAAGCGGAGAATCGCCACCTGACGGACTCGCGGCTGCGAGCATCATGTCATGGGGCTGCTTGCACCTGGTGTCAGGGCCTCGTAAGGTTGAGACCCCGCTACAGGACGGCCCAATGCTCAAGCATTCCCGGTCGTATCTCAGGTGTGAGATTGCCGCGCTCGCGCTCGCGCTGACCAGTTCACTGACGCCTCGCGCACTCGACGCGCAAGCGGGCGCCGTTCTCCCTCCGCCGCCCGTCGATGTCCGAGCTCCCTTGCGCGGAGCGGATTCATTGCGCGCTGCGCGCCTGGCGGCTGTCGGACGCGCCTGGACGGCAGCCCGCTTCTTCCACCCGTGGCTGGCCGACGGCTCCATCGATTGGGACTCGGCCCTGGTAAGGGCGCTCCCCGCGATCCGGGCAGCAGCCACGCGCGCCGAGTACGCCCGGGCGGTGCAGTCGCTCTTCGCGAGTCTCGGCGATCCGGTCACGCGGGTCACTGCGCGCGCGAGACCCACGGGCACGCCCGCACCGTCGACGAACGAAAAGGGGAGCGATCTCGCCCATGCGCTCGACGACAGCACACTGCTCGTCTCGGTTCGGGATCCCGATCAGATCCTGGACCTCGAGCAGTTCGCGACACGAGTCCGCGTGCTCGCTCCACGACTCCTGGCCGCCCACCGGGTGGTCGTCGACCTAAGGGTGATTCCGGAAGCGCAACACCCGGAGATGCTCTCCTACGGGATGTACGACCTGGGCCTCGGGGCGTTGCTGATCTCGTCGCCCATTCGCCCCCCGGCCGAGCGACTGCGTGAATGGATCGGTTATCCCCCCGACGCGCAGGGCGCCGCGGAATCATACCATGCGGGCTGGCGCATTGTGGAAGACCGACTGCTCGAGCCTTTGCCACACGCCCAGCAGAAGCGAATCGCCTTCGTCGTGAATGCGCGCACACAATTGCCGCCGCTCGCTGCCGCTCTGCGCGACGCGGGTGAAGCAATTGTCGTGAGCGACGGCAGCGCAGCTGTCGCTGGAATGGTCGTGACGACCCAGCTCGCGCTTGACGACAGCACCCGGCTGGAGTTGCGGACGAGCGACCTGCTCTGGGGCGATGGGCGCGTGGGCTTCGTGCCTGACACCGTCGTGGCTGATCCCGGTGAGCAGCGGGATGTCGCGCTGGATGTCGCGCTGCGCTGGGTTCGCGACACGGCGACGCTCGCCCTATTGCAGCTGCCGCACGCCACTCTCGCGATCGCACCGCCCCGAGCCAGGGCGTATCCCGAGATGCGCAATCCCACGGTCGAATGGCGCCTGCTCGCCGCGTATCGCATCTGGGGGACGATGGAGTACTTCCACGCCTATCGGCATCTCTATGACGATGACTGGTATGCGGTCCTGGAGCACCTCATTCCCCGCTTCGAGAGCGCGACCGACTCCATGGGCTACGGCTGGGCGGTCGCCGAGATGGTTCATCATGTGCACGACTCGCACGCGGCCGTGATCGGCAGCGCGCCACGATCGGCGATTGGCTCGGCACGTCCGGCCATCAGAACGCGCCTTCTGGGCGACACCCTGGTGATCACTGCCGTGGTGGTCGACTCGGTCGCGCGTCAGAGTGGGTTGCGCGCGGGAGACGTGATCGCGTCAGTTGACGGGGTATCGCCCCGCGCCTACGTCACGCGAGTGACGCATACCCTGTCGTCGAGCAATGCCTGGACGCGCGACCGCGATCTCGGTAGTCGATTGCTCCTTGGGCCGAATGGCAGTCAGATCACGCTCCTCGTTCAGGGCGCGGATGGACGACGGCGAACGGTGACGCTGACGCGAATGAACGCGTACGTGCCGTTCGTCAATGCGCCGCCGCGCAGCGGACCGGTATGGTGCTCGCTGGAGCCGGACATCGGCTACATCGATCTGGATCGTGCCACGCCCGCGCAGGCCGACAGCGCGCTCGATGCGCTCGCGCGCGCGCGCGTCATTGTCTTCGACCTGCGTGGCTACCCGGACGGCACCCTGTGGTCGATGGCCCCTCGTCTCGGCGATCGCCCCCAATTCGAAGTGGGGTGGTTTGGCGAACCGCGACCGTCCCAACCGAGGCATCGTCCGGAAGACGCCCTGCAAGGGGACGCGTCGCTCGCAGAGAACGAGACGGCGACATTGGTGCAGACCCTGTCCGGTGGCGCGGCGAACTCGCGGGCGTGGCGCGGCCACGCCGTCGTGATGATCGATGAAGGAACGCAGAGTCAGGCTGAACACACGACGCTCGGGATCGTCTCCGCACTTCCGGGCACGCGCGTCGTCGGCTCGCCGAGCGCCGGGGCCAATGGCGACGTGTCGAACTTCGTGCTCCCGGGCAACATCACCGTCTACTTTTCGGGTCACGACGTGCGTTGGCCGGACGGGCGACAGCTGCAGCGGGTGGGTATCACGCCGGACGTGTTGGTCCGACCGACGGTGCGCGGGATCCGGGCCGGACGAGATGAAGTGCTCGAGGCCGCGGTTGCGATGGCGCAACGCACGCCGCCCTCGCACCTGCCGATCAGAATTCCACCCGCATTCCAATCTGTCCCTGCCGACGCGCGTAGTCCCCGACCGCCGAGCCATAGCCGAGCAGACTTCGCGTGCCCTGATACTCGGAGTGGTTCGCCCAGTTGGCGATGTTGAACGCTTCAGCCGTCACGATGACTGCGCTGTGCACCACCGCGAATCGCCGGCCGAGCCGGAAGTCGATCGTGCGGTACCAGTTCTCGAGTCCATCGCGTCGGGCCGTCCGCATGCCGCCGGGAAAGTCGTCGGTGAGCACCCCATTGTGATTGACGTCGGTGCCCTCGACGATGGGATAGGGATGCGGGCTGGCTGCAATGGCAACGAACGACATCTCGACATGGAGCGGCAGCTCGGTGAAGCCCGAGAGCACGGCGCGGTGTCGTTCGTCAGCGTCACTGGCCTGCATGCTGTAGGATGCCGAGTCGGGATAGTCACTCGTCGACACAGCGCCGAATTCCGATTCCGACCAGCTCAGTGTGTACGCGAGATTGACCCGCGCCTTGGAGCCAGCATAGGTGAGCGACGACAGGACGCCGCGGTAGCGCGCGTCGCCAAAGTCGCCCCACAACAGGAGATCGCCATAGCGACTCGTCAGCCCTCGCTTTCGCGTTACGGTATTCACGGCGTTGGCGCGTACTGTCACGGGCAGGTGGGTAAGCCGCTGGTGCACGAAATCCAGGTTGAGCGCCAGGCGATCGGACAGGCGGTGTCCGATCCCGACCGACCACTGCTCGGTGGATGGCGTCTGCAACCGATCGGGAAGGAGGACGAGGTTCGGCGTCGAGGCGGCGCCGGCGGCGACGATGCGCTGCCGCACCTCGGCGGCGTCGACGGTCCCGGGGTTCTGAAGCACGTAGATGCGCCAGCGCCAGGCAAGCGCCTCGCTTAGCGCGCCCAGGACGGGGATGCGGTCGTACATCAAGCCGTACCCGGCGCGCAGCACGATTCGGTCATCCTTCGTGATGCGCCACGCCGCCGCGAGGCGCGGGGCGACGTTGTCGACGTCATTCGTGCGGTCGCCGGCATTCAGGTAGCGGTCGCCGACGACCCGCTGCAGCACGGTGTCGCTCGCCCACGGTGCGACGTCGCCCTGATGGAGCGTGTTCAACTCGACGTCGTAGCGTATGCCGGCCATTACGGTCAGCGGGGACAGGGGTCGCCACTCGTCCTGCATGTAGGTGCTCATCATCCACCCGGTGCGGGTGTCTCTCGCGTCGGCGGTGGAGGTCGGATCGAAATAGCCCATCCCGATCTGCGCAGTGGCGGGCAGGCTGCTCGTGTCGGTGGTGAAGCTGAAGAATCCGTCCCGGCTCGTCGGCTGGTACGCGGATCCGTGCACGCGTGTCAGCTCGGTGCCGACCTTCAGCAGGTGCTCCTGTCCGAAGACGCGGGGCGCAAGCGAAAGCTTGTCGCTCACGCCGACCTGGCGTTCCGCGAGGGTGACGGGAAAGCTGGTCCGTCCGAACTGGATGCCGGGATACCGCAGCGCAGGGCCAGGCTGCAACGGCGCGTCCACCTGGTCGTTGCCGAGCAGGTGGAGCGAGAGCTCATTGAGGAATGCAGGAGCTGCCCAGCGGTCGCGGAGCTGAAAGCTTGTGACGCTGTAGCTGGAGGTCGTGCCTGCCGCGCGCGAGAGCATCACGCCCAGTTGGCGCACCCCGAAATTCGATTCACTGGTGAGCGTTCTGCCGCTCCAGATGAGGTCGAGCGTGTGCGCGCCGGCGAGCGCGGTGACGCGCGCCACGCCCATCGAGTTTCGGAACGGGGCGGGAAAGGAGCCGGCGTAACGGTCCCACACTCCCGGGCTGGCGGCGGGCCGGCCCGGCACGACGTCGATGAAGTTGTCCGTCGCCTGGGCCTCGTAGCTCGCGGCGAAGAACACGCGGTTGCGCACGAGGGGCCCACGCAGGTTCGCGCCGAGCTGAAGCCGGCGATAATCGGGCTTGTGCTGCTGAAAGGCGCCGCGCGCGACGAGTGCGCGTCCCTGCTGGAAGCCGAACACGGATCCGCGCAGCTCGCTCCCGCCCTTCTGGGTGACGGCGCTGATCACCCACGACGCTCCGTGGCTGAATTCCGCATCGTACGGGTTCTGGTAGACCCGGAACTCTCGAATTGCATCCACCGGCAATAGCGAACCCG
Organism: Gemmatimonadaceae bacterium; assembly: GCA_036377775.1. Taxonomy (GTDB): domain Bacteria; phylum Gemmatimonadota; class Gemmatimonadetes; order Gemmatimonadales; family Gemmatimonadaceae; genus AG11. The sequence goes on along the minus strand of DASUXT010000195.1, from coordinate 15,283 downwards.
CGGCGGGCACGCCGACCAGCTGGCCAGTCGACATTCCCTTCCACTCCACGCCGTCCACGTAGAGGTTGACCATACGCGCCGTCGAGAGCGGCCCGGCGCTGGGGATGGCGCGCCCGGCTTCGGCGCCGTAGCTCCGTACGCCCGGCGCGATGGCGGCGAGACCGAGCACGTTGCGCGTGTTGAGCGGGAGCCGCTGGATCTCATTCTCGAGCACTGGCGTGGAGACGTTGCGTCGATCCGTTTCGAGCGGCGCCACCGCAGTGATCATCGCGGGCTCCAGTTCCACCACGGCCCGCTCGAGCGCGAAGTCCACCCGCGTGCGTTCGCCGAGCACGAGCTGCACGGCCACCCGACGCTGGGGACGGTAGCCGAGCGACGTCGCCGTCACGTCATGCGGGCCGGGACTCAGGCCGAGGATCCGGTAGGTGCCCGTGGCGTCCGTGAGCGCGCGTCGCGTCTCGCCAGTCTCCCGATCGTGGACGTCGATCCACGCGGCGAGCGGGATACCGAGCTGCTTGTCCGTGACGGTCCCGCGCAGGACGGAGGTGGTGGCCTGCCCCAGGGCCAGTACCGGGGTGAGCGTTGCAAGCGCGACGAGCGTGCTGGAGCGCATGAGGAGGCGATCAGGGGATACCGGCCACGCGCATCACCTGCGCGAACCGTGGGTCGGTACGCAAGGGGTCGAGGCCGTGGAGCGTGCGCAGCTTCAGTCGGCCCTGCATTCCCCACTGCCCATTCTTCAGCCACGCGAATGCGGAGTCGCGCTCTCCACGCTGCGCGTACAGCGCCGCGATCCATACCGCCTCGAGTCGGGCATCAGGATGCCGCTCCACCGAATCCAGGACGGCACGCGCTCTTCCCGAGGCTCCGCATAGGTCGTGGACATTGGCGAGCGCGATCATGATGACGGTGTTCTCGGGCGCCAGCTTCTGTGCCTCCAGGTTTTCCGCGTAGGCTTCGCGGCACTTTCCTCCTCTCGCCAGAGCGACCGATCGCGCGGCACGCGTACCGGGATGGGTCGGGTCGATTAGTGCGGCGGCGTTCGCTATCGGCCGCTTCGGCGTGAGGCTCTGCGGAATTCGGACGCCGGCGTATCCCTCGATCTCGCCTTTCTCGCCCTGGATGGCCTGGGAGAGCGGATCGAGCTCCGCCGCACGGCGGATCTCACGCAGCGCCTCGGCCTTGCGATCGAGCGTGACGAGCATGATCGCGTACCAGTGATGCGCCAGCGGGTAGCCGGGACGCAGCGCGATCGCGCGGCGGTACTCCCGTTCAGCGGCAGGCCAGTCGGCGCGATCGGTGAGCAGCGAGGCGAGCGATGTATGCGCCTCGGCGCTGCTGGCGTCCTGTGCCAGCGCGCGCCGGGCATAGGGCTCGGCGCTGTCGGTCCAGAAGGCCAGGGGTGCGTAGCCCGAGCCGCCAAGGAAGCGGAACGTGTCCGACAATCCGCTGTAGCCGGGCGCGAAGGTGGAGTCGCGCTGTACGACCTGCCGGAAGAGAGCGAGCGCCTCGCGCAGTGCGGCGGGATTCCGACTCATGAACGCGTCGCGCCCGCGCAGGTAGATGGCGTACGTCAGGGGATCCACGTTCCGCGGCGCCGGCGCGGAAGCGCTGTCCGCTGTCGTGGCCACGGCGCGCACCTCCCGCGCAACCTGCTCGGCGATCCGTCGCTCGAGCTCGACGACGTCGCTCAGCTCGCTTTCGTACGACTCCGACCAGAGCTGCCGGTCACGCGGTGCGCTGACGAGGCGCGTGGCGATGCGGACGCGATCACCATCACGGGTGACGGTTCCCTCCATTATCGCATCACAGCGCAGCTCGTGTGCGATCTCCGGGACGGACTTCCGGGTATCCCTGTAGCGCGCCGTGGAGGTGTGGGAGATGACCGTGGGGCGGTCGTAACGTGCGAGCTCGGTGATGATGGCGTCCGTGATACCGTCCGCGAGGTAACCCTGCGCCGAGTCGCGAGAGGTGTTTTCGAGGGGGAGCACGGCCAGGCAGTCGACCACGGACGCACCGCGCGGCCGTCGCGCTCGCGAGAGCGCGTACGCGCCGGCGAGGAGCACGAATGCGCCGAGGGCAATGAGTGCGGGAGCGCGACGCCAGCTCTGGTACGCCCTGGTCGTGCGCGACGCGGCCGGCTCTTCCCACCGCACGCCGGGATCGAGCAGCGGGATCGGTGTCGGAGGCCGCGTCGGCGCAACGTGTTCGTCAGGTCCCGCATCCTGGCGTGGCCTGGCGAGCTCGCGCGCGAGGGCGACAATCGACGGATCGGGCGGCGCACCGAGCTCCTCGCGCACCAGCGTCTCATGGATGCGTGCGTGCTGCAGCGCTTGTGCGCGTTCGCCGGCCGCCGCCAGAGCGCGCATCAGGGCACACGCGGCGCGGGTGCTCAGCGGATCGAGCGCGGCGAGCTTCCGCCGCCAGCTCACGGCGCTGGCGAAATCTCCCGCCGCTTCGCGCGCCTGCGCCATCGAGTCGAGGGCCCGGGCGTAGCGCGCCGCGTAATGCTCGCGCTGCTGGTCGATCCAGTGATCGAGTTCCGGCGCGGCGTTGGAGACGTGGAATCCATCGAGCAGTGGACCGCGATACAGCTCGAGGGCCGCCTCGAAATGTCCGGCATCCAGCTCGGTCTCGAAGGCAGTCGCGTCGCACCAGAAGCCGGCCCATTCGAGGCCCAGCTCGTCGTCGGCCCGGCTTACGATCACATCTGCGCCCAGGGTGCGGCGGAGCACGTGCACACTCTGGCTGAGCGCATTGCGGGCGTGCGCATCGTCGTGCTCGGGCCAGAAGAGCGCCAGCAGTGTATCACGGCGATGAAAGCCACGCGGCGTGGCGAGGGCGAGGTAGGCGAGCAGCGCCACGCGCCGTGGCTGAGCGAGCAGCGATTCGAGATCGCGCTCGTCGCCATCGTGAATGCGGACCGAGCCGAGCGTTCGCAGCCGAATCATCGGCGCCTCGTGTCCTCCACCGCGCACCACCTCTTACGCACGCGATAAGGGCGGCGAAAGAGGGCGGTAAGCGGGGCGTTTCAGATTGACGAAGCTACGTGCCCTGAAGCGCCACGCAAGACCTCCTCAGGAGGCATTCATGCGAGCTCGTCGATCATCAATGCCGGATTCGACACACCGGCCAATCCTGCACGAGGGGAGGACGACATGAGGCTCATCTGCCTGGCATTGCCGGCAATGCTGCTGGCGTCGGCGCTGGCGGGCTGCGACGACTCCGGCACACCGCCCTCGGCGCCCGCGCGACGGAAATTTCCCCTTCCCACTCGACGGAGGGATGACGCGACCCCACAAACGGCATCCACCATCGTCGCCGCGGATTCCGTACACGGGCAAACGGGACCAGGGTCGTTCTACACGCTGTATCGGCCCGTGCCGTGGACGGATCGCCGGCTGGTGGTATTCGCCCACGGATCGCGTGACCCATCGCTGCCGGTCGAGCCCTACATCACGAACGACATCGCCAACCTGCGGGACGCGCTGCTCCAACGCGGATATGCGTTTGCCTGGTCGACATTCTCGTCGAATGGCTTCGACGTGAAGGACGGTGCCCAGCGCACGCATCAGTTGAACGGACTGTTTGCGTCGGCGTTCGGCAAGCCATCGCACACGTACATCACCGGGCGGTCGCTCGGCGGGGCGATCGCACTGATGCTCGCCGAGGAGCATCCGGAAGCCTACGACGGCGCCCTGCCACAGTGCGGCTTCATCGGCGGCTCGCGCATGGAGGTCGACCACATCGCCACCGGGCGATTGCTGCTCGACTACTTCTTCCCCGGATTCCTGGAAAACATGGGCGCCGGCGCCGGGCTGTTCGACGTGCCTCCCGACGTGGACTATGCCGGTACCATCGCCGGCCCGCTCCGGCAACTGCTCCTGGCTCATCCCGCGGAAACGGCATCAATGGCGAGCGTCAAACAGCTCGACCTCGTCTATGAAGGCGCCGCGATCACCAGCGGCAAGGTAAATAGCGAGATCGTCAATGAGATTGTCGCAGTGCTGGGGTTCGCAGTCACCGACGTCGGCAACGTGCTGAACCGAACTCACGGCCATGTGTTCTTCGACAACAGCACGGTACGATACGAGTACACCGACGGCCGCGACGCCACGGCGCTGAACACCGGTATCGCGCGCTGGACCGACACCCCCAATGCCGGGAACTACCTGGACCACTACTACGAACCGACGGGAAGGCTGCGTATTCCGGTTCTATCGCTGCACGGATTGCGTGATCCCGTCGTGCCGTTCTCGCACGAGGCGGTCTACGCCGCGCGTGCCCTCGCGATGGGTAACCCGGAGCTGTTTCGCTCGGTGGCATCAACGGCGCCGGGGCACTGCGTGGCCGTGACCATCGATCAGCAGATTGCAGGCCTCACGACGCTCGTTGCGTGGGCCGAATCGCGAGAGATGGGCGAGCATTGAGGGCAGGCGGGAGTGAAGGACGACCGCGATCACACGCATCGGCGCCAGGGCGGGACGCGCCGTCCCGCGTCAGGTCATCGCCGCAGCGCTCACCTCGGGATGCGCGCGCATGAACGCCACGAGCTGTCCCGAGTACTCCGGAAAGCGTGGACAGGCGATCCCGCTCGGCGCGAGGTCGCGCTGCGCGTTGGTCGTGGAGAAGGTCGTCGGCAGCACGAAGTAGTCGATCGCGCTCGACGGGATGCGGAGCAGGGCGTAGACGCCAGGCACCTTGTCGAGGAGCGTCTTCGCCATGCCGCGCGACAGCGGTACGCGGATCATCGTGCGCCCGGTGCGGTGTCCGAGGTCGGTCAGCAGCTCGTCGATGGTGAGCGGGGCGGGATCCGCCAGCTGATAGATGCGCCCGAGCGACTCGGGGCGACCGCTGAGCCACGCAATCGCGTCAACGACGAAGTTGCGGGGCACCACGTTGAACCTGGTCGCCCGTGCATCGCCAACGACCGGCATGAGGGCCACCTTCGGCTGGCGGAGCAGCCACTGCATGGCGAAGTAGGGCCCGTCGTATTTCTGCGTCGCGCCGGTGGTGCTGTCGCCGACCACGACGGCCGGCCGGTAGATGGTCGCCGGGAGGCCATTCCGCATCGCGCGCTGTACTTCCACTTCCGCGAGGTACTTGGTCTCCTCGTAGAAGTTGTTGAACGTCTGGCCCTGCTCGAGCATGTCCTCCGTGAACAGCCCGGGATAGCGGCCGCTGACATAGCAGGTGCTGACGTACTGGAAGCGGCGCAGGCGGGGACAGCGCGCGGCAAAGGCGAGCATGTGCCTCGTGCCGTCGACGTTGACGCGCATCGCCGGCTCGCGCCCGACCGAGAGGTCGTAGATGGCGGCGAGGTGGAAGATCTCGACGACATTCGGCGTCAGCGCCGCCGACGTGCCGAGCCCGAGGTCGGGTTGCACGATGTCGCCCTCGATGATGCGCGTCCGTTCCGCGAGCCCGGGCATCCGGGCGGCAAGCTCGGCGAGCCGCGTTCGCGCGAGCGGGACGTACTTCGGCTGTACCAGGCAGAGCGCCTCGGCGTCCGGCATGCGGGAGAGCACGCGTGGAAGCAGCTCGCTGCCCAGGAAGCCGGGGAATCCGGTGAAGAGGACGGTATCCATGCGCCACAAGCTAGCGCCGATGCTGGCCCGGGCCGTCAGGCAAACGGCGGCACGCCCGGTGTTGCCTGACAGCGCTGCACGCAGGGCGCGGCGAGGTTGCACCAGACCCATGCCGGTGGGGAGGTATGCCATGCAGTCGAGCACCGTGGCGGGAGGCGTGCCCTACCAGAAGGACATACTTCGGGACCATAGCCTCGATGCGGCTGGCGCGCGCCAGCGCTTCGTGGAGGAGCGCGCCGGCGTGGCGCTCCATCACGTGACGCACTTCTCGATCGACCCGATCTCCACGCTCGGGAACATCGAGTCGTTCAGCGGCGTGGCGCAGGTGCCGCTGGCCTTCGCGGGTCCCCTGCAGGTGAACGGCGAGCACGCCAACGGTGAATTCCTGATCCCGCTGGCGACGACCGAAGGTTCCCTGGTCGCGTCGTACAACCGGGGAATCAAGCTGCTGAACGCGGCGGGAGGCGTGATGAGCACCGTCTCCGCCGACCGGATGCAGCGCGCGCCGGTGTTCATCCTGGACTCGGCCCGCGACGCACGCGACTTCGCAGTATGGGTGCAGGAGCGGATCGCCGACATCCGAACGGCGGCGGAGGCGACGTCGCACGTCGCCAGGCTCCAGCGGATCGAGACGTATCTGGCGAGCCGCTTTGCCTTCCTGCGACTGGATTACGCGACGGGCGACGCGGCAGGACAGAACATGGTGGGCCGAGCGACGCTCGCGGCCTGCGAGTGGATCGCCGCCAGCAATCCCGCCGTGCGCAACTACTTTCTCGACTCGCAGCTCTCGAGCGACAAGAAGGTCTCCTACATCAACACGCTGCGTACGCGTGGCAAGCGCGTCACCGCCGAGGTGACCATCCCGCGCGCGCTGCTCGTGGAACAGATGCACGTGGAGCCGCGAACGCTCGCCTTCTGGGCCGGCGTCGGGAGCGTCGGCTCGCACCTGGCCGGCGCGATGAACAACGGCCTGCACGCCGCCAATGCGCTGGCCGCAATGTTCATCGCCACGGGGCAGGACGTGGCGAACGTGGTCGAGGGGTCGGCGGCCACCGGCTACCTGGAGGTCACCCCGGCGGGCGACCTGTACGTCTCGATCACGCTGCCTTCGCTCATCGTCGCCACCCATGGCGGTGGGACACATCTCGGCACACAGCGCGAATGCCTCGAGGTGATGGGGTGTTACGGCACCGGGAAGGTCTACAAGCTGGCGGAGATCATCGCCGGAGTGGCGCTGGCCGGCGAGCTGTCGCTCGCGGCGGCAATCTGCACGAAGGAGTGGGTGACCGCGCACGAGAAGTTCGGCCGCAACCGCTGACGACGATGCGCAGCGGGATGGCGAAGGCCGGGAGCCCGCCGGCTCGACCGGCTGCGAAGCGCACGACACGCACGCAACTCGCCGCGCACGAGCCGGCGGCCCCGCCGCTGGAGCTGATGAAGGAAGGTCCCCCGCCGGGGCTGGCGCGGCGGCTCGCCGTGACGGTGCGTCACGCGGTCGGGCTGATCGCCGGGGGGATCGTCGCACGTGCCAATGCATCCACGGCGCACCCAGTACGAGCGGGCCCGCGCGAGGCATTCTTTCGTGCGATCGCGGTGCCGCTGCGGCCGCTGTTGCGCCGCGAGCTGCGGGACGCGCCCTTCCCGGTGCAGCTGCGCCGGCGGCTCGAGCTGCTCGGCCCCACCTACATCAAGCTCGGCCAGATCCTCAGCCTGCGCGAGGACCTCCTGCCGCGCTCGGTGACGAGCGAGCTGCGCCGCCTGCTCAATCAGTTGCCGATCGTCCCGTTCGCCCGCTATCGCGTGCTCGTGGAGGAAGGACTCGGCCGCCCGATCGCCGCGATGTTCACCTGGATCGATCCCGTGCCCCTCGGCTCGGCATCGATCGCGCAGATTCATCGGGCGCGAACGCTCGACGGCGCGGAGGTCGTGCTGAAGGTCGTGAAGCCCGGGATCCGGGAGACGCTGCGCCGCGACGCGCGCCTGCTGCGCGCCCTCGGGCGCATCCTCGAGGTGGTCGTGCCGCACTACCAGCCGCGGCGCATCATCAGCGAGTTCGTCACATACACGCAGCGCGAGGTGGACCTCCGCCGCGAAGCGAGCAACGCGGCGACCTTCAAGGCGAACTTCGCCGACATGCCCGACGTGGTGTTCCCGGCCATCTACACCGAGTACAGCGACGAGAGCGTGCTGTGCATGGAGTTCCTCGATGGTCCGCGGCCGGACGAGGAGGCAGCGCGCCTGCTTCCGGTTGCCGATCGCGAGCGGCTGGTGGATCTGGGAGCGGCGTCGATCATCCGGATGATCTACCGCGACGGCTTCTTCCACGCCGACCTGCACCCGGGCAACCTGCTCGTCCTTCCGGGACCGAAGGTGGGCTTCATCGACCTGGGGATGGTGGGACACCTGGACGCCGAGCTGCGCCGGGTGCTGCTGTTCTACTACTACTCCCTCGTCACGGGGGACGCGGAGAGTGCCGCGCGCTACCTGTGTGCGGTGGCGCAACCCGGACGCGGCGCCGATCCGACCGGCTTCCGGCGCGAGGTGACGGAGATCAGCGGGCGTTGGCGCAACGCGGCGACGTTCGACCGCTTCTCGCTCGCGCAGCTCGTGCTCGAGTCGGTGACGCTGGGCGCGCAGTACCGGATGTACTTCCCGATGGAGATGGTGCTGATGGTGAAAGCACTCATCACCTTCGAGGGCGTCGGGCAGGTGATGATGCCGGGCATCGACATCGCGCGTGTGTCGCGCGCACACATCCGCCGCATCTTCCTCGAGCAGTTCAATCCCGTGCGCATCATCCGGGAAGAGCTGAAGAACGCGCCGGACCTGGTGGACGCGCTAGCGAAGATGCCGCTGCTGATCACGGAAGGAGTGCGGGTGCTGGAGCGCTCCACGCAGGCGAAGGCGCCGTCGCCACTGGCGGGCGTGCGCGGCGCGCTTCTCTCGGGATTCTGCATCATGGCGGGGGCACTGCTGCTGGCGCTGGGCGGTCCCTGGCCCGTGTGGGCACTGCTCTTTCTCACGGGGCTGGCCATCGGGCTGCGAGGGGCGAACGAATGATGCACCTCGACCTGCACCTTCCCGCGCAGCAGCGCTACACGGCGCCGGCCACGAAGGCGCACGATCCCTTCGACGCCGAGTGGGCGCGCTCCATCATGACGACGGCCATCGCGCCATTGCTGCGCTTGTGGTTCCGGGCCGAGATCGTCGGCGCGGAGCACATCCCGGCGCACGGTCCCGTGATCCTGGCGGCCAACCACAGCGGAAACGCCTTTCCCTACGATGCGATCGCGCTCGACGCGCTGCTCTGGTCGCGCGACGGGATGACGGACGAGGGCAAGTTCCGCACGGTCTACGAGCACGAGCTCTCGCTCGTGTGGTGGATGCGACCATTCGGGATCGACGATTTCTGGCGCCGTGGTGGCGGCGTCGACATGACGTTCGACAACTTCGACGCGCTGCTGGCCCGCGGCGATCGCACCCTCTACTTCCCCGAAGGGGTGCCCGGGATCGGGAAGGGATTCGGTCGCCGCTATCAGCTGCAGCCGTTCCACACGAGCTTCATCCGGCTGGCGGCGAAGCACGACGTTCCGGTACTGCCGGTGTACGTGGTGAATGGCGAGTGGATCCATCCGATCGGCTACACCTTCCGTTGGCTCGACTGGCTCATGCAGCGACTGTTCGTCGTCCCCTTCCTGCCGCTGCCGATCGGCCTGCTCGCGGTAGTGTTCCCGTGGATGTGGTATCTGGCCTTTCCTGCGAAGCTGGTGTTCGTCGTCGGGGAGCCGATGGACGTGCGGGGAGTGGTGCGCAACGCGCCGACGATACGAGAGGCCACCGAACAGATTCGGCAGAGCATGCAGCGCGGACTGACCGAGAGCGTAGAACGGTTCGGCCGGCGCCGGTACGCCATCCCCGAGCTCTGGCGTGCCTGGCGGAGTGCCCCGCGTGGGCGCTGGCGCGGGATTCCCACCGGATGGCCGCTGTCGTTCATCCGGCATGAGCGGGATCGCGCGCGGCCGCCGGCGCGCAACCGGGTGCACGCAATCCTGCGCGACCTCGACCTCCTCGCCTTCTATCTCCCCTTCGGCTGGCCCCTTCTCTCCCTCGCCCGCATGCTGCGTCGCGAGCCATACGGGCACCGCGGAACCACGCCGGCGGAACGAGCGATGCGGGAAGGACGCTTCGTATGGCGCCTCGGGGAGCGTCCACTGCCACCCCGCGCCGGCTCGCATACCTAGCCCTGCTTGCGCGCGCGCTTTCGTGACCGGCGACGCGCGCCCACTCGTGCCTTGCGCGCCAGTTCCGAGGGTGTCGCCCCGCGCTCGGCAAGCGTGCCCCACAGCGTCCGACGGCGATCCTCGAGCAGGTCGCGTCGCAGGCGTACGCCGTGCCTGGCGAGCACCGGCTCCAGCTCGTCGGCGCGGCAGCGCAGGTCCTCGCGAGTGATCGCGTACGCGAGCTCACACACGCGATGCCGGTCGCTCAGCGTGAGGATGTTGGAGAAGAACATCTCGTACTCGTCAGCTGGCGGCTCGAAGAGCAGCACCGTGGCGTCCGGGTAGCGATCCACATAACCGGCGAGGCCGATCTCGAGCCGCGAGTGCACGAGCGTCCGGAAGGTCTGGGACAGCACCAGTGGCAGGCCGCCCTTGTACAGGGCGCCAGGTGACAGGGTGCCATCTGCCTCCCCCGTAGTAGTGTCCACCGGCACGATCGGATTCACGCACAGCAGCAGCTCCACGCCGTAGTCCAGCGCGACGGAAGCGTGCACGGTCTTGAGCAGGACACCGTCCACGCAGTTGCGTCCGTCGATCTCTACCGGCGGATACAACCCCGGCATCGCCGTGCTCGCCTGCACGGCGCGGGAGATCGGCACCTGCGAGCGTCCCGGCGACCCGAAGCGAATCGGGCGACCCGACGCGAGATCGGTGGCCACGATCACCAGCTCGGGGCCCAGCTTCCGGAAATCGTCGGTGCGCCCGGGGCGCGCGAGCACGTGCTCGAGGTACTGGCGAATGGGCTCGTTGTCGAACAGGCCGGTGGGCAGGGCATGTGTCAGCCGTCCGACCGAGGCGAGGACGGTACGATCGTTTCGCCGCGTGAGCGACCAGATCATCTGCGCGAACAGCGCTGGCAGCGCGATGCCGCGCCGCGCGAACTCGCGGTAGTTGGGGGAGAAGAAGATGCCGGGGTCGAACGGTTCCTCGCCCTCCACGGGCTGGTCGAGCACGCGCGCGAGGAGCTCCGGCGACATGCCGTTGGCCAGGCAGGCCGCGAGGAGCGCTCCCGCGCTCACCCCCACGTAGCACGACAGCCGGGCGAGGTCGAGGCCCTCGAGCGCCTCATCCAGCGCGAACAGCGCGCCGATCTCGTAGATCGCGCCGCCGGGCCCGCCCCCGGCCAGCGCCAGTCCGACCCCGCCCCGCGACTGCCTGTGCGGCATCCGACAGTCAGTGCGCTGCGACCATCGTGCTGCCGGTCTCCGCGGGCTTCCGCGCGCGCGTCGCGGAGACGCGGCGCCGGCGCGGCGTCTTCTCCATCGACTGCGCCAGCCCCTCGATCCGGCGCGACAGGCTGCTGATCTCGCGTCGAGTCGGCACGCCGAGCCGGTGCATCACGTTCTCCAGCGTGGTGTCCACCTGCCGCTCCAGCTTCGCCATCGTGTCGGACGGCGCATTGCGCGCCGCCTCGATCGTGTCGCTCAGCCGGGCGCGAGAGCGCTTCTCGATGCCCTCACCCTTCTTCACGAGGGCGCGGAAGAACTTGCTCCCTTCCTCCTCGGTCAGCGCGAGCGCGCCGAGTCCGGCGAGCCATACCTGCTCCACGGACTCCCGCATGTTCTGGGTGCGACCGTTACCACGAGTTGCCTGGGTCATTGCCCACCTCCATGAAAGCCAGCGTCACCCGCCTCGCCAGTGATCCGTCGCGCAGGCGATTGCCTGCATGATGACCTCTCGCCGACGTGATGACCGTCAGGCAATCGACGACGCGCTCGTCGTCGTTCCCGCTGTGCGCCGCGCGGGGCGATCCCCGGACTGCTTCTTGCCCATCTCCAGCAGAGACGCGACGCCGGCCACGACTCGCTTTCGCCGGCTCGCGATGCACCGGTAGCCAGGAGGCAGCACATGTCGAAAGCCGATCGCGGACAGCAGAAGGGCGCTCAGCGCCATGCCGAAGGGCAGCAGGGACCGAAGACGACCGAGCGCCAGGTGGAGCAGTGGGAATCGGGGCCGAGCGGGGAGACGCAACGCCAGGATGCGCAGCATCCGACCGATGGCAAGCATCGCCTGTTCGAGCGGCGCGAGCAGCACGACGAGGCCGACCTCAACAGCGAGAAGAACCGCCTCAGCCGCGACATCAACGAGCACGACCACGTGCGCGAGAACTTCCAGGTGCAGGGCGGGGCGAAGAACGTGCGCGTGGAGTCGAGGCATGCCATCAATCCGGGGCACCCCGATGCGCCCCAGCCCGGCGGCGAAGCGCCCCGGCCGAAGCGTGTGCACGACGAGGGTGGTTCCTGAGGGAGCACACGTCGCGCCGGAATTGGATGCACCTCGCCCCCGGATGCAGGGACATCCGGGGGCGAGGTGCATCCAGGAGCGACGAGCAGCTACTGGACTCTCACGACCACGAGCTGCAGATGCGACCCCGTCGAGGCGGACTGCCCGCCGAGCGTGAGCGTGGCGGAGCCGTTCGCCGGCACGGCGAGCTTGTAGTACGCGGCCCCGCCGCCCACCACGCTGCCCGTGTACGAGGCGCCATCGCTCATGACCTGGTACTTGAGCGGGTACGTGCCCTGATTGACCACGAGGAAGATGGAGTGCCAATCCCAGCTCGGTTGCGTGAGCTCGGTGGGCACCGGGGCAATGTCATCCACCGCGTGCGACACGTTCCAGTCGCGCACGTCGGCGGTGAAGGTGGCGCCGAACACGTTCTGCACGTTGGCGATGCCGGACAAGGTGCTGTTCACGAGCTGGAAGAACACCTTGTCGCCCGTCTTGCTGCGCTGGTCGGCCAGGTAGCGAAGCAGGTCCCACGCGCCGCCGCGCGTGGAGAGCGAATCGTTCTTCGCATACGGCGACGAGGAGGACGGTGACTGCAGGTAGCTGCGGTAGCGGCCCGCGTTGCCTGCCATGTCGAGGTTGAACGCGCTACGCCGCTGCTCCGAGGCGCGAATGGCGGTGGTGGTGATGTTGTTGCGAGGGCCGATACCGGCCTCGCGGTAGAACAGGAGCTCCTCCGCGATGTGGGAGAGGCCCTCATCCAGCCAGGTGTCCTCGAAGTCGTTCGCGTTGTTGACGTAGATGCGCCGCGACGAGTTGATGAGGTGCTGGAACTCGTGCGCGATGATCGCCGTGGTCATCGTGTCGACGAACCCCGTGGACCGATCGTTCCCGTTGATCTGACCCGTGGGATCGGGGGCGATGAGATAGAAGTACTCGCCCACATTGCTCGCCGGGCAGCCCTGCAGTCGATCGGTGTCGCTGACCGGGAACAGGTCGCGCGCGAAGGTGAAGCCGCCGACGAACGACGACGCGTTGGCCGGCGTGAGCTCGTTCACCGCGGACGTGAAGATGAGCACCACGCGTCCGTTCTGGTCGATGTCCGACGGCGCGCCGAAGGCGTCCGTGTCGAGCGGGTAGACGAGCGTGTCGAACCGTGTCGCGTAGCGCTGGTAGTCGGCATCGGTGAATCCCCCGGCGGGGTTCGCGGTGTCGGCGAGGACGATGGAGTGCGTGCCGATCGCCACCACGCGCGCGCCCCGGTAGGTCGGATTGCTGCACGCGTCGAGGCCGTTGACGTTCACGGTGACCGTGTCACCCACCTTCGCCGCGCCCGGAACGGCGCCGTCGTGCCGGGAGACCGAGTAGCTGCCAAGCTTCGTCGCGCTCGTCTGCCGGGCGGTCATCCATCGCCGCGCCGCGGGAATGCGCGTAGTGAGCTGCTCGCGTTCGCGCGCGCGAAGGCGCGCCTCGAACGAGCTGTTGACGGCCGGGCCGCGGGCCCCGCCGGCGATCGGGCTCAGCGAGAGCGAGGCGCCGTCCTCCGGGATGAGGGCAGCGACCGAGCCCCCCAGCCCGTTGCCGACGAGGGTGTAGTTCGCCTTGTTCGCCGGGTTGGTGTCGTTGTTCGCGAGCACCACGTAGTACTGCGAACCGTCGGCGCCTCCCTCGAGCTTCACATCCTGCGCGCCCGTCAGCTTGAGCGACTGGCCGATCTCGAGTCCCGGCTGCGGGCCGGTGCCGTCTGACTTGCAGGCCGCCAGCGCCGCGACGATGAGCAGCGGCAGAAGGCGGTACGAGCGAGCGGACATGGATATCCCCTTCAGGGTGAGAGATCGCGAAGTGTCTCCAAGGGACGCGCAGAACTCGTGCGCGAAACCACGCATATATACACGTCCCAGTGGAAAAAGACCCCGCCCGAAAAAATGCCGTTCGGGCGGGGTCCTGGACTGTGACGCAGGTCGTATCGCGCCGTTACGGCCGGGCCGGTACCGCCTGCCCCCGCTGGGTGTCGCCACGGGGCACGAGCAGGGGATTCGACTCGGGGAGCGGCTGCTCCGGCTGCTCGAGCTGCGCCAGCAGGTCGGTGAGCTGGACTGCGCGCGCGATCTGCCGGGTCTGCGCGAGCACCCGGTCGGCATCCGCCTGCTGGTTGGTCGCGTTCAGCACCTCGGAGAGCATGAGGCCGGTGGCCACGTAGAGATAGGGGATGCCCACCGACGGGCGGTCCACCCAGTCGCTCCGGCTGGAGAGTGACTTCGGTGCGGTGAACACGCTGTCCCAGAGTGCCTTCGTGCGCTTCACGTCCACCCAGCCCACACCGGCGACGAGCATCGTGTCGCGGCTCGGTGACGACGGCGCGATGAAGACCTTGTTCGCCAGCCCCTGGGTAAGCAGGTAGCCGCCGAGGCCAAGCTCGTTCCCGTAGCCAGCCGACGTGCGGCTGAAGTAGATCGGCCGCTCGCCGAAGTCGTCGGCGATCATGCGCAGCACGAAGATGTCGGCGCGCTGCAGCACTCCCGGGATCGACAGTCGCTGCGGATCGATTGTCGCCTTGATCGGTCCGCCCTGGAAGGTCATCGGCTGATCGAGCTGGATGTAGGGCGGCACGGAGTCCGCCTGCTCCAGCGTCATCTTGATGGCCGGACCGCTCGGCTTCTGCCATGCCTTTCCACGGTAGATGGCGGGACCGGCAGCCGCATCGTACGTGTACACCGGACGACGAATGAGCTGGCGGGTGTACCAGTCGGTGTTCAGCAGCGACGTGTTGGCCACGAGCACGTCACGACGCACGCCTTCCACCTCCTGCGCGTACCAGAGCGGGAAGGTGTCGTTGTCGCCCACCGTGATCAGCACGCCGTACGGCTCGACGGAGTTGAGCAGGTCCTTCGCGAAGTCCGCCGTATCGGTCTGACCCGCCCGGGATGCCGTGCTCCAGTTGGTGAACAGCGGGATGAGCGCGAGCGCGAGCACGGGGGCGGCGAGGCTGAACGCGCGCTTCGTCGGCCGTTCCACCGTCGTGCGTCCCACGGCGACCTGCTCGCGTCCGATCAGCTCCGCGAGCGACTCCCACGCCGCGACGAGGCCGAGGGCGGCCCACACGCCCCACGCCGAGAAGCTCCACAGGTAGAAGTAGTCACGGTCGCGCACCTCCCGCTGCACACCGACGAGCTCGGGTGATTGCGATGC
>DASUXT010000194.1:0-14293 GCA_036377775.1 Gemmatimonadaceae bacterium | reverse complement strand
CTTCCGGCGGCCCCCAGATCCAGGCGAAGTCCCAGTGCACGCGCCGCTGCTCCTCGGGCGTCAGTCCCCAGTGGACCTCCTCGAGCAGCTCGCGCCCGGCACCCGTCACGACGAGGCGGACGCCTTGTCCCGCTCGCGCGAGCGCACGTACGTGGGCGGCCGAGAGGTCTCCCGCGACATCGAGCGGCGAGCGCTGCCGAAGGTCCTCGAAGCGCACCGTGAGCAGGAGCGGCACCCCGAGCGCGCCGCAGGCGAGCGCGAGCGCACGCATCCGATCGTCGTGCGGGCCCATTCCCCAATGCATGGGGTATGCACGCACCGCGGCCGCGCCGCGTTCAACGAGCGCGCGAAGGTCACGCTCCCAGTGCGGCCAGTCCGGGCGCACCACGGGCGCGGCACGCAACGCCGGGTGCGGCTCGAGGACGGCGAACAGTGCCTCGTTCGCCGGCGCCGGGTCGCGCTGCCACGGCGCCGGCAGGTAGCCGACCCATGCACCACTCATCCCCTCCCGTTCGAGGACGCGCACGAGCACGGACGGCTCGGGATGCGGCAGCTCGCGGAACGGGTACGGACCGACGTACGTGGCGCAGTCGATCATGCGACGCGCGCCGCCGCTGTCGTGCACCGGGGAAACGCGGCCGCACCGAACAGTCTCGCTGCGTTGCGCCAGCGGATGTCGGCCATGTCATCAGGCGACAGCCCGATCACCTCGAGGGCGCGAAGCTTCGCGAGGCCCGTCTCCATCGTGAGGTCGCAGGCCCAGAGCAGCCGTCGCGCACCCAGTGACGAGAGCGCGGCGTCGAGCATGCCACGATCCACGCCGCTCCCCGAGAGATCAGGATGCACGTTGGGAATGTCGCGCACCGCAGCGAGCGTATGCGACCAGTCGCCTCCCCCGCCGAGGTGGGCGAGGATGAACGACACCGTGGGATGCCGCACCGCGAGTCGGCCGAGATCGGCGCCGTCGGAGATCTCCTGGTTCGGCCATTCACGCGTGCGATGCTGCCAGACGTGATGGAGGATGGGGAATCCGTACTCGGCCGCCACTTCGCAGATCGGGTCGAGGAGCGGGTCATCGGCGCGGCGACTGGCGAGCAGCTTCACGCCCACGGCGCCCTGCTCCCGGCATCGACGAAGCTCGGCAATCGCATGCGAGGTGAAGTTCGGGTTCACCGTGGCGTACCAGCGCACACGGTCCCGCTCGGCGCGCGCCATCTCGGCCATCGCATCATTGCCGCGTGAGACGTCGTCAGGCGACGGGAAGTACGTCGGCGAGCGGTGACCATAGCTGCCGAGCACGCTGGCCACGTGATAGGTGACACCGATCGCGTCGCCGGCGCGGAGCCGCGCGTCGTTCACCTGCTTCCAGTCGGCGCGTCCCGCGCCGGCGTGGAGGAAGTGCGCGTGCGCGTCGACCAGCGGCGCGGGACCACCGAGCGGGCTCGGCGCCGTCACTCCGCGCTCGCTTCCATCAGAGCGACGAATGCCGCGCTTGCCGCGGACTCGATCTCCTGGAGCGCGTCCTCGTCGTGGGCGACCGCGGCGAAGTTGTACGCGCCGCGCTTGAAGAGCACGCCCTCGTCGAGCGCCCGAAGGAGGAAGCGCGACTCCTGCGCCGGATCGTCCCAGCGCATCAGCCACATCGGGTCGATACCCCAGGTCGCGACACCACCAATCCCGCTCGCCATGATGGCCCGGTCCACCGCGGCCCGCATCTCGCGCCCGGTCTCCGCCAGCGTGGCGCAGATGTCAGCCTTGTCGTGCCAGTCGAGAACGGCAAGCGCGGCGGCGAGTGCGGTGCTCTCGCTCGCGAGGGTGGACGAGATCCAGGTGTCACGCGCCGCCGCCATGACCGGCTCCCGACCCACCACGGCCGCGAGGGGATAGCCGTTGGCCATCGCCTTGCCGAACGCCGCGAGGTCCGGAGTCACGCCGCTCACCTCCTGCCATCCTCCGGGCGCCACGCGAAATCCCGTCTTCACCTCGTCGAAGATCAGCACCGCGCCGCGCGCATCACACAGCTCGCGTGCCCGCAGCAGCCACATCTCCGATGGTTCGCGTTCGACTACCGGCTCGAGCACGATGGCGGCGAGGTCGGTGCCCGCGCGATCCACGGCGCTTTCGAGCGCGGACATGTCGTCGAAGGGGACGGCGGAGAAGAAGTGGCGAGTGGCCTGGGGCACGCCACGGGCCTCGCTGCTCCAGTCGTGCCAGCCGAAGTAGCCGGCGCCGACCACGTGCGCTCGTCCGGTATAGGTGCGGGCGATCCGCACGGCGGCGGATGTCGCTTCGGCGCCAGTCTTCAGGAACTGCACGCGTTCCGCGCACGGAACGAGGGCGCAAAGGCGTTCGGCAAGCTCGACCTCGCGCCAGCTCGAGAGTGCGCTCACGTTGCCTTCGGACGCCGCGGCGATCACGGCCTGCACCACGCTCGGCTCCGCATATCCGAGTGCGACGGAGCCGAGCGCCATCGTGCAATCGAGGAGCTGGCTGCCCTCCACGTCGGTCACGCGGCAGCCGCTCGCGCTCACGAAATGCGTCGGCGCATCGGCGGATTCGGTCCCGTAGAGCGCGAGCGGGCGCTTGCTGCCGGTGGACGCCCCGGTCGGCAGCACGGCCGCCGCACGCTCGGGCCAGCTCCGTTGCACGAGATCCTCCGGCTCGCCTTCCGGCTCGAACGCGGCGTCGTCCTCCACCTCGTCGGCGGCGAGATCGGGATCGGGCGGTGCGGCCGGGTCCGTAGCGCTGTCCTTCCGGCGGCCGAAGAAGCGGTTGAGAGCCATGGCTCAATGAGAGTGGAGTGCAGCGCCCGCGTCAATCCTCGGCGCGGTTGCTCGTGTCCCGACCGGTGACGTGGCGCGGCGGTCGCGGGGACACTTCGTCCGGCAACGTGCGCTCGATGCGGCCGGTGCGCTCGAGGAAGCGCACGACCTCGAGCGCCACCGCGCGAAGCAGCGAGAGCTCGCGGTCGTCCGGCGCGGCGCGGAAGGTGAGCGCGCGCAGCGAGCGCATGATGTGCTCGGGATAGCGTGTCTTGAAGAACTGGATGGCGTCGAGGGACCGGTGGAGCTCGGCGAAGTACCGCTCGAAGAGCTCCGCTGTCGGCGGGGGCGCCTCCTTGCGCGGGCCACGCAGCGTCCGCGTGGCATCGCCCGACGCGAGGTGCAGCTCGTAGAGAGCGATCAGCACCGCCTGCGCGAGATTGAGCGAGGCGTGCTCGGTGGTGGGGATCGTCACCGCCGCGTGGATCCTGTCGAGCACGTCGTTCGGGAGGCCGGTATCCTCGCGCCCGAAGACGATGGCGACGCGGCCCTCCGCCACGTGCTCGAGCGCGTCGGCAGCCGCACCTTTCGGCTCGAGCAGCTGCCACTTGGCGGCGCGGCGCCGGGCAGTGAAGCCGAGGAGACGAACGCAGTCCGCGACGGCGGCGTCGAAGTCCGCGTACTCCTCGATGGCATCGATGACATCCCAGGTGTCGTGCGCGATCCCCTCCAGCCGGACGGGATCGTACGCCACCGGACGCACGAGTCGCAGCGAGCTGACCCCCATGTTCTTCATCGCGCGCACGGTCGCGGCGATGTTCACGGGATCCTGCGGTTCGTACAGGACGACGGAAATGCGGGCGAGTCGGGATTCAGCCATCGGGAAGCGTGAAGCGAAGAAGTCGCGTGGTGTCGTGACGATCTCCACGAAGATAGACGAATTCCCCGTGTGCACCGGACAGCACCAGCTGTCCTCGTCGCCGAGCGCGGCCCGGGGCGGTCTCGTTCACCAGGAGATCGAACCCGATCTCCGACACGTCAGCTGGAAGGCCGACCGTGGCGGCCAGCTCCCAGCCTCCTTCGACTTCCTGCCAGGTGGCGGCGGCGCGCAGGCCACCGTTCCACCCCTCCACCGGCCGCTGTTCGACCTCGCGGGAATCGGCGCGGGGCACGAGGAGCCATCCCCCGCGCGACGCGCCGGCGTCGACGTACAGCTGCACGCCGTCGCCGTTGATCGCGGCAGGCTCGTTGTCGAGATCGTTGACGGTGGCCATCGGCACGAAGATCCGATGCGATGGCGCAACGCGAACCCGCACCTCGAGCTCGCCGGGCCGCGGCACCATGAGCGACAACGCGGCTCGCGGCTGTCCGGCCTCATGCCAGGTCAGCTCCGAGCGACGATAATGCGCCTCGCCCAGCTCGAAGGTGGCAGGCAGCGGGACCAGGGGCCTTGCTGGCTCCTGAGACGACACGGCCGTCGCGCCGGTGACTGGCGTGCGACGAGTCGCATGACCCGTCAGCGTGACCTCCACTGTCCGCTCGCCGGCAGCGCGCGTGATGTGCCATCCCTGCGAGGAGGAGCGGTGCTCGTCAATCGTGCCGTCCCCTCGCCGGACGTCCAGGCCATTCTCCCCGAACACCACATCGCTCACCCTGCCGCGCCAGCTCCACAGGGCGGCAATGCGACCATGCGCTGCGGTGGCGCGAAGGAGCAGGAGCGGGATCAACCCCGTCCGCGACGGCGCATCGGGAGCGAGGGCACGCTCCCACGTCGCTCCTGCCGGGGCAAGGACCCATCCATCGAGCGTGGCATTGCCGATGCCCTCACGCTTGCGCCGGAGGCGAACGGGATCTCCGGCCCGCGTCGCGATGCGCTGTCCGTCGCGCAGGTAGGCGAAGCCGTCCTCCTTGCCCGCCCCGCCGCGGAGACGCGTTGCGGTGCGCGGCAGCGGCAGCTCCAGGTCGTCCACTGCGTCCATGCCCTGCAGCGGCAGGCCCAGCTCATGGGGCGCGGATGCGTCCCATTCCACGAGGTCGATCAGGTAGTCCGACATCAGCACCAGGGTGCGGCGCACCTCCAGGCCAGGAAGGAGCGCTGCGGTGGCGCTCACCCAGCCCATCTGCCCGTCGTCGTCGAAGGCGATGAGGGAACCGTGCGTCGGCGGTTGCGAGTGACCATCCACCAGCGGCGCGGTATGCGCGAGCGTGCTGCGATACCAGTGCAGCGACTCGTCCACGTACGAGCCGGTGCCCGGGTCGTCGAACCAGCGCACATGGCCATCGACCAGGAGGAGGTTGAGCCGATCCGGATGGCCATGTCCTCCACCCGAGTGCCCATAGTCGAGCGCGACATACGTGCAGCCATCGTCGCGGCGGAGGATTGCCAGCCCTTGTGCCGGCAGCAGGTCCGACGTGAACGGCGTCGCGACCAGGGGCGGAAGCTCCGGAAGCGCCACGAGCAGGCTGCGCCAGGACAGGTCGGCGCGCGAGAGTCCCGTTGGCGGCAGGTTGCGCTCGACGTCAGCGGACGTGGCCCGTCGCCCGGTTTCGGCGCGTGGCACCGATTCATCGTACAGGCGCGCCAGCATGGAGACGAGGCGCTCGTCGAAGCTCCGTGCGAGCCCAAGCTCGCATGATTCCGCAAAGCGCGGTTGACGCGCGCCCACGGCGTACTGCGAGTCGCGTCGCGAGGGGAAGGTGAGATCCGGCAGGAGGGTGCGGAACGGCGCAGCGAACCCCTCGCGAAAGCGCGCATCGTACTGTCGCGCAAGCGTGCGTCCGTTCGACTCGGCGATTCGCACGCCGTACCAGAGTCCCCGGTGTGCGAAGAGGTGATAGTTCTCTCCCTCGTACCAGCTTCCGTCGGCGAGCAGTCCGTCGGCGAGATGCGCACCAAGGCCGGACGGCCCCGCACTCGCCCGCTCGACGAGTGAGTCGTCACCGAGCAGCGTGCCGGCAGCCATCAGGGCAGCGTTGTTCCACACCTGGCGGTTGGACAGACCCTCGTCGTACGAAGCGATGAGGGTTGCACTCGGCTCGATCAGGCGTTCGCGCACCCGTGCACCGAGCGCCGACACACGATCCGAAGGCGCGCCGAGCTCGAGGAAATCGAGGGCGACACACAGCTGCAGCAGCCAGATCGACTCCAGGTAGGTGCTGAAGAAGGGCCGCGACGGACCGAGCACATTGTCCGCGTTCGGGTAGGCCAGGTAGCGGTCGGCGTAGCTGCCAAGCAGATGGACCGCGACCTCGCGCGCGTCCTGGTCATCGAGCAGCACGCCGAGCAACGCGCCATGCACGGCGCGCTCGGCAAGCCAGAGGTGGTGCCAGTAGAGCCGGAAGCGGTCGTGAGACTCTCCGACATGGGTCCGTCCACATCGCGGGCAGCGATGTGCGACGACGAACGGGTCATACTCGAGCAATGTGCCATCGTGCTCGCATCGGCCGCCGGCGCGGGAGAGCATCGCCTTCTCCAACGGTACCGCCGGGGGCGCGGCGATCAGCGGTTCGAGCTCGCGCCGCAATCCGTCGGCGAGCGCCGCGAGCGGGCCGGTGGCCACCGCGCGCCGCGCGAGGAGCTCGTCCCGAGCGACGAGCAGGGTCATCGCGCTCCTCGTCGCTCCGCGAGCGACCAGTCGTGCAGGGTGACGAGCTCGCCGCGCAGGTCCATGCGCAGGCCCTGCAGACGCCTCGTCACACCCTGCACCCCGCGTGAGTGATAGAGCCAGGTGGCAGGCGCGAGTGAGTCGAGCATGACCTGCACGCGGATCCAAGACGCGCGGCGCGCCGAGTCGGTTCGCGCCTCGGTCGCCGAGGCGAGCGCCTGATCCAGTGCCGGCGAGTGAAAGCCGGTATAGTCCAGCGACCCGCCGCGTTGCGAGGTGGCGAAGAGGGCGTTCACCTGTGAGAGTGCGAGATCTCCCGGCACGCCGGCGAGAAGCACGTCGAAGCGCTTGTCGGGCGCGCGCGCCGTGGTGAGAAAGGTGCCGAGCTCGGTCTGCCGGATGTGCATGATGATCCCTCGTGCCGCCAGGTCCGACTGGACGAGCTGCTCGGCGACGTTGTCGCCGCTTCCCACGGTGAGGAGGTCGATCTCCAGAGGCCGGCCTCCCCGCCGGCGAACACCGTCCGCTCCTCGACGCCAACCGGCCGCGTCGAGCAGCCGATCGGCGATGACCGTATCGACGCCGGGTGCGGCTCGCCATGCGAGCGGACTCCCGCCGGGCACGGGGCTCGATGCCGGTTCGCCGAAGCCGGCGAGTGCGACGTCCACGATGCGCCGGCGGTTCACGGACCGTGCGACGGCCCGCCGCACGCGCACGTCGTCGAATGGCGGACGCGTCGTGTTGAAGAACAGGCCCGTCCCGAAGAGCACGGGGTAGGTCACCACGCGCAGCAGGTCGTCGCGCTCGGCGACGGTTGCCATGGTGGGCGCGATTCCAGCGACGTCCAGCTCTCCGCTCACGAGGCCCGCGTACTTCGTGGTCGCCTCGTCCACGATGGCAACGACGAAGCCGCGCAACGACGGAGGCCCGCCAAGCGAAGGCGGGAACGAGTCGTTGCGCACGAAGCTCCAGCTGGAACCCCGCTCGCGCCCCTCGAAGCGGAAGGGACCGTTGCCAACTGGCGTGCGATCGAACGCCGCGGACCGCAGCGCCGCACGCGGCGTCCCAGCGAGCAGGTGCGCGGGCACGAGAGGAAGCTCGCAGAGCAGCGCAGGCAGGACGGCGGGCGCTCCCCGAAAGCGGAAGAGCAGCGTCGTGTCGTCAACGGCGATGGCCGTGTCGAGCGAGGCGAGCTCCGACGCGCGCGCGAAGCCCGTCGTCGGATCGCGGGCGGCGAGGAAGGTGAAGGCGGCGTCGCGCGCCGTCGTCGGGGCGCCGTCGTGCCAACGGAGGTCCGGGGCGAGCAGCAGCGTGAGATCCTTCCCGTCGTTCGACCAGCTCCACCGCCGTGCAAAGTACGGCTGCGGGGTGAGCGTGGAGTCGTATCGGAGGAGCGTGACGAGCAGCGCGTACCGTTGCACCTGGCGCGAGAGCGGGTGCGTCGTGACGAGCGGATCGGGCGACTCGAGGTCGGCGCCCGATGCGAAGACGACGACATCAGGCGGACGCTGGGGACTCACGCAGGCAGTCAGGTTGGCCAGCGCGAAGAAGGTGAGGACGCGGACCGTCCAACGACTGCGTCGCGCCGTTGACGACGTCACGACCGGATGCGATATCACCGCGTGCGTTCCCCTGCCCTCGTCCGCGTGGTCGCGCGCACGGCGCTGCTGTACTGGTGCGTGCTCTCGCTCACCTTCGTGCTCCTCCGTCTGGCGCCGGGTGACCCGGCGACCTTCCTCCTCCCACCCGGCGCATCGGCAGCAGACGCTGCCCGATTGCGCAGCGAGCTGGAGCTGGACCGGCCGGTCGTGGTCCAATATGCACGCTGGGCGGGACGCACGCTCCGCGCCGATCTTGGTCGGAGCTTCATCGATCAGCGGCCGGTGACGGCGGTGATCGGGAGTGCACTGCCCGTGTCGCTCGCCCTCGGCGGCGCGTCGCTGCTGCTCTCGTTCCTCGTTGGCGCGATCGCGGGGGTCATCCAGGCGGCGCGGCGTGGAAGCACGACTGACATCGCGATCACGGCGGTGAGCGTGATCCTCGCGGCCTCTCCCGCCTACTGGCTGGGACTCGCGGCGATCGCCTGCTTCACCTATCTGGCGTCCACCCTCGACCTGCCGATGTGGTTGCGACTGCCAGCGGTCGGGATGACCACGCCGGGGGTGCACCTGCAGGGTCTCGGGCATCTTGTCGACCTCGCGCGTCACTCCATCCTGCCGGTGACGCTGCTCGCCGCCATCGGCGCCGCGGGTGTCGCACGGTATGTACGCACGAGCGCGCTGGACGTGATGCGCTCCGACTGGCTGCGCACGGCGCGCGCGAAGGGAGCGAGCGAGCGACGGGTGCTCGCACGGCATCTCGCGAGCAACCTGCGTGCTCCCCTGCTCACGCTGTTCGCGCTCGCACTGCCCGGTACCGTCGCCGGCTCGGTGTTCGTCGAGACGATCTTCGGCTGGCCCGGCATGGGGCGACTGATGGTAACGTCCATCGTGGCGCGCGATTATCCCGTCGCCCTCGGTTGCGCCGCCGCCTACGGGGCGCTGGTCCTCGTGGCGAACCTTGCCGCGGAGTCGTTGCTGCCGTGGGCCGATCCCCGGCTCCGAGCATGAACGACCGGCGTCAGCGCGGACCTTCGCTCGAGGCATCGTGGGCCATCCCCTCCGTCGGCCTGGCGCTGCTCGCGATCGGCGTACTCGTCGTGCCGGCAGTCAGCGCGCGCGACCCGCTGCACATCACCGACGTCCTTGCCCGGCGGCTCGTGCCGCCGTTCTCGCACGATGTGCACGGCGACTTTCACCTGCTCGGCACCGATCGGTTCGGGCGTGACCTGTTCGTGCGGATGATGCTTGCCGGCCGCCTGTCGCTGCTCGTCGGCGTGATCGGTGCCGGGCTCGCCGGCGCACTGGGGACACTGCTCGGCGCGATCGCCGGGTGGACGGGTGGCGTGGTGGATCGGCTGCTGATGGCACTCGCCGACCTGCTGCTCGCGCTGCCGCGGCTGGTGCTGCTGCTCGTCGGCGTGGCGCTCTGGTCACCGGGACTGCGCACCGTGCTCGTGGTGCTCATCACGACCGGCTGGATGGGAATCGCGCGACTCGTCCGCACCGAGGTGATCACGGTGCTCGCGCGCCCCTTCGTTCCCGCCGCGCACGCACTGGGTGCCGCCCCGCCACGCGTGCTGTTCCGGCACGTGCTGCCGAATGCCCTGGGACCTGCCATTGTCGCCACGACGCTCGGCGTGGGGAATGCGATCCTGCTGGAGAGTGGACTCTCCTTCCTCGGCCTCGGCATCCAGCCACCGGCGCCGAGCTGGGGGAACATGATCGCCGGCGGGCGCGACCTGCTCGTGATTGCGCCGTGGGTCGCGTTGGTGCCCGGCATCGCGCTCGTGCTCACCGTGCTCGCCACCAGCTTCCTCGGCGACGCGTGGCGCGACCGCCTGGCCGGCGAACGACTCACCCGCTGAGTCACGCGCTCAACGCACGAGGATGGTCACGACCTCGTGCGGCGCGGCCTCGAAATTCACGGTCCCGTCGTGGATCTCCACTGGCGTCCCGGGAGTCTCGTCGAGGCGTGTGCGCACCGCCTCGGAGACCGGTCGTCCGACGTGCCATCGGCCACTCGTGGCCTCTCCGCGACGGTTGACGCATCGCAGTACCACCCAGCCCGGCGCGCGGGCTGGAAACGCGGCGCTGAAGGCGAGCCCATCTCCCTCGAGCTCGAGTCCTCCGGCGCGATGCGGCTCAGCGAGATGGTAGCGAAGCGTTTCGCCCCTGAGTGGAAGGAGGACGTCGTCGGCGAGTCGCTCGACAAGCTCACGCGTGCGCCAGTGGTCACCGCCGTGCATCGCGACGGCGAACGCCGCTTCGTACGGGCCGAGCGCCTGCGCGGCAGGTGTCGACGCGGGCCAGCCAGCGTGTCCAGGCCGCTCGGGCAGGTCCGCGCGGGAGAGTTGGCCCACGGCGCGAAAGAGCGTGACGGCGACCCTGCCGTCATCCAGGCTCTCGTATTCCGTGAGGCCGTCGGAGAAGACGGTGACACCCACGTCGGAACCGAAGCGCGTGACCCAGCGGTGGAGGGGCGCCGTGGGCACGACGTGTTCTTCGCGTTGATCCTCCTCCGGCACGCGCGAGGGGTCGCGGCGAACTGGATGGAACGCCGCGTCGGCCAGCGTGAACGCGCGGTCGAGACCCGTGGCGAAGTGGATGCGGAGGCGGTGATCACCATCTGCGTTCCTGCCGTCGATACGGACCCGCAGGGCCGGCAGCGCGGCGTCGAGCTGCAGGCGCACGATGCAGTGTCCACGTCCCCGGCCACGGTCGCCGAAGGTGTAGCGCAGCGCAATCTCCCCTCGCAGCGGACCCGCCATCGTCGCCCGGACCGCGGACACCCGCGGCGCAGCCAGTTGCTCACGCGGTGCCGGCGTGTACAGATCGCCGGATTCCACCTGCTGCTGAAACGAAAGAAGATCAGGCAGCTCGCGGCCGGTCACGAGGTCGGTCAACCGAACGGCACCGTCGGGAGCGACCGTCACGCGCACGAGGCCGTTGTCCAGCGTCAGGCCATTCACCTGGACCGGACGCGGGGGGTGTGTGGATCCCCCTCTGCGCTGGCGTCGCGTTTCCAGCGAGTAACCCGGCAGGTCCTCCACCCAGCCGAGGGCGCGAATCTCCGCCACGCGGCCGGCTCGTGGATATGCGCGCGGTGCCTCGGTGAGCGATACGCCCTCGCTGCGCGACAGGATCTGCAGAGACATCCCTTCCACGCCCCACGCTGGCACTCGTCGCGACGTGCCCTGACGAGTCGCCGAACCGGGACCGACGCTCACGCTCGCCACCGAAGCGAGCAGTCGCAGCTCGACGACGCCACTCCGCGCGCGAGGCGCGGAGTTCCGCAGCAGGACGGCGGGTCGCGAGTCGTCGAGAGCGGCACGAGCGCGCTCGGGGTCGTGTCCGATGAGTGCCAGGAGCGCGTCTTCGCGGAGCCCGCGCGACTGTTCGGCGGCCGACGCGAGCCGGGCGTCCATCGCCGCCGCCACGGCGTCGATCGAGGTGCCACAGAGGGTATCGTGCGGATGCGATTGCAGCACGGTACGCCACGCGGCGTTCAGCAGCGCGCGGCGGCCGGCGCTCGCGCCATGGGGAAGCAGCGCCATCCAGGGCTCGACGTCGCGAAGCAGGCGACGCTCGGCGATCGCGTTGCGGCGCTTCTGGGCTGCTCGGACACCGAAGGTGCCCTGCAGCGTCCACGCGTAGCCGTAGGAGTCGCGGAGCTCCCCCTCCACGAGCGGCAGCGAGGTCCTCTCCGCGGCGCCGATGATCGCCGTCGTCGCCGCGCGAAGGCTGCTCGCCACCACGCGGAGCGGCGCGGCGGCAGTCGCGAGTGCGCGCACGGCTTCCCGCTGTCGCGTCTGGCGCGCGTGATGATCGGCACCGTTGAGCAGCAGCGCCACACCGACGCCCGATCGCGGCCTCAGTACCGTGCGAATTCGCTCCCACCGTTCGCGCGCGAGCTTCTCGTCCACCGGGAGCGAACTCCCGAACTCGTAGCCATCCGGCGGCAGGGAGTAGAGGGGCACCACTGCCCCGGACGGCCCGCGCCAGAGGGCGACGTCACCGGCTGGCCACCGCGTACTTCCATAGCCGCGCCAGAGCACGACGAGTGCGCAGCCGAATCCGCTGGCCAGCTCGGGGAGTATCGACGGATGTCCGAACGAATCCGGACAATAGAGGACCGGCGGAGGCTCGCCGCGAAGACGACGCACGATATCGCGGCCGGTGAGCAGGTTCCTGACCAGCGCCTCCCCACTCGGAATCAGCTCGTCAGCAAGGACGTACCACGGGCCCGCCTCCAGCCGCCCCTCGCGAAGCAGCGTGGAGAGCTCGGCGGCGCGCTCGGGGCGGACCTGCAGGTAGTCCTCGAGCACGATCGCCTGGCCGTCGAGGAGGAAGCTTTCTCCCTGGGCCGGTGGATCGTCGAGCAGCTCGTCCACCAGCGGCACGAGCCGTTGCCGGAACCGCTCGGCAGTGTGGTACCACTCGCGATCCCAGTGGGTGTGCGCGACGACGTGGATCTCGAGCAGCTCGTTGGGCATGCGGAACGAAGGCGGGAGCGCTGGCACGCTGGCCCGAAGTGCGGGCCGCACAGAGTAACCTCGCTGAGGCCATGACGGAAAGAAGGGTGGCCGCGCCGTGGCGCGGCCACCCTTGGTCGACCCGACGTGCAGAAGAGCTTACACGACTGGTCGCCGGCCCGTGATCAGGCGATAGATGATCACGATCACCGCGATCACGAGGAGGATGTGGATGATGCTTCCAACATGGAACGCGAAGAAGCCGAGCAGCCACAGGATGAGCAGAATGACCGCGATGGTCCAGAGCATGTGTCAGCCCTCGTTGAAGTGTGGGTGCTGCATTGCGGCCTCAGGCATGGCAACGATCATACCGGCCCGGCAGTTCGCGGGGGCGTGATCGGGGCCTGGGCGGGAACCGGCGTGCTCTCGCTTCGTCGCGCACCGCCAGTTGCCGCGTGTGTCTGCCGCGCGAGCAGGATGCGCGCCGCGCGCACGTCGTGACCGACGTCGATGAGGAGGATGGCCAGGTCGCCAACGCCCCACAGGAGTCCGGCCAGCACGATCAGCCTGCTCGCCTCGCCGAGCAACGTGGGTACTGCCGCCGTCCCCTGCGCCACGAAGCCCGTGATGATCTCGGCGAGCAGCAGCAGGCCGAGGATGACTCCCATCAGCTTGAACAGCTTCGAGAGATAGCGAAGGCCCACGTAGGGCTCGAGATCGCTCGAGCGCACGTCCGGTATCTCCACCTGCGTGCCATCGGGCTTCAGCGCATCGCCAAGCCGATCGATCGGCCCCTTGGCCGGTGAAGCCGTCCTGTCCCGCTCCCGCCGATTTTCGCTGCTCATTTATCCTCCTCCGGAGCCGACCCAGCGGGCGCGATATCCCCGCGAGTCGATGTGTATGAAAGGTCCGTGCCCGGACTCAGCCGGATAGACGCCTGCGCCCCCCACCAGCTCCGGGTGTGCCGCCTCCACCCGGTCTACTGCCTGCTCGATCACCCGGCTGTCGGCGATGTTGATCTTCCCATCGTGATTGAGATCATCCATCACACCGTCGTGATTGCTGTCGATGAAGATGTCCGCCGCGTCGCCGTACATGTGTCGGCTCAGGCTGGCGCGACCCGCCGTGTTGCCACCGCCCTCGTTGTACTGAGGCGATCGAAAGCCGCTCATCACCTTCACGCCTGAGACGTCGATGCCATGCTGCGCGAGGTCGCTCAGCACGAGCTCCAGCTTGTCGACGTTGCGCATCTGCAGCACGAGGTACTTCGGCCACACATTCGGCTGGTCGTGGGTAAGGAAGTCGCGCAGCCGGAAATGCTCCGACACACGCGTGTCCGCATTGGCCTGCGTGACTTCGATGAACCCCGACGGCGGCTGGTAGCGGTCGGGCGGCGCCTTGTTCGGCGCGTTCACTCGGCCGCCCTTCTCGCCCGGCCAGTTTCCGACGAAATACAGTCCTACCTTGCCATTCTGCTTCTGGCTGCTCGGCACGAGACCGATGACGCTGAAGTCGCCCACCGGCTTGAGTGCGGTCCCGATTGCCGCAACGACGCGAAAGATTCCCGAACGCGGCGCAACGTCGGAGCCGCTCGTGCCGGGTGTCTCGACTCGCAGCGACGCACCACCGATGCTCGTGTCGGAGATGGGCGCGCCGGGCGCGATGACCTCCGCACGCAGCTTCCCGCTCGCGCCACGCAGCCCACCGACTAGTGCGTTGAGCGTGGCATCCGTCAGGTACGCCGCGGTGGTCGCGTCGCTGCTCGTGAGCGAGGCCGCCATCGCCGCGGACGTCGAGCCAAGCCCCATGCCCGGCAGCCGGCCGCTCACCGCCATCGTGATCGACCACACCCA
>DASUXT010000193.1:0-13806 GCA_036377775.1 Gemmatimonadaceae bacterium | reverse complement strand
GCGACACGATGCCGCGCTCGGGACTGGGGTTCCTGCAGGAGCTGGTCACGCGCATCAGGGGCCGCGCGGTGATCGGGAGCGTGGGCGGCCGCTACTTCGGCATGGACCGCGATCATCGCTGGGACCGCACCGAGAAGTGGTATCGCTCGGCGGTGATCGGTGCGCCGCCCAAGGCGACCGATCCGCTGGCGGTGGTGCGCGAGGCGTACGAGCGCGGTGAGACCGACGAGTTCGTGATCCCGACGGCGATCGTGAACGAGGCGGGCAGTCCGGTGGCGCCGATGCGCGACGGCGATGTGGTGATCTGCTTCAACTACCGCTCCGACCGGATGCGGCAGATCGTGCGTTCGCTCGCGCAGCCGGACTTCAGCGGCTTCGACGTGCGCGACCGGCCGACGGTGAGCGTGGCGACGATGACGCAGTACGACAAGACCTTCGCCGACTGGGGGGTCCGGACCGCCTTCGCGCCGCAGTCGATGGCGAACATCGTCGGCGAGGTGATCTCGAAGGCCGGGCTGACGAACCTGCGCACGGCGGAAACCGAGAAGTACGCCCATGTGACCTACTTCTTCAACGGCGGCATCGAGCCACCGTTTGCCGGCGAGGACCGCCGGCTCGTGCCGAGCCAGAAGGTGGCGACGTACGATCTCGCCCCCGAGATGAGCGCGCCGGGAATCACCGACGTGCTGTGTGCGGCGATCGAGTCGCGGGAGCATGACTTCGTGCTGTGCAACTACGCGAACGGCGACATGGTGGGACACACCGGCTCCATCCCGGCGACGATCGCCGCGGTGGAGACGGTGGACAGGTGCCTGGCGCGCGTGCTGGCCTCGGCGGAGGCAGCCGGCACCCGGCTGCTCATCACGGCCGATCACGGCAACTGCGAGATGATGATCGATCCCGAGACGGGCGGCCCGCACACGGCGCACACCACCAACCCGGTGCCGTTCCTCGTCGTCGATCATCGCGAGCCGGTCGGGCTGCGCGACGGTGGCGCGCTGTGCGACGTGGGACCGACGATCCTCCACATGCTGGGCCTCGAGCAGCCGGCGGAGATGACGGGACGCGACCTGCGTCTCGTATGAGGAGTACCTTTCATCACATGGTTCGGAGCGAGCGAGTGAAGGCAATTCTCTGCGGCGTCGTGGCGCTGCTGATGGCGGTGCCCGCGGCGGCACAGGTGGGGCACGAGCCCGAGGACAGCCCGTACCGGGATCTCCAGCATCGACAGGAGCTCACCCTGCTCGGCGGCTGGGTGAAGGCGCGGCATGATCCCGCCGGCGTGGCGCCGCAGAGCGCGCCGATGGTGGGGGCGCGCTACGAGTTCAACCTCACCGGCCCGCTGTCGTTGAGCAGCGACGTGACGGCGATGTTCGCCGATCGCGACGTGATCGATCCCTCGAAGCCGAAGGTGCAGCGCATTCCGCGTACGGAGAGCGCGACGGTGTTCGCGGCGGACGTCGCGCTCGCGATGAACCTCACCGGGCGCAAGAGCTGGCATCATCTCGTGCCGCAGGTTCGTGCCGGCGTCGGCCTGCTCCGCAGCTCGGCGGCGGACGACTCCTCGGGGTTCCGCTTCGGCACCCCCTTTGCATTCAGCTTCGGCGGCGGGCTGAAGCTGGTGCCGGGCCGGACGGGACGCGTGCAGCTGCGCGCGGATTTCACCGATCGCCTGTTCAAGCTCTCGTATCCGGATTCGTACTACCGGCTCGCCTCCGACAACACGGCGGTGCTCGACCGGTCCACGGCGAAGTCGTTCTACACGCATCACGCAGTCTTCAGCGTGGGCCTGTCGTACCTCTTCGGACGCTGACCTCCGGACCGCCGGCGACCCTTCTTCCCGGCGGTTCACATGGCGCGCGACTACGAGAACCTGCACGACCTCGGTGAGCTGGACGATCGCGAGCTGCGCGACCTCGTGCGCGAGAAGCTCGCGCAACACGACCTGCTCGACATCAACGACATGACTGTCTCCGTCGAGAACGGCCATGTGCTGCTCAGCGGCCGCGTCGGCACCGACGGCGAGCGCCGCGTCGCCGAGCACGTGCTCACCGACGTCGTCGGCGTGAGCGACTTCGACAACACGATCGTGGTGGATCCCATCCGTCGCGCCACGAGCCCGATGGCCGTGGACGAGCATCTCGCGGACGAAGCCGAGCGCGCCGGCGCGCTGCTCGGCGACGCCCCGGTGCCGCTGAGTCCCGAAGCCGACCACCTGGCCGACGACGTGGACGATGAGCTCAATGGCACGACGAACTACGAAGACGTCATGGAGAACGGCGTCCCCTGGAACCCGCCCGACAACCCCACGCCCGAGGGATACCTCGGCAGCAACGTGGAGCCGGAGGACATGGGGGAGCAGCACTGACGGCGGGAGGTCAGCGAGTCAGGAGGTCGGGAGGTCAGGAACAGCTGACTTCCCGACCTTCTCGCATTCCGACCTTCCGACCTTCCGACCTTCCGACATCCCGACATCCCCTCACCTTCCCCGATCGAGCCTGAACTCGAACGGCACCGCAACCCGCGTCCTGACCTTCCGTCCCGCCACCTCTCCGGGCAGGAAGCGGTATCGGGCCAGCGCCTCGCGCACGGCGTCGCCGAAGAGCGGGTTCGCGAGCTCGGGGAAGCGCAGCGTGGCCAGCTCGGCGCGGCCGAGGGTGTCCACGACGAACTCGGCCAGGACGCGGCCCTCGATGCCGGCGGAGCGGAGGGTGGCCGGATAGCGCGGCTCCAGGGCGCGGCCGGCGATGCGCGGGGCGCGGTCCACGGCTTTCGCATCGCTCACCGCGTCCGGACCGCCGATCGGGATGCCGAGTGCGCCCGGTCCGGTGAGAGTACGGGACGGGCCGCCGATGAGCACCACATCCGACGTCGTGCCCGCCCGGGAGAGATCGATCGGCGGAATCGTCGTGGGCGTGACGACGGGAACGTCGATCACCGGAAGGTCTGGGCGAGGCGCAGAGACGTCCGAGCGAGTCGGCGGCGAGGCGCGGTGGCCGGCATCGATCAGCGGCGGCGCGGTCCGGACGTAGTGCACTGGCGTGAGACGAACGTCCGGCGCCCGTCCGGCGCTGCCACGCACGGGGAGAGTGAGCGCGACCACCGCGGCAATCGCGCCGCCGTGCACCAGCGCGCTCAGGATGGTGCCGCCCAGGTGGCGGGATGGTGTGGCGCGGGACTCCAGCAGGACGGTGAGCATCGTTGCCTCCGGTGTGCGGGTCACGGGGATCGACCTCCTCACCGGCGACGATACAACCGCCGCATTGGCCCTTCATGAGGGACCGATTATCAGTCGCTCGAGATCGCGTGACGATCGGCTGAACGGAGGATGAAGAAACGATGAAGCGGGGCGAGCCGTGTTGGCTCGCCCCGCTTCGTGCTGCTCGAGCTGCTGGAGCGCCCGATCAGTTGTCGGCGTCGACTTCGGACTCGCCGACCTTGCGCTGGGCCTTGCCCTCGAGCTCCTTCGCCTTCCCCTTGAGCTGCTCGCTGCTGTCGCCGGTAAGGCCGCCAGCGGCGTTGCGCACCTTACCCTCGACTTCCTTGGCTGCACCCTTGGCCTGGTTGCCAAGGCCGTCCGTCGTGAGGTCGTCCGCCATGTTGAGCTCCATTGAGAGAGGAAACTGTTGATCCGACTGGCCAATGGCAAAAGCAACCGGCGTGCCGGACTGTGGGAGATCGAGAGGTCAGGTTGTCGGGACGGGGCTGGACGGCGACATATCGGACGATATATCTTTCTTTCCCGCCGAAAGATATATCGCCGACCCAGGAGGTCCTCATGTATGACCAGTTCTGGAATTGCCGCCCGCAGGGCGCACGCGCACGCTGGAGCTGGGATGCCAGCTTCATGAACGGCTTCTTCGGCCCCGAAGGACGGCCACGCGGCCGCTGGCGCGGTGGCCGCATGTTCGAGCAGGGCGACCTGCGCTACGTCATCCTGCGCCTCCTCGACGAAAAGCCGCGCCACGGCTACGAGATCATCAAGGCGCTCGAGGAGCGCTTCGGCGGCGCCTACGCACCAAGCCCCGGCGTCGTCTACCCAACCCTCCAGCTCCTCGAGGACCAGGGATTCGCCCGCGTCCGGCCCGAGCAGGATGGCAAGAAGGTCTACGAGATCACCGACGCCGGTCGAGCGCACCTGGCGGAGAACCGTGACACCGTGGACTCCATCTTCGAGCGCGTGAGCAAGCTGGTCGGCCACTTCCTCGACGAGCCGATGACCGAAGTCCACGCCGCATTCCGCGCCGTCGGCAAGGCGACCTACTCGCGTGCCACCGACGCCGTGCAGAATCCCGAGGTGCTGCGCCGCATCGTCGAGATCCTGCAGCGCGCCAGCAAGGAGATCGACGAGATCCCGCGTTGATTCACCGCGCCCGTTGGCGACTGCCCGCTCCCCTCGGCACGAACGCGGCATAGCTTTCAGGGAGGCCGGCGACGCATGCGTCGCCGGCCTGCGCCGTTTTCCACGACGGTGCCGCCCGTTGTATGCGAGATGTCGTCAGAGACTGCTGCTCATCCAACCCAAGGTGTGTCCCACGCGCCCGCCACCGGCGGGCGACTCGCCTTCCTGACGCTCACCGCTCTCGGGGTGGTCTACGGCGACATCGGCACGAGCCCATTGTACGCGCTGCGCGAGTGCTTCAAGCCGGAGTACGGGATCCACCCCACCACCGCCAACGTCCTCGGCGTCCTCTCGCTGATCCTGTGGTCGCTCATCCTCGTGGTGAGCGTGAAGTACATCGTCTTCATCCTCAGGGCGGACAACGACGGCGAGGGGGGCATCCTCGCGCTCCTTGCCCTTCTCCTTCAGCAGTCGCGGCGCACCGGCGACACGGGGCGCCGGCTGGCGCTCATCGCCCTCGGCCTCTTCGGCGCCGCCCTGCTCTACGGCGACGGCGTGATCACCCCCGCCGTGTCGGTGCTGAGCGCGGTGGAGGGCGTCGATGTGGCGACACCGACGCTGGCGCACGTGATCGTGCCCGTCTCCATGCTCATCCTGTTCGGGCTGTTCATGGTGCAGCGGTACGGCACGGCGAAGGTGGGCAGCGGGTTCGGGCCGGTGATGCTCCTCTGGTTCCTTGCCATCGCCGCGCTCGGCCTGCGCTCCATCGTGCAGGCACCCGAGGTGCTCCTCGCGATCAACCCGTGGCACGCGGTGGTGTTCTTCATGGAGAACCACATGGCGGGCTATCTCACGCTCGGCGCGGTGGTGCTGTGCGTCACGGGCGGTGAGGCGCTCTACGCCGACA
Source organism: Gemmatimonadaceae bacterium (assembly GCA_036377775.1). Lineage (GTDB taxonomy): Bacteria > Gemmatimonadota > Gemmatimonadetes > Gemmatimonadales > Gemmatimonadaceae > AG11. The sequence continues at coordinate 8,557 of DASUXT010000193.1, read as the reverse complement.
TGGGGCACTTCGGCAAGCGGCCCATCCGCGTGGCGTGGTTCGGCGTGGTGCTGCCGGCGCTCCTGCTCAACTACTTCGGCCAGGGCGCGTTGCTGCTGCGCGAGCCCGCCGCGCAGTCGAACCCCTTCTACCTGCTCGCCCCGCCCTCGCTGCTCTGGCCCCTCGTCATCGTCGGCACGGCGGCAGCGATCGTCGCCTCGCAGGCGCTCATCTCCGGTGCCTTCTCGCTCACCCAGCAGAGCGTCCAGCTCGGCTACTCGCCGCGCATGCACGTGATTCACACGTCCAAGCATCACGCCGGGCAGATCTACGTGCCCGAAGTGAACCGTGCGCTGATGTTCTTCTGCCTGCTGCTCGTGCTCGGCTTCCGCACGTCGAGCGCGCTGAGCGCGGCGTACGGCATCGCCGTCACGGGGACGATGGCCATCACGACGCTCCTCTTCGCCGTCGTGGCGCGCGCGCGGTGGAACTGGTCGCTCTGGCACGTAGGGCTCCTCACCGCGGGCTTCCTGGCGATGGATCTCTCGTTCCTCTTCGCGAACGTGGTGAAGATCGAGCACGGTGGTTGGGTACCGATCGTGATGGCGATCGCGGTGTACGCGCTGATGAGCACGTGGAAGCGCGGCCGAGCGGACCTTCGGGAGCTGCATTCGGCGCGCACCCTGCCGCTCGACACCTTCCTCGGCAGCCTCCAGCGCTCAGCGCCGTTGCGCGTGCCCGGCACGGCGGTGTTCATGACGTCCGACGTGAGCGGTGCGCCGGCGGTGCTGCTGCACCACCTGAAGCACAACAAGAGCCTGCACGAGACGGTGATCCTGCTCAGCGTGCAGACGCGCGGCGTTCCCGACGTACCCGATGCCGAGCGTGTCGAGTTCGAGCCGCTGGGCCAGGGGTTCTACCGCCTGGTGGCCAGCTATGGCTTCATGCAGTCGCCCGACGTCCCGGCGGTGCTGGCGACGCTGGCGGAACGCGGTGTGCCCACGGCACCGATGTCCACGTCTTACTATTTGGGACACGAGCGGCTCGTGCTCACCGGCCCTACCCGCATGCCGCGGTGGCGCAAGAAGCTGTTCGCGTTCATGTCCCGCAACGCCCGCTCGGCGACCGAGTTCTTCCACATTCCACCGAACCGCGTGCTGGAGCTCGGCGCGCAGATCGAGTTCTGACGTCTCTCATCGGGTTGATGGCAACAGAAACCGGCAACTTTCCCGTCGAGCCCGGCGCCCACGCGCCGGCGACCGGCAAGCGACTCGCCTTCCTCACCCTGACCGCGCTTGGCGTCGTCTACGGCGACATCGGCACGAGCCCGCTGTATGCGCTGCGCGAGTGCTTCAAGCCGGAGTACGGCATCCATCCCACCCCCGCCAACATCGTCGGGGTGCTGTCGCTCATCCTCTGGACGCTCATCCTCGTCGTGAGCGTGAAGTACATCGTCTTCATCCTGCGGGCGGACAACCGCGGGGAGGGTGGAATCCTGTCGCTGCTCGCGCTCCTGCTGCAGCGCCAGAAGCGCGACACGGACAAGCTGCGCCGGCGGATGCTCATCGTGCTCGGGCTGTTCGGCGCCGCGCTGCTCACCGGCGAGGGAGTCATCACGCCAGCCATCTCCGTGCTGAGTGCCGTGGAGGGGCTGGAGGTCGGAGCGCCGGCGCTGGCGCGGCTCGTCGTGCCCGTCACGCTCGTCATCCTGTTCCTGCTGTTCATGGGGCAGCGCTACGGCACGGCGAAGGTGGGGAGCGCCTTCGGGCCCATCATGCTGCTCTGGTTCCTCACCATCGGCACCCTCGGCGCCCGCGAGATCATCATGACGCCGGAGGTGATCCGCGCGATCAACCCATGGTACGGGGTGCGGTTCTTCATCCAGCATGGCACGGCCGGCTTCCTGACCCTCGGCGCGGTGGTGCTGTGCATCACGGGCTGCGAGGCGCTGTACGCGGACATGGGTCACTTCGGCAAGCGGCCCATCCGTATCGCCTGGTTCGTCGCGGCGCTGCCGGCGCTGATGCTCAACTATTTCGGCCAGGGGGCACTGCTGCTCCGGTCCCCGTCGGCAGCGAGCAGCCCGTTCTTCCTGCTGGCTCCTCCGGCCTTCCAGTGGCCGCTGCTCATCATCGCCACGGCGGCGGCGATCGTCGCCTCCCAGGCGCTCATCTCGGGCGCATTCTCCCTGACGCAGCAGAGCATCCAGCTCGGCTACTCGCCCCGCATGCAGATCATCCACACCTCCAAGCGGGAGGCGGGACAGATCTACATCCCGGAGATCAACAAGGCGCTCATGGTCGGCTGCCTCGTGCTCGTCGTCGCCTTCCGGAGCTCGAGCGCGCTGAGCGCGGCGTATGGTATCGCCGTCACCGGCGCGATGGCCATCACCTCCATGATGTTCGGCATCGTGGCACGCGGCCGATGGAACTGGCCCCTGCCCCGCGTCATCGCCCTCACCACCGGCTTCCTGCTCATCGACCTGTCCTTCTTCGCCGCGAACGTGGTGAAGATCGAGCACGGCGGCTGGGTGCCGCTGATGCTCGCCATCGGCATCTACACGCTGATGAGCACCTGGAAGCGGGGCCGCCAGCAGCTCGGCGAGATCCAGGACAACAACGCGATGCCGCTCGACACCTTCCTCACGAGCATCAGCCGCAACCCGCCGGCGCGCGTGAAGGGAACGGCGGTGTTCATGACGTCGAGCCCGGAGGGGGTGCCGGTGGTGCTCCTGCACCACCTGAAGCACAACAAGATGCTGCACGAGACGGTGATCCTGCTCAGCGTGCAGACGCGCGGCATCCCGGAGGTGGGCAAGGATCACATCGTCCAGTTCAAGCCGCTCGGCCAGGGGTTCTACCGCGTGGTGGCGAACTACGGCTTCATGCAGTCGCCGAACATCCCCGACGTGCTCGCCACCGTGGCCGCGCAGGGCGTCTCGATCCCGCCGATGGACACCTCGTACTATCTCGGACGCGAGCGCCTCGTGCTCACGGGACACACGCACATGTCGCGCTGGCGCAAGGCACTGTTCGCGATCATGTCCCGCAACGCACGCTCGGCGACGGAGTTCTTCCAGATCCCGCCCAACCGCGTGATCGAGCTCGGCGCGCAGATCGAGTTCTAGACCGCCTTTCCGGCGAACGCACGGCCATCCGGCGTACCTGGTACGCCATGCGAAGTATCAGGTACGGCAGTTGTCGTCATCTCGGGCCGAGAATTCTCTCGAACAGCTCGAGCGCCCGCGGATCCCCGCTCTGCCCCAGCCAGAAGAGCGCCGAGCGCCGCACCCGTGCGTCACGATTGGTCTGTGCCACCTGCAGCAGTGGCGGCACTCCTTCGTGGTTGCGAAGTTGTGACAGGGCGAACACCGCCGAGGTGCGCGCCTCGCTCTCGTCGCTCCGCGGCTCGTCGTCGGGATCGGACAGGTCATTCTCGTGACCGCTCATCCTGGCGCCGGCGAAGCGGCTGAGCCAGAGCGCAGCGCTGCTGCGCGTGCCACGGCTCCGTGTGGTCGTGTCGCGCGCGATCGACAGCAGCTCTCGCCAGGGGTATACGCTGTCGGCGAGGATGGCCGGCGTGATGGCGGCGCTGCTCACGTGGCTGCTCGCCGTTTTCGCGAGTTCGAGGAAATACGCTGCCGCGTCCGCCGCGGGGACGGGGCCGAGGTCCGTCATGCGTTCGCCGCTCGCGCGTTGTGCTGGTCGGCCGACCGAGGTCCTGATATCGCGCACGGCGCCATCCTCCATGCGGAGCCGGACGCGCACCGGGCCCGGCTCGCAGTAGGACGCGTCATCTGCATCATACCGCCCCATGTGCATGCTGCGGCCGACCGAGATCCCCTCGTCGCCGTTGCCGCACACGCCCGGACGCGACGCGAAGCGCAGCTCGACCGTACCATTCGGCACAGCGCTCACGCGCTGCGCGATGTCCTGCGCGCGGGCCGTGGACGCGACGGCGAACGCGGTGGCAGCCGCCATCGAGAGATGCGATAGTCGAGTCATCGATGCCTCCACTCAGTGCATCACGATGTCGGCAATCATCTTCGCTACGCGCGGATCGTTCTTCTGCGCGAGCCAGAACAGCGCCTTGCTGCGCATCACACGATCCGCGTCGTTGCGTGCGATGTCCATCAGTGCATCCGTTGCCGAGTCCTCGTCACGCTGGGAGAGCACGAAGATCACGTGCTCCTTCAGCCGCGGCTCCTGCACGTCACGATAGAGTGAGACGATGTCCGACACCCGGGCGTGCCCCTGTCCCGCCCAGAACACCGCCTTGCGCCGCACCTCGACCGGCTGGCGTTCGTCGCGGGCACGGTCGATCAGCCATTTCGCGCCGGCTGCGTCATCGCCCTGCGACACGGTCATCAGGACCCGGTCCTTGAGTCGGGGACTCTCCAGCCGATCGAACGCCGCACGCAGGAACGCGGCGTCCTCCGGCGTCTCGTTGCCTCCCTGGCCGAGCGCGAAGATCGCCGAGCTGCGGACGGCGTCCGTCTCCCTGGCGTTGTCGATCACGCCGCGCACGAGCGCGCGCGCCTGTGGCGCATCGCTCTGGCCGAGCCAGAAGACGGCGGACTTGCGCACCACCTCATTGCCGTTGCGTGCCAGATCCATCAGGGCAGGGACGCCGAGGTCATCGCGCAGCATCGCCAGCGCGCTCACCGCGGCACCCTGGACACTGTCGCCGGGTCCCACGTCGTCGGCATCGACGTCAGGCGCGTCCTGCCGTGCCAGCTGGACGAGCGGCGCCACCTCCGACTGGTCTCCGATGATGCCGACGAAGCTCACGGCGCGTCGGCGAGTCTTCATTGGCACCGAGCCATCGCGCGCGATGCGCAGCAGGTCGGGCGCGATGACGGTGCTGTCGGCCAGCACGGCGGCGAGGAGCGGATTGCGGTGCGACGACGCCGCCAGCTTCGGCGCAAGCGAGATGAAATACGCCGCCGCTTGCGCCGCCGGCACGGTGCCGAGGTCGAGCACCGCGCCGCCGCCATTCCAGGAGCCGCCGATCTGTGGACGCAGCGCGATCACCTGATGGTCCTGCACGGTCAGCGCGACGCGGGCAGGTCCGTGCGTGCAGTTGAAGCCAGACCAGCTTCCGTACGATTCCATCGAGCGGGACGCGTAGAATCGATGTCCGAGGGCAATGCCGTCCCGTCCGTCGCCGCAGGCGTCGGGACGCGAGGCATACGTCAGCCGCACCTCGCCATCGGGCGCGTTGGCGACACGCGCCGCGATGGTGGCCGCCGATTGCGCGCCGAGGGTCGGAGCGATGGCGACGGCAAGGAGTACGAGCGAAGCTCTGACGCTGGTCATGGCGTCATTCCCCGTTGATGATGTCGAGCAGGAGCTGCTTCACGCGCGGGTCGTGGCTCTGGCCGAGCCAGAAGATCGCCTTCTTGCGCATCTGCACGTCGGGGTCGTGCTTCGCGATCTCGATCAGCTTGTCGGTGGCCGCGGCCTCGTTCTTCATCGAGAGCACCCAGATCGCCTGCCCCTTCACCTCGGCGTCACGCGCGCGGTCGTACAGGGCAATGAGATCCGCCGAGCTGACGCCGGCCTGGCCGGCACTGAAGACCGCCTGCTTGCGCACGTCGGCCGAGTACTGCTGGCTGGCGGCGATGTCCATCAGCCAGCGATCGTTCCCCTCGCCGCGCATCTGCGACAGCGAGAAGAGGATCTTCTGCGCGACCTCGTCGTTCGCGTCCGACCTGGTGGCGGCGAGCCGCGCGAACAGGTCGCGCAGGAAGGCGGCATTCTCCGGCGAGCGCTTCTGGCCGAGCCAGAACACGGCCTTCTCGCGCAGGCTCGTCGGCGCGGACGCGTCCTGCGCGATCGCGCGCACGGCACGGGAGCCGCGGTCACCGTTCTGCTGCATGAGCGCGAACACCGCCTGCTCGCGCAGCTCCTCGCTCGTGCTGTTCGAGGCGAGCATGCTCTCCAGCGCCTGTGCGGCACGATCGGAGTTCACCTGGCCGAGCCAGAAGACGGCCCGCTTGCGCACGTCCTCGTCCGGATCATTACGGATCGCATCGAGCAGGATGTTCTCCGTCTCCGCGGTGTGCTTCTGGGACACGAGGAACAGCGCCTTCTCGCGGAGCGACGCCGAGCATGCGTCGCGCCGGGCGAGCACCTGCTTGAGGATGGGCAGCGCCTGGTCGGCGTTCATCTGGAGGAGCGCGTTGAGCGCCGCCACGCGCTCATCGTCACGCTCGTCACCGTTGCCGCGGGCGCACGGCTGGCCCTGCGTCGCCACCTGGGCCACCGACTGTGCCGCATCGTTGTCGCCGGCGCGCGCCAGCGCTCCGCGCACGCGCACCGCCAGCGCATCCGCGTCACCGCGCGTCGCGGCCTTCGGAAAGCGCGCCTTCTGGGCATCGAGGGCGCGCAGCGCGGCACGCAGCTCGCCCGGTTCGCCGATGCTGTAGTGCGAGTAGGCCTCCCAGTAGAGAGCGTCGGCCGCGTAGGTCGAGGTCGGATACTTCTCCGAGATCTGCGCGAAGGTGCGGGCGGCCACGCGGTAGTCGCCCCGGTTGAGCGCTTCGCGCGCGGCGCGGTAGAGCGAGTCGGCCGGGTCGTCCGCCTGCCACGCCGCGCGGGGCGAGGTGGCGAAGACGCCGCCCTGCAGCGCCGGCGCCTGGGCGATGGTGTCCGCGGAAAGGGTCGCGCGCGACAGGCCGCCCGCCGTCAGGGCCACCGTCGCCGCGAGAAGATATCTGATAGTCATGAGTACGTGCGCTCAGGTTGGTCGGTCGTGAATGCGATCATTCGGTGGTCGCGCCCGCGGGAAGCGCGGAGCGTAGCCTTGGAAGCAGGTCCCGGTCGCGCATGGCGCGCTCGATCAGCTCGCGTTCGCCCGCCTGCAGCGGGGCGCCGGAGAGCTGGACGATCTGCGCCAGCACGAGCTCGAGGTCCGTGAACAGGGCGCGCATCTGCGGATCGTTCCCCGCCGGCGAATCGAGCAGCAGCCGGGTGCTGGTAAGGACGTCGCGGGCCCAGCGCCCCGCCTGCTGCATGGATTCCTGGTCGCGCGGCTGGTCGTCGCTCGCGCGATACGCCGTGAGCAGCGCCTCGGCCTGCACGAGCGTCTGGCGTGCAGCAAGACGATAGAGCTGCTGCGCGTCCGTGGCATGGCGTCCCGCGTCGGCGTCGACGCTCGTGGTGCCGCGCCCGGACGCTGCGCGGCCGTCGCGAGCACGCGTCGAAGATGTCGTAGCCTGCTCTGCCTGCCGGCTGGCGGCCGCCACCCGTGTCGCCTCGGGCGCCGGAGCCGTGGTGGCCGGCCCGGCGTTCGCCGGGATGGGGGTCGATGTAGCTACCTGGCGTGAATCGGTGACCGGCAACGTACCGGCAACGGGAGATCCGGCATGCGGGGCAATGACCTCGCGCTCGAGCATGATGCCGAGCACGAGGCCAGCGGCGAGCGCCGTGCTCCACGCGTACGGCGCGATGTGCCGCCGCTTCCGCGTGGTCGACGGTGCAATGTCGGGCGTGACGTCCGCCGTGCGCGCGGCGGCGCGTACGGCCGGCGCGATGGCCTGCCACATCGCCTCGCGCGGCACCACGCCGCTTGGACGGTTGTACTCCTTCGCCAGGTCGCGCAGTCGCACGTCCATCGGCTCGTCGTTCCAGTCTGGTCTGTCAGTCATGCACCCATTCTCCCGCAAAGTCCGCGAGTGACTCCCGAAGCCTGGCTCGAGCACGTGAGAGCTGCGCCTTGGACGTCCCCGCGGTGACCCCCATCGCACTGCCGATCTCCTCGTGGGTGTAGCCTTCCACGTCGTGCAGCAGGAACACCGTCCTGCATCCGTCCGGCAGCGCATCGATCGCCTTCGCCAGCCGTTCCTTGAGGTCCGGTTCCGCGTGGCGCGTCGGCAACGGCACCATCACTGCCTCGTCCAGCACGGCCTCGCGCTGGTCGAACCGCTTCACCTTCTGCAGCCCGTTCAGGATCACCGACACGGCGATCGTGTGCAGCCAGGACCCGAAGGCTGCTTCCCCCCGAAACTCGTGCAGCCGCGCGAATGCCCGGATGAACGCGTCCTGCGTGAAGTCCTGCGCCAGCTCGTGCCGCCCGCTCATCCGGTACGCGAGCCAGAACACGCGGTCGACGTGCGCGTCGTACAGCGCGCGCCCGGCAGCCTCGTCTCCCGCGCGCACGCGGGCAATCAGCTCAGATTCGTTCGCTTGCAGGCCGTCCATCCGCAGTCCTTGCCCCGGGGCTGTGGACCAAATGGTCCGTCGGGCGGTCGTCTCCGGGCGCCTCCATTCGCTCCCGGCGACTCAGAGACAGGGTGTCCGCGAAAAGGGTTGCACGACAAAGGCGCCCTGTCGAGATCTCGACAGGGCGCCTTGCAGCGAACCCGGTACCTTCAGACCGCCACGTCGACGTATACCGTCGGCACCCTGATGCGCTCCAGCGTCATGGGCAGGTCGCGCAGCATGTGCTCGAGCTGTGGCCGCACGCGTTCGAGCTTCACGCCGGCCTCGTGCAGTGCGGCCTCGATCTGCGGGCCGATCTCGAAGTGCAGGTCGCTGATCTCGTCGATCGAGTCGGGCTCGCCGGGCGGAGTGGG
>DASUXT010000192.1:0-2215 GCA_036377775.1 Gemmatimonadaceae bacterium | reverse complement strand
GCGGTCATCAGCATCTGCACCACTTCCACTCCATCGTCGAACGTCAGCTTCGGCGTCTCCTTGCCGAGGAAGCAGCGGACGAAGTGCCGGTCCTCGGCCTCGTAGCCGTAGGCCACCGCTTCGTTGGCCACCACGGGCATCTGTCCCATCTCGGCGTTCTGCTTCTCCACCAGGTCCTCGCCGGCGCGCCCCTTCACCTCGCGGCTGAAGAAGAGCTTGAGGCCGGCATCGAGGGTGTTCCAGCTCATCGAGTACTCCGGGCCGAGCAGCTCCGCGGAGAGGCGAAGTCCGGCGCCGACGAAGCTCCACGACGTGGATGCCTCGCCGAGCACGGTATAGCCGTCTTCCGTGCGGAACTCGATCGTCGTGCTGGCGAAATCCTCGCTCGGATGCTTCGAGTAGTCCACGTCGCGGCCCTGTGCTTTCGACAGCTTCTTCGCGTACGCCGGCCGCGTCCACTTGAGCGACGCGATGTGCGCGGTGACGCGGGTGGGCTGGACGGAAGCAAGCGGCGCGCCGGGCTTCGTGAGCAGGTGGCGGACGACGAGCGCCGAGTGGCACATCATGTCGTTGAGCACGCCGCCGCCCTGCAGCGCACCCTGCCAGAACCATGGCATGTGCGGCCCGCTGTGCTCCTCGGCGGCGCGCGCGAGGTACGGTCGGCCGGTGGTCGCCGCGCCGCGCGCCCAGATGAGGTTGCGTCCCACCTCCACCTGCGGCGCGAAGACCTGGTTCTCCAGGTAGCCGTGCATCAGCCCCCCCTTCTTCACGAGGCGCGCGACTTCCTTCGCCTCGGACACGTTGCGCGCGAGGGGCTTCTCGCAGGCGATCCCCTTCAGCGTGCCGCGTCCGCGCTCGAGCGCGTCGACGATCTCCTGCACGTTCTCGATGCGCGCCTGGTTGGGGCCGGTGAGCCAGATGGCGTCGATGGCGGGATCGGCCACCATGTCGCCGATCGACTTGTACGCCTTCGCGGCGCCGACGTCCATCTCGTTCGCGTAGCGCGCCGCGGCGGCGGCGTTCTTCCCGTTCGGGCTCCAGACACCGAGGACGTCCGCATCGCGGACGCCCTGCCAGCCGAGCATGTGGAACTTCGCGTTGAACCCGCTGCCGATGAAGCCGACGCCGAGTCGTCCATCCTTCATGAATTGCGTCTCCGGGCCAGGCTCGCGTCGTACTCCTCGTAGCTCACGCCAAGCTTCTGCGTGGCGGCGGGGGGACAGCCGTTCCAGTTGGGGTTGAACACGTTGCCCATGTAACGCAGGTCCTGCCAGCCCATGTTGCTGCTGAAGAACGCCGCGCCGATGGAAGAGCGGAAGCGGTTGAAGAAGGCGACGCCGGCGGCGAGCTCCTTCTTCGCGCGTTTCGGATATGCGATGTCGTCGAGCACCGCTTTCCTTTGCGCGCTGGAGGCATTCAGGAAATCGACGCCGAACCGCGAGCGCATCTCGTTGTCGAGCCAGGCGAGGCCACCGCGCATCTGCACGCGCGAATTCTCGCTCGTCTCCTTGTCCATCAGCATGAAGTCCACGAACTCCGGTGCCTTCGCATCCGTCGCGCTGCCGGAGCGCTCGTCCTTCGGGATGACGATGTCGGCGAGCACGCGCACGGTGCGCCACTCGTGCGGGGTGAAGAACTTCGGCTTGTACGGCGCCTGGTCCACCTCTTCCTGCAGCCGCGCCACGAAGCGCGTGGCGCGCTGCACGCTCGGCGCGCTCCAGTCGAGCGCGCCCACCACGGGGACGGCGCCGAGGAGCTTCAGGGCGTCGCGACGGGAGACGTCGGTCATAGTGCACCCGCCTTGCGCTGCTGGGTGATGTAGTCGCTCGTCCGCCAGGCGAGGGCGAGGATCGTCCACGTCGGATTCTTGTCCGCCTGGCTGACGAAGGGCCCGCCGTCGGCGACGAAGAGGTTCTTCACGTCGTGCGCCTGGCAGTTGGCGTTGAGCACGGAGCGGGTCGGGTCGCTCCCCATCTGCACGCATCCGAGTTCATGAATGATCGAACCACCAGATGAAATTCCGTAATTCTGTTCTTTGCCTGGCATGGGATTGAACACCTCCCCGCCCATTTCCGCGATGAGCGCGCGGAAGGTCTCCTGCATGTGCTTCACCTGGTTGTACTCGTGGTCGGTCCACTGCCAGTGGAAGCGCACGACGGGGATGCCCCATTGATCCACGACCGTCGGGTCCAGATCCATGTACGAATTCTCGTTC
>DASUXT010000191.1:0-105949 GCA_036377775.1 Gemmatimonadaceae bacterium | reverse complement strand
CACGCGCCACCGCATGAGCTCCGCAGAGTTCGGCGAATCCTTATCGCTCGGGCCAAACATCATGAGCGATGGCCACCACCACCGATTCACAGCGTCCTGGACCATCGCCTTCTGCTCAGGCGTGCCGGCAGCAAGCGTGGCGACGCTCTCGTAGCCCTGCTTCTTGTGGAAGTTTTCTTCCTTGCAGATGCGAACCATCGCTCGCGCATACGGGCCGAAGGACGCCTTCGCGAGCATCGTCTGGTTCACGATCGCTGCGCCGTCGACGAACCACCCGATCACGCCGATGTCTGCCCACGTGAGTGTCGGGTAATTGAAGATGCTCGAGTATTTGGCTTTGCCTGTGAGCAGCTGATCGACAAGCTCCTCGCGACTGACGCCGAGTGTCTCGGTGCCGCAGTAGATGTAGAGTCCGTGGCCGGCTTCGTCCTGCACCTTCGCCAGCAGCACCATCTTCCGCCGCAAGCTCGGCGCACGGGTGATCCAGTTGCCTTCGGGCAGCATGCCGACGATCTCGGAGTGCGCATGCTGCGACATCATGCGGATGAGCTGGCGGCGATATTTCGCCGGCATCCAGTCCTTGGGCTCGATGCTCTCCCCGTTGGCAATCCGCGCCTCGAAGGCAGCGACCTGTGCCGGATCCTCAGGCGGCAGGCTGGTGGCTCGGCTCTGGGTCATGCTGGAATTTACACCTCAGAGGGGAAAACGGACAATTCTTGCCGGCTCGCTGGCCGCTCCAACAGCGGGGGAACGGAAAAGGCCGGATGCACGGCCTGAAACGGCAGGATCTGTCCGTCGCCGGATCGTCGCTCCGCGACAGGGCCAACCCCTACACCCTCACAGTCATTGAATTGACTTGAACTGCCTCGGGACGCTACCCGGCGCATGGAGACTGAATCGTGGAGGAGAGAATCCTGCCGTTTCAGCTTCAATCCGGCTTTTTCCGTTCCACTCGCTTTTGGTTAACCTTCCAGACATGCTCACCCGACCCGACACTCCCGGAACCTCAGTCGCCGGTGGCGACGTGGTGGTCACGATCGCCGATGGCATCGGCACCATCCGCTTCCACCATCCAAAGGGCAATTCGCTTCCCGGTGCGCTGCTGCGGCGACTGGCGGAGGCCGTCTCCTGGGTCGGGATGGACCCGGCCGCGCGGGTGATCGTGCTGCGGAGCGAGGGGACGGGCGCGTTCTGCGCCGGCGCATCGTTCGACGAGCTGGTGGAGATCAACGATCCCCACACGGGTGAGGAGTTCTTCAGTGGGTTCGCGCGGGTGATCCTCGCCATGATCCGCGCCCCGAAGTTCGTCCTCGTGCGCGTGCACGGACGCACGGCGGGGGGTGGCGTGGGGATCGCCGCGGCGGGCGACTACACCGTCGCCTGCACCGGCGCGTCGGCCAAACTGAGCGAGCTCGCCGTGGGGATCGGGCCGTTCGTCGTGGGCCCGGTGATCGAGCGTCGCATCGGGTGTGGTCCGTACGCCGCCATGGCGGTGGACGTGAACTGGCGCGATGCCGGCTGGTGCGAGCAGCACGGCTTGTACGCGAGGGTGCTGGAGGACGTGGCCCAGATGGATGCCGCGATCAACGCGCTCGCCGGGACGCTGGCGGCCTCCAACCCGGAAGCGATGGCCGAGATGAAGCGCGTGTTCTGGGAAGGGACCGAGCACTGGGAGGCGCTGCTGGCATCACGCGCGCGCGTCTCGGGGCGGCTCGTGCTGTCCGACTTCACGCGCGAGGCGATCGCCAAGTTCCGCGATCGCTGACGCGCGCGTAGCTCAGGCGGGCACCGCAGCGTGGCTCAGGTGCACACCGCGCGCATCGCGTCCTCGAAGCTCAGCGCGAAGTCGCGGTCGCGCTGGTAGCGTACCGCCTCATACGAGGCCGTCTCCAGCCGGCGCGATGCGTCGAACAGCGTCTGCAGGTCGAAGGGTACGCCCTCCACGCTGGCGAGGTACTCTTCGACCGCAGTGAGGTAGCCCATCATCCCGCCCAGCTCCGTCGGCGCGTACGACTTCCGCGCCCGGCGAAGTGCCTCGCTCCCCGCCGCATGGTCGGGCATCACGAGGTTCTCGGAGCCACACACCACCTGCAGTCGCTCATTCGTGGCGATGAGCGCCACGGTGTGCGGGTCGAGCGAGCCACCGGCAGCGTTGACGACGAGTGCGTCCATCGGACGGCGAAGGAACTCGTCCTTCCGCGACGGATCGAATGCCTCGATGCCGAGCGCTGCGACTTCGTCGCGACGCTTCTCGTTCGACTCCACGGCGAGCATCGTAGCGCCCGTCTCGCGCAGCTTGCCGATGACGTGCATGCCGATGTTGCCGCAGCCGACGAGGCCGACCGTCGCCTGCGCGACGGGAATGTCCATGCCGCGCAGCATGCCGACCAGCACGTGGAAGTTGCCTTCGCCGGTGGGCTTGGAGGTGTCGGCAACGACGCTTCCCTTGAAGCGCGCGTTGAGATACTCGAGCGACTGCGTCCGCCCGTCGGACATGATGCCGTGGCCAAGATCCTGTCCGGTGGTGAGGCAGAATCCGTAACGAGCCTCGACGTCCTTGAAGCAGGCGATCGCGAAGTCGAGCATCTCGAAGTCGCGCGGCTGGCCGACACGTGAGTCCGGCGTCGGGTGCAGCACGCACTTCCCGCCGACGATACGGCCGCGGTCGCGCAGCGCCAGCGGCCCGCCGACGTGGATGAGCCGCGACCAGTAGACCTTCTCCTCCATCCCGATGGCGAGGCCGATCGCTTCCTTGTCGCTGTCGAAGCCGGGGGTGGACGTCCGCGCTTCCGGCGCGATGCGGAACCCGCCAAGCGAGAGCTTGTTCGAGCCGGGCTCGGCGTGGGTGGCGATGCTGAGGCGCCAGCCGGCGTCGGGGTGCTCGTAGCGATACACCCACACCTTCGGGTGCTCGGTGGTCGTCAGCTCGGGGACGAGCGTCGCCGCCTCGGCGGGCTCGATGATGGTCGGTGCGGCGACCTTGTGGCCACCGGCACGCGGGGGAGATGCGGTCACGTCAGCTCGTCGGCGGATTGAATGCGTCGTGCTGGCCGTCGAGCCAGCTGCGATGGTATGACGGGTCCTCGATGTCGAGCGCCTGCTTCGCGACCTTGAGGGGCCGGAAGGTATCCATCATTACGGCCAGCTCGTCGGTGCTCTTCGCGCCGATCGACGCTTCGGCGCGCCCCGGATGCGGGCCGTGCGGAATGCCGTCGGGGTGGTGCGTGATCGAGCCGAACTCGATTCCCTTGCGACTCATGAACTCGCTCGAGGCATAGTACAGCACCTCGTCCGAGTCCACGTTGCTGTGATTGTACGGCGCGGGGATGGCTTCGGGATGGAAGTCGTACGGCCGAGGACAGAAGGAGCAGATGACGAAGCCGTCGCCCTGGAAGGTCTGATGCACCGGCGGCGGCTGGTGCACGCGCCCGACGATCGGCTCGAAGTCGCGGATGTTGAACGCCCAGGGATAGAACTGCCCGTCCCAGCCGATGACGTCGAGCGGGTGATGGTCGAGGATGATCTCGTTGATCCCGTCGTACTGCTTGACGAGGATGCGGAAGTCTCCCTTCTCGTCGTAGGTCTTCAGCTCACGGGGGACGCGGATGTCGCGCTCGGAGTAGGGCGCGCCTTCCACGAGCTGCCCGAACTCGTTGCGGTAGCGCTTGGGGGGTCGCACGTGGCCGCGCCCCTCCATGACGAGCAGCTTCGCCGGCTCCGACTTGTCGAAGCGATAGCGATGCATGATGCCCCGGTGAATGACGAGGTAGTCGCCTTCACCAAAGGGGAGATCACCATACTGGGTCTCGAGATTTCCCTTCCCCTTGGCGACGTACACCACCTCGTCTGCCTGCGCATTGCGGTAGAAGTGCTCGTCGTCCTGGTCGGGCTCCACGTACAACATGGCCACGTCGTCGTTGAACAGCAGCGGCGTACGGTCCATCGTGGGGCTGCCTCCCTTCCTCGACTGCGCCGTGCGGAAGTGGCGGTGGCGGAGCGTGCTGTCCTGGTCGGACTCGTACTTCACTTCCTTCAGCCGCTTGACCGACTTCACGGTGGTAGGCGGATGGACGTGATAGAGCAGCGCCGACGTCCCGGTGAACCCTTCATGGCCGACGAGCTGCTCCGCGTACAGACCGCCGTCGGGTTTCCGGAAGGCGATGTGGCGCTTCTTCGGGATCTTGCCGAGGGTGTGGTAGTATGGCATCAGGTGCTCACCGTGCTGGCTCTATCGATTCTTCGAAAAGCGGGGAGAGGGAACTGCTGAAGAACCCTGAAACTGCAGGATCCGTCCCTCTCGCGATCTTCACTCCCTCACGCCGAGGGTGGCTGCTTCAGTACATCATGCTCCAGATTGACCGGAACGGCCTCGAGAGTCTTCGTGGCGCATGGAGCTATCCTGAACGAGGAGAGGATCCTGCCGTTTCAAGTGGTTTCCGCCGTGTCCTCTCCCGCTGTTCTGTTCCCGCGAAAAATCAGAGATTCCCCCTCAATTCCTGCTCGCGCTCGATGGCCTCGAACAGCGCCTTGAAGTTCCCGGCGCCGAAGCTCTTCGCGCCCTTGCGCTGGATTATCTCGTAGAAGACGGTGGGGCGATCTTCCACGGGCTTGGTGAAGATCTGCAGCAGGTACCCGTCCGGATCGCGGTCGATGAGGATGCCGAGCTTCGCCAGTGCATCCACCGGCTCGTCGATCTTCCCGACGCGCTTCTGGAGGTCGTCGTAGTACGTGGTCGGTACCGAGAGGAACTGCACTCCGCGATCCTTCAGCTCCGTCACGGTGCGGATGATGTCATCCGTGGCGAGCGCCATGTGCTGCACGCCGGGACCCTTGTAGAACTCCAGGTACTCGTCGATCTGCGACTTCTTCTTCCCCTGCGCCGGCTCGTTGATCGGGAACTTGATGCGGTCGTTCCCGTTCGCCATCACCTTGCTCATCAGCGAGGAATACTCGGTGCTGATCGTCTTGTCGTCGAAGGTGAGCAGGTTCCGGAAGCCCATCACGCGCGAGTAGAACTCGACCCACTCGTTCATCTTCCCCAGCTCCACGTTCCCGACGCAGTGGTCCACGTACTTGAGGCCCACGGCCGGCGGGTTGTAGTGCGGGTGCACCGGCACGAAGCCGGGCATGAACAGGCCCCGGTAGTTCTTCCGCTCCACGAGCGAGTGAATGGTGTCGCCGTAGATCCTGATCGCGGCGACGACGATCTCGCCCTGGTCGTCATGGAACACGACTGGCTCGTGCACGGGCTCGGCGCCGCGCTCGGTGGCCTTCTCGAAGGCGTCGCGTGCGTCGTCCACCCAGAGGGCGATGTCACGCACGCCGTCGCCGTGCTTGTGTACGTGCTCGGCGATCTGTTCCGCTTCCTTGCTCAGGTCGGGGCGAATGGCCGTGGTGAGGAGGAAGCGGATCCTGTCCTGCTGCAGCAGGTAGCTGGCACGGTCGCGCTGTCCCGTTTCCGGCCCGCGGTAGGCCACCAGCTGGAAGCCGAATGCCGACTGGTAATAGTGGGCCGCCTGCTTCGCGTTCCCCACGTAGAACTCGATGTAGTCTGTCCCATTGATCGGGAAGGTGTCGTGCACCTCAGCCGCCTGCTCGACCATCGTGGCCATGATTCCACTCCCTGATTGGTGACTGCTTCAAGTTAACCGCCGGGTCAGACGATCACTACCATGCACCGCGCTCACGCCGTTCACGTCGCCAGCTCGGGGAGGTCACGGAAGAGGGCCAGCGCCTCCGGATTCGCCAGGGCGTCGACGTTCTTCACCGGGCGTCCATGCACCACGTCGCGGACGGCAAGCTCGGTGATCTTCCCGCTGATCGTGCGCGGGATGTCGGCCACCTGGACGATCCGCGCCGGCACGTGGTGTGGCGTGGCGTGCTCGCGGATGTGGCGCCTGATACGCTCGCGAAGCATGTCGTCCAGCCCCACTCCCCCCGCCAGCCGTACGAACAGCACGACGCGTTCCTCCAACCCGTCCGAGCCGGGCACACGCTGGCCGATGACGAGGCTCTCGACGACCTCGGGAAGCTGCTCCACTTGCCGGTAGATCTCCGCCGTGCCGATGCGCACCCCGCCGGGATTGAGCGTCGCGTCGCTGCGGCCGTAGATCACCAGGCCGCCGTGCCCTGTCAGCTCCGCCCAGTCGCCGTGGCGCCAGGCATTCGGGTAGCTGTCGAAGTATGCCGCCTGATACCGCGCGCCATCCGGGTCGTTCCAGAAGCCAACCGGCATGCTGGGAAATGGCGCCGTGCACACGAGCTCGCCCTGCTCCTCCACCACGCTGCATCCATGCTCGTCGAAGATCTCGACGCGCATGCCGTAGCCGCGCGTCTGCAGCTCACCGCGGTAGACCGGCAGCGTCGGCTCACCGAGTGCGAAGCAGGAGATGATGTCCGTGCCGCCGCTGATGCTGCTCAGCCGGACATCGCACTTCACGTCGCGATACACGTAGTCGAATCCCGAGTCGGCGAGCGGGCTTCCGGTGGAAAGGATGGCGCGCAGCGCGGAGAGATCGTGTGTCGTGCGCGGCGTGCTTCCCGACTTCTCCGACAGCGACAGCCACTTCGCGCTCGTGCCGAAGACGTTCACCCGCTCGCGCGCCACGACGTCCCACAGCACCGGCCGGCCGTCGCGCATCGGCGCGCCGTCGTAGAGCACCACCGTGGCACCCACGGCGAGACTCGAGACCAGCCAGTTCCACATCATCCAACCGGTGGTCGTGAAGTACATGATGCGGTCGCCAGCCCGAAGGTCGGTGTGCAACACCAGCTCCTTCAGGTGCTGGATCAGCGTGCCCCCCGCGCCGTGCACCATGCACTTGGGCAGCCCGGTCGTCCCCGACGAGTACATCACGTAGAGCGGATGATCGAAGGGCAAGCGCTCGAAGTCGGGTTCGGCGGCCGGCGCGTGCGCGGCCAGGACTTCGTCCCACCAGACGGCGCGCGGCAGCTCGAGCGCCTTCCCCGCGCCGTCCCGCGCCAGGTGCGGCACGACGACGACGCGCCGCACGCTCGGCAGCTGGGCGACGAACTCCCGCACGCGCGCGAGTGAGTCGTGCGCCTTGCCGCCGTAGCGGTAACCGTCCGCGGTGACGATCAGCTTCGGCTCGATCTGCCCGAAGCGGTCGAGCACGCCCGCGACGCCGAAGTCAGGAGAACAGGAGCTCCAGAGGGCGCCGATGGAGGACGCGGCGAGCATCGCGACGACCGCTTCGGGAATGTTGGGGATGAAGCCGGCCACGCGATCGCCGGCGACGACGCCTTCCGCGCGAAGGAACGCCGCGAAACGCGCCACGTCGCGCGCGAGCTCGGCAAAGGACAGCGTGCGCGCTCGCCCTTCTTCCGTCCACAGCACGAGCGCATCGTCACCGTCGCGGCGACGGAGCAGGTTCTCGGCGAAGTTGAGTCGGGCGCCGGTGAACCAGCGCGGGCCGAGCACCGGATCGGGAGGCGCGACGCGATCGCCACCGACGAGCACTTCATCCCAGCGGCGTCCGCCGCCGAGGTCCTCCGCCGCGATGCCACAGAAACGCCAGACGGCAGGCCAGAACTGCTCGGGGTGGGCGACGGACCAGTCGTACAGCGCGTGGGCGTCCCGCACGCGACCCGCGTCGCGGTCGAGCGGATTGACCACGTCACGGATGAACCGCGTCACGTTCGCCTGCGCGACGTGGGAAGAGTCCGGGATCCAGAGCGGCTTCGTCACGTGGGGAAGAATACCGCCGAGGCACGCGTTGCGCCCGTCATCCCGCAGGGGCTGCCCCTGCGGGATGACACCGCTGGCCACCGCTAGAAGTTCACCGCCAGCCTCGTCCAGACGAATCGCCCGTTGAAACCGAAAGGCGAGATGCCGTTGTACGGGAAGATCCCGTAGTTGGAGTTGCCGCCGTTTTCGCCCGGCGGATTGAGGTAGCTCCCGTCGTTGTTGTTCCGGTCGGGGTAGACGTCGAACACATTGTCGGCGCCGAGCGTCAGGGTGAAGCGCTGGAAAGTGTATGAGCCGCTCACGTCCGTGATCCACTTCGGCGAGAAGACCTGGTCGAGGGGACCGTAGGCGTTCGTGGGCGTGGAACCGTACGAGGTCACCTGGCCGAAGCGCTGCGTGCGCACCATCACGCCGACGCCGCGCAGGTCGTAGTTGCCCGTGAGGATCAGGTTGTTCTCCGGATTTCCCTCCTCGATGCGTCCCTGCTCCACGCGGTCGAACAGGGAGCTCTTGAGGCCCGACAGGTTCGTCGGCAGCGTGTCCACGCGTGTGACGCGCGTGCGGTTGTGGTTGTACGCCGCGGAGAGGCGGAGCACGCCGCTGGTCCCCATGGACAGGCCGTAGTTGGCGATCACGTCGAAACCGTGTGTCTTCGTGTCGATCGCGTTGGTGAAATACCGGCCGCCCTGGATCCCGGTGATGCCGATGTTGTTGAGCGCCGCGGTCGCCGCGGCGCCGGTGAAGTTGTTGGAGAGGACGATGCGGTCATCGATCGCCACGTAGTAATAGTCCGTGGTGAGCGACAACCCCGGCAGCGGCTCGGCGGCGAAGCCGACGCCATAGTTGCGCGACCGCTCCGCCTTGAGGGGCGATGCGCCCAACGCTTCCGCTTCGGGGGAGCTGGCCGGGAACGTCTTGATGTCGTACGGAACGCCGCCGACGAAGTTCGTCGCGGTGGACGAGAAGAACTCCTGCATCAGCGATGGCGCCCGGAACCCGGTGCTCGCCGCACCGCGCAGGGCCAGTCCCTTCACCACCTGGTAGCGCGCCGAGAGCTTGCCGGTCGTCGTCGAGCCGAAATCGCTGTAGTGCTCGTAGCGGCCGGCGACGTCGACGAGAAGCCTGGACGTGAGGTCCGAGGACAGATCGGTGTAGACACCGACGTTGTTGCGGGTGTGCGTGCCCGCATCCCCCTTCTTGCTGCCGCTGTCGGCCTTGAAGCCGGGGAAGACCTGGGAGCCCGGCGCGCCTGGCCGCGACGTCGGATTCCCGTTGGCATCGAGAACGTGGAACCCACCGTTGCGCCAGGAGTCGTACTCACCGGCGACGATGGCGTAGTCGTCGGCGCGGAACTCGGCGCCGGCCGCCACGTTGAACGGCACGGGAAGCAGGTCGCGGAAGCTCTGGTTGACGTCGAGGGTGGTAGTGCTCTGCCTGAAGCGCAGCTTGCCGGCGTCGAACTCGGTCGGCGAGGTGGGACCGAGCGAGACATTCGCCGAGTTCTTGATCGTGAAGGCGAACTGGTTGCCACCGTAGACGCTGCCCAGATCCCAGTTCCAGCCCCTTGCGACGCCGGTGAGCCCGGCGGCGATCGAGGCGTCATCGATGTCGCCGTGGATCATCGGCAGGAAGCCGTTCGGATAGATGTTGCGCAGCGTCCGATCGTCATTCGGGCGGCGCCAGAAGCCGGGCGCCTCCGAGCGGCGCACCGACACGCCGCCGAAGGAGTAGAACTCCACACGGCCGAGCGGGCCTCCGGCGTTCCAGAAGCCCTGCACGTCGTGCGTCGCCGCGTCGCCCTGACGGTGATTGATGCGACCGGGAACGGGGAGGTTGGGATCGGTCTCGCGCGGATCACCGGGGAAATACTGCACGCGCAGGTCGGGCAGCGTACGGTTGGTGAAGCCGCGGTCGCGCAGCTCGGCCCCGAGGTGGAGGAAGCCCGTCTGCGCGAAGGTCCAGCCGTGGTCGAGCGACGTCTGGAACACGCGGCCGTCGCGCGCATCGCGGTTGCCGACCTGGCCCGCGAAAGGTGCGAGGTTGTCAGGGCGGTTGTAGGTGGTGACGTCCTCGCCGATCGTCGTCGTGGACGACCCTGGCGTTCCCTTCTTGAGCACGATGTTCATCACGCCGGCGATGGCATCGGAGCCGTACTGGGCGGCGGCGCCGTCGCGCAGGATCTCGATGTGATCCACCATGCTCGCCGGGATGGCATTGATGTCCACCGGCGCCGAGCCGCGGCCGACGAACCCGTTCACGTTGACGAGCGCGCTGTTGTGCCGGCGCTTGCCGTTCACGAGTACGAGCGTCTGGTCGGGCGCGAGGCCGCGTAGGGTGGCGGGTCGCACGGCGTCGGTGCCGTCACCGATGGAGGTGCGGGGGAAGTTGAAGCTGGGCGCGATGGCCTGGATCATCTGCGCCGTCTCGGTGCGACCCGTCTGCTTGATCTCGGCGGCGGACAGCACGTCGATCGGCACGGGGGCATCGATCACCGTGCGCGCTTCGCCGCGCGTGCCGAGGGTGGACACGGCTTCCAGAGTGGCGACCTGCGTCGAGAGCGCGAAGTCGAGCGTCGTCACGGCGCCCGCGGTGATCTCGGCCGGACGGGTGGCAGTGACGAAGCCAAGGGCCCGCACGCGGACCTGATAGCTGCCGGGGGGCAGGGTGAGCCGGTAGCTGCCGTCATTGCGGGTGACGGCGGAGCGGCCGGTGGCGGAAACGGTCGCGCCCACGACCGGAGCACCATTCGACGTGACGTGGCCGGTGAGGGTCCCGGTGGCCTGTGCCGCGGCCGTGTGAGCGAGGAGTACCATGGCGAGCATGGCACCGGGTGCGCGCAGTGCGCGCGGGAGCGATGACTTCATGCGGCGTACCTCCGAATTGCGGCCACGCGTGGCCAACAGGAGTTCACCAGGGAAGTGCTCTCGGCGCTAGCATACCGCGCGTCAGGGGAGCCGGCCAGAGCCCTCGGGCGCCTGGCGAGGACAGAACGAGTGCCCGGCCGCGGATGTCGCCGTAACTACCCGATCCGCACGACCACGAGCTGGATGTGTGATCCGGTGGCGCGTGATGCGCCACCGAGGGTGAGGGTGGCGGTGCCGCCGCTCGGTACCGAGAAGCGGTAGTACGCAGCCCCGCCGGCCACGATGCTCCCCGAATACGTGGTCCCCTCCACGAGCGATGGAAGCTGCAACGGATAGCCACCGAACAGCACCGAGTAGATGCTGTGCCAGTTCCAGCTCGGCTGCTGCAGCTGCGCCGTCGTGGGGGCGACGTCGTCCACCGCGTGGCTGGTCGCCCACTCGCGGATCTTCGTCGGCATGTCCTTGCCGAAGACGTTCTGCAGATTCTCCATGCCCACCGCCGGTCCGTTGGCGAGGCGGAAGAAGAGGTTGCCGTCGGTGGTGGACGCGTGGTCGGCGAGGTAGCGCAGCAGGTTCCAGGCGGCACCGCGCGTATTGAGGGAGTCGTCCGCCGCATACGGCGAGGACCGCGACGGGTTGAAAAGGTAGCCGCGGTAGCGGGTCGTGTTCCCGCCACCGGTCATGTCGAGGTCGAAGGCGGCGGAGCGGCGCGGCGTCGCCTGGATGTCGGGCGCCGTCACATTCATCCGCGGCGAGAGACCGGCCTCGTGATAGAACAGCAGTTCTTCGGCGATGTGGGCCAGCCCCTCGTCGAGCCACTTCTCCTCGAACTGCGGCGCGTTGTTGACGTAGAGCCGGCGCGACGAGTTGATGAGGTGCTCGAACTCGTGCGCGATCACCGCGGTGGTGTTCGTATCCACGAAGCCGGTGGTGCGACGATTACCGTTCACGCTGCCGAGGGGATCGGGCGCCATCAGGTAGAAGAATTCCCCTTCGTTGCTCGTCGGGCACGCCTGCGCGCGACTGGTTTCCGTCACGGGAAAGAGGTCGCGCGAGAAGGTGAAGCCGCCGACGTATACCGGGCTGCCCTTGGGCGTGAGACGATTCACCTCGAGGGTGAAGATCAGCCCGATGCGGCCGTTGCCGTCGATGTCAGTCGGCTCGCCGAAGGCGCCGACGTCGAGCGGGTACACCAGCGAATCGAAGCGCGCCGCGTAGCGGGCGTAGTCGGCGTCCGTGAAGCCACCGGACGGATTGAGCGAGTCGGCAAGGATTATGGCGTGCGCGCTGATCGCAGCTACGCGCGCGCGATGGTAGATGGCATTCGTGCAGTTCTGCGTGCCATTGACGTTCACCGTCACCATGTCCCCCAGCTTCACGGTGGCGGGAAGAGCGGAACGCCGCGGCTCGGGGGCAGCGCCGGTGGCTGACGCGGATGTCCGCGCCCGCATCACCTCCCGGGCCACGGCGATGCGCGCCGTCAGCCCCGCGCGCTCACGGTCGCGCAGCCGGCTCTCGAAGGCGACGTCGCGGGTAGGTACGGCGGGCGCTTCGGCGCGTGAGACGCGCGGAGGCGAGAGAGGCATCAGCGCCGGTACGGCCGGGTTCAGGATGCCGGAGCCCCGCAGCGAATAGCTCTCGTCCACGCCGGCAGTGATCCCGGCATTGACGAGGACCGCGACGTAGTCGCCGTCGCTCGCGCCGGGCTCGAGCTTGACGCTCTGCGCACCGGTGACGGCGAACGACTCGCCGATATCGATCCCGCTATCGGGAGGGGTCACGCCGTCGTGACAGGCGACGACGAGACCCAGCAGGGAAAGGGCAGACCAGCGGCGACGGCGAGTTGGCATGGCAGCGATGGGAGAGGCGCGATGCGCGGGACTCCCTCCTGACTCGACCCGCGCCCTCGCGGTCACGCCCCGGGCGGCCCTATCTTGTTCAGCGATGCCCATCTCCAGCCGTTACGACGACCCGATCCTCGAACAGATCGCGCGCGACACCTTCGCGCTCTTCCCCCACTGCCATCGGTGTGGCAAGAAGATCGAGCGGTTCGAGGACGCGGACGTCAGGATCCACGTGCAGCGGGTGGTGCACAGGGGCTCCTGCCCGGAAGACGGAGCCGGAACAATGGATGTCGGGGGGCCGGGAGGTCAGGAGGATGGTTCCGATTTCCCGACATCCTGACGTCCCGACATCCTGCCCTTCCCATCTTCCGAGCTTCCGCCGTTCTACATCCGCGCCGCCTGCAGCACCCCAGGCAGCGCGCCGACCAGCCAGACGATCACGGCGGCGAGCGCAGCTTTCGAGCGCGGGATCCTACCGGTGACGGAGAGGCCGATCGCGAGGAGGACGGTCACCCAGATCGTGAAGACGTCCAGGCGGCCGAGCAGGGCGAGGAGCATCGGCGATGCGGTGGCCGGGTCGAGGAAGCGGCCGAGGCCGAGCGAGATGCTGTAGCGGCCAGTGAGCGAGGCGGGGTCCATCAGCAGGAGCTGGACGCCGCTCACGATGCTCTCGAGCACGCGCGGCACGTACGCGTACGCCGACACCATGATCGCCGCGGCGAGCGTCTGCTTCGCGTCGAAGAACTTGCCGACGATCCAGAGCACGAGGCCGGTGAGGAACATCGCGATCGGGACGAACACGAAGGCGCCGACCTTGGCGAACGTCTCGCCGATGGACCGGCTCTTCTCCATCATCTCCGGGGTGATCTGCGGGTTCTGCTTCATCGCCGCCGCAGCGCCGCGGGCGAACTCGGCGTCCATGATCGGCTGCATCGCGCCGCTGTTGGCGATGAAGATCGCGCCAATGAGCACCGTCACGACGAGCATCGGGATGCCGAATCCGGAATTCCGTCGGCGCTCGTACACGCTCGACGGCGCGTAGAAGATGTCGATGAAGTCTTCCCAGCGTGATGCCGGCTTGGCGGGAGCGGGTGCGGCGTCGAGGCCGCTGCCCGGCGCGGAGGCGGAGAGGTCGCTCATGACTCGTGGGGTGGAGGGAAACGACCCCACGAGTCTGGCGAATCAGCCTGCTTTTGGCAAACGGTTCCGGCTCAGATGCCGACGTTCACGTTGCTCGGGTCCAGCGCGCCGGTGTAGTACGACATCAGCGCCTGCTGGAAGATCAGGCTCGAGCGCGCGCTGACGACCGCGCTCTGTGCCTGAATGAGAGACGCGCGCGCCAGGGTGACCTCGACCAGGGTGGCGAGTCCCACGCGGTAGCGGGTCTGCGCCGCCTGCAGGGCCAGCGCTGCCGCGCGCTCCTGGGCGGTGGCCGCCGCGAACGACTCGCCGGCGGAGAGGTAGTCGAGGTACGCGCGCCTGACGTCCAGTGCAACGCTCTGCTCCAGGTCACGCATCGTCAGCAGCTCGTTCTCGAGCTGCACCTGCGCGCGCTGCCTCGCGATGGACACCGCGCCGCGATCGAGGATCGGTACCGACACGTTCACGCCGACCGAACCCCCGCGCCGCTGGTTGAGCTGCGTGGCAAACCCCTGATCCGATCCGCTATTGTAGCCGGTGCCGTAGCCGGCACTCCCCGAAACCGTGGGTTTCCGCCCTCCTTCGGCAATGGCGATCTCCGTCTGCGCCGCCTGCACGCGCAGCGCCTGGGCACGCAGATCCACCCGTTGCTGGAACGCCACGGTGATCAGGCTGTCCAGGTTGAACACCTGCAGCGGCGGCGCGGTGGTATCGGCGGGCACCGCGGTGCTGTCCACCGGCGTGGCGAAGGTGTACTCGAGCCGCGGATCGAGGACGAGCTCCTGGATCAGGTTCACCTTGGCCACCTCCGTGGCACGCCGCGCATTCACCATCGCGAGCCGCGTGGAGGCCACGGCCGCCTGCTGCTGGTACAGGTCACCGATCGGACGAGTGCCGCGTCGCACGAACTCCTGCAGCTGCGTCAGCTCCTGCTCCTGCGCCGTGAGGTTCTCCTGCTGCACCCGGAGCTGCTGCTGCTGCGTGATGAGTGCGAGGTAATCCGACGCCACGGTGAACACCAGCGACTGGCGTGTGCGCGCCACGTCGGCCGCGCCGGCGGCAGCATTGGTGCGCGCCTGGCTGAGGATGTTCCGGTTCTGGCCACCGTTGTAGATGGTCATCCCGCTCGACGCACCGATGCTGGCGGAAAACGGATTGCCCCCCGAGCCGTTCGCCACGTCCTGCGACGCCGAGCTGCTGGCGGACAGGTTCGGGAGGAACGCGTTCTTCGCCTGCCGGATGGCGAGCGAGTCGAGGAGGAGCGAATTGCGCGCGAAGCGCACCTGCGTGTTCTGCGCGAGCGCGATGCGGATGGCGTCCTGCAGCGTGATCACGCCGCCCGGCGGCAGCTTGGTGCGCGTGGTATCCTGCGCGCCGGACAGCGCCGGGAGCGCGACGGCGAGCGCGGCCGCCGCGAGGAGCGCGCGGGTACCCCGCGCGCGGCGGGTCGAGAAACGCCGCACGGAAGAAAGTGCCGTTCTATCGTTCATTCGTACCGCAGTGCCTGGATCGGGTTGAGCGCGGCCGCGCGGCGCGCCGGATAGTAGCCGAAGAAGACTCCCACTGCGGCCGAGAAACCGACGGCGATGAGGACGGCCGAAGGCGGCACGACGGTGGCCCATCCGGTGAGGTGGCCGAGGAGCGCCGAGCCCCCGTAGCCCACCGCCAGTCCCACGACGCCGCCGAGGAGGCTCATCACGACGCTCTCGACGAGGAATTGCGTGAGCACGTCCGACCCGCGCGCGCCGATCGCCATGCGGATGCCGATCTCGCGCGTCCGCTCGGTGACCGAGACGAGCATGATGTTCATGATGCCGATGCCACCCACGAGGAGCGACACCGAGGCGATGGCCGCGAGCAGCCCGGACATCACCGAGGTGGTGCTCGTCGCTGCCGCGGCGATCTCACTCTGGTTTCGCACCGTGAAGTCGTCGGGCGTGTCGCCCTGCAGGTGGTGCGACTCGCGCATGATCGCCGTGATCTCGCGCTGGGCGGCGGGAATGTCGCCCGGCGAGAAGGTGCTGGTCATGATCTGGAAGATGCGCGTGTTGCCGGACAGCCGGGTCTGGGCCGTGGTGTACGGCATGATGATGATGTCGTCCTGGTCGTTGCCGTTCGCGTTCTGCCCCTTGGGGGCCAGCACGCCACCCACGATGAACGGCACGTGGCCGATCTGGATCCGCTCGCCCGTCGGATCGACGCCGGGGAACAGGTTGTCGGCCACCGTCTTCCCCAGGAGCGCGACCTTGCGCATGGAGCGCACGTCGGCCTCGGTGAACTGGTCGCCGTAAAGCGTCGGCCAGTCACGGATGGTGAAGTAGTCCGCCGATACGCCATTGATGGTCGTGCGCCAGTTGCCGCTCGGCCCGATGGCCACGAGGCGCGCGAAGATCACCGGCGACACGCCGGAGAGGGTCATTGCCTCCGCCTTCAGCTTCTGCGCGTCCTCGACCGTGATGCGGTTGAAGGTCTGTGCGCCCTGGCTCACCCCGCCCTGCTGCGAAGAGCCCGGCGTGACGAGGATCAGGTTCGTGCCGAGGCTGTTGATCTGCGACTCGATCTGGGTCTGCGCACCGTGGCCGACGGCGACCATCACGATCACCGCCCCCACCCCGATCACGATGCCAAGCATCGTGAGCAGGGTGCGCATCTTGTTCTTCAGGATGCTCGTCCACGCGAGCTTCAGCAGTGTCTTCTGTTTCATGTGCCGACCGGTTCGAGCGGATCCTCGATCTCGAGGCGCAGGAGGTCGTCCGCCGCGCGGCGCCGTCCTTCCACCGGATGATCGCGGAGGATGTGACCGTCGCGGACCTCGACGATCCGCTTTGCGTACTTCGCCACGTCGGGCTCGTGCGTGACGATGAGGATCGTGATGCCCTGGTCGTTCAGCTCCTGGAAGAGCGCCATGACTTCCACGGTCATGTGGCTGTCCAGGTTCCCCGTCGGCTCGTCGGCCAGCAGCAGTGTGGGCTGCGTGACGAGGGCGCGGGCGATGGCCACGCGCTGCTGCTGTCCTCCCGACAGCTCGCTCGGCACATGGTCGAGGCGCTGGCCGAGGCCCACGCGCTCGAGCGCCTCGGCGGCCAGCGCGCGGGTGTTCGTCCACCGATGCGATCGATCGTAGAGCAACGGCAGCTCCACGTTGTCGAGCGCGGTGGTACGCGCCAGCAGGTTGAACCCCTGGAAGACGAAGCCGAGCTTCTGGTTACGCAGGTCGGCGAGCTCGTTGGCACTCAGGCCGTTCACGCGCACGCCGTCGAGCACGTAGCTGCCACCCGTCGGAACGTCGAGGCAGCCGAGGATGTTCATGAGGGTGGACTTGCCCGAACCCGACGAGCCCATCACGGCGATCATGTCGCCCGGATAGACGTCGAGGTCCACGCCACGAAGCGCGTAGACCTTCGTTTCGCCCATCGTGTAGACCTTCGTCACGCCCCGCACCTGGATGACGGGACGTGCGTCGCGCGCCGGACCGTCGCTCATCAGAAGCCCCGCGGTCCGCCGCGCTGCGGCGTGAGGGGACTGCGTGAGGGCGCGTCCTGGCCGGTCGTGCCGAGGCTGCTGCCGATGATGACCTTCATCCCTTCCTTGAGCGCCGGGTTCTGGCTCATCACCTGGGTGCGCTGGCCATCGCTCAAGCCAGTGCGGACGCGGACCGGCTCGAGCTTGCCGGCGGCGTTCTCCGTCCAGATGGTGCCGAAGCCGCCCGTGCGCGGGCGCTGGCGTGCCTGCCCGCCCTGGCCGCCTCCCTGACCGCCGCCAAAGGCGCCGGGGAATCCACCCTGCCCGCCCTGCCCACCGCCTTGCGCACGCCGCGCCGCGCCGGTCGAGCCACCCGCGCCGGGGCGACGGCGTGTGGTGTCCTGACCGGCATTCGCCGGCAGCCCCGCTGCCGCGAGCTCTTCCTCCGTGGGACGGAAGCGCAGCGCCGCGTTCGGCACCGTCAGCACGTTCTTCGCGC
Source organism: Gemmatimonadaceae bacterium (assembly GCA_036377775.1). Taxonomy (GTDB): domain Bacteria; phylum Gemmatimonadota; class Gemmatimonadetes; order Gemmatimonadales; family Gemmatimonadaceae; genus AG11. Next base: position 88,432 of record DASUXT010000191.1, on the reverse strand, counting down.
TGCCGGTCACGAATTCAACGGTGGCCGTCATGCCGGGAAGGAGCTGTCCGTCCTGGTTCTGGACCGCCACCACGACGGAATAGCTCACGACGTTGTCGGTGGTCTTGGACTGCAGCCGCACCTGGTCGACCGCGCCGGTGAAGGTGCGATTGGGATAGGACTGCACGGTGAACTTCACTTCCTGCCCCTGCTTGATGCTGCTGATGTCGCTCTCGTCCACCGCGGCGATGATCTGCATCTGCGACAGGTCCTGCGCGATGAGGAAGAGCTGCGGCGCCGAGAAGCTCGCCGCCACCGTCTGGCCCACGTCGACGTTGCGCTCGACGACCACGCCGTTGATCGGAGCGTAGATGTTGGTGTAGGAAAGGTTCTGCTTCGCGCGGTCGAGCGTGACCTGCGCCGACTTCACCTGCGCCTGCGCCACCGAGAGGTTCACCTGCACCGTGCCGAACTCGGAGGCACTGATGAACTTCTCCTGGTAGAGGGGCAGGTTGCGGTTGTACTCGTCGCGGGCCTGCGCGAGCTGCGCCTGGGCGCGCGCGAGTCCCGCCTGTGCGTCCGTGACCGCCTGCTCCTGGAGCGTGGGATCGATGCGGGCGAGCAGCTGGCCCTGCGTCACGTGGTCGTTGAAGTCCACGTAGAGCGCCACGACCTTGCCCGACACCTGCGTGCCCACCTGCACCGTCTTGACGGCGCTCAGCGCGCCGGTGGACGACACCGTCTGCTGAACATCACCACGCTCCACGGCCCCGAAGCGGTACGAGGTCTCACCTGCAGCCTTGTCGTGCAGGAAGTACCAGGCGAGCGCCGCGAGCACGACGACGACAGCCGCCGCGATCAGCACGCGCGGGCTCGACGCCCATGTCCTGATGGGCGAGCCCTGCGGCGGCGGCGGCGATGCGGGCTGCGGCTGGTCGGCGCGCGGCCGGCTGGCGGGCGCGACGCTAGTAACCATGTGAGCCGGGCTCCGAAGAATTGGTGACGTGCATGTGAACTTCGTCCGTGATGAGGGGTACTGATGATTCTGGAGGTGCCGAGCCATGAAGTCAGTCGTTCGTGCTGCAATACTCGCCGCTTTTCTCGCCCTGCCGGGCCGCGCGCTCCTGGCTGCCGAGCTCAGAGGCTCGCCGGCATCCATGGTCCATCAGCATGCCGTGGCGGTCGAGGAGGACTATTCCTTCCTCAGAACCCCGGCCGACGTCCGCCGCCTCGTAGACGCCGGCAAGCTGCTGCCTGTTAATCCGACGGCCGACTACACGCTCAGCGGCGTGTCCTACCCCTATACGCGGCCCGAAGTCCTTTCGTTCATCGAGCACTTCGCCGCCAGCTATCGCGCCGCCACCGGCGACCGCCTCGTCGTCACGAGCCTCACGCGTCCGCTGAGCACGCAGCCGCGCAATGCCCACGTGCTCTCGGTGCACCCGGCCGGCATGGCGGTGGATCTCCGCGTGCCGGGCAACGACGACGACCGCGCCTTCCTCGAGCATGCCCTGCTCTCGATGGAGAAGGCGGGCATGCTGGACGTGACGCGAGAGCACCATCCCTCGCATTTCCACGTTGCGGTGTTCGCGCCGCAGTTCGAGCCCTACGCCGCGCTACTCGACTCGGTGACGGCGGTGGAGAAGGCCACGCGACTCGCCCGTCATCGCGCCGACTCGATCGCTGCGGCCGCAGTCACCGCGTCCGTCAGGCCGCCGGTCAGGAGCAATCCGCTCCCGGTGCTGGTCGTCGGAGCGCTCGGCCTGGCCGGACTCGGTGGAGCGGGGGTGAAGCTGGCGGGACACAACAAGGCGGGGTCGCTGTAGCACCAACCGGCCCCAGCCAGTGACCTGAATTCCGGGCCGCGCGTCCGTGTGCCATGACCAACTGACGCGAGGTCCCGCATGCAGGTCGTCCGTGAACCAACTGGCAGCAGCACGACGCGACTCCACGAGATCATGCACCGCTACACTCCGCCCATGCGGCGAGTGTGTCCTCACCTGCCGGACGCAGAGCTGCGCGCGATGATCGAGCGCATGGCGAAGCACAAGCTGGAAGAAGAGCTGGCAATCGTGCGCCGCGCGCGCCGTAGTGTTCGCGCAACGCCTCGTTCGCGCCGCCCCGCCGAGCCGCGACCATCCCTGGTGCTCCTCAGCTAGGTCAGCTTTCGGCGAGCCCGTCCACGTCGCGCAGCCGCAGCTGGTTGCGCAGCGGGCTTCCCAGCAGGTCCACGGCAACGGTCGAGAAGGCGCGCAGCGCGCGCTGCATCCGGACCCACCGCCGCTCCCCTTCCACGACGTGGTCGGGCAGGACGACGGCAGTGCCGCTCTTCAGCCAGACGAGCGCATTCATCGCGCGGGGATTGTCCGTGTCGTAGTGGCACTCGTCCTCCAGCGCGCCATCGCGTGCCAGCTCGTGCAGCGCGGCCATCGCGGGGTGCGGCGGGGGCTGGTCGGCGGACGGCGACGGCTCGGCTGACGGAGCGGGTTCCTTCACCGCCTCCATCACGATGGCGTGCATCGCGCGCTGTGGTGTGAGACGAAGGCGCGGCTGCCGCTCGCCGCGGACGCCATCACCGCCGGACTCCACCTCGAGTCGCAGCCGCTGCCCGACTTCCCGCGGATCGACATGCGCCTGCCCCACCGGCGCGTCGTCACGATACGCGGTGATCAGCAGGCTCGCGGGGCTCGATTCCGGGTCGTAATCGATGCGTAGCGCGAAGCCCGGCGGCAGCACGATCTCGGGACGCGGGTTCACGGCGCTAGCGAGAGCAACAGTAATGCCGCCTGTGACGTCCGTCACCGGAGACTACGCCACAGCTCGCTGGCGTCAGGCCCCCTTCTTCGCCAGCACCGCCAGGTCGTCGTCTCCGAGCCCCTTCGCGATGAGCTCGTCCATGCGCGTCGCCACCGCGCGAAGCACTGGCACCGGCTCCTTCCCCGCCGACTCGATCATCAGGCGCACGTCCTTTCGCGCCGTCTCCAGGTGAAAGCTCGGCGTGAAGTCCTGCTCGACGATCTTCGTGCCCCGGTTGCGGATGCCGCCCTCGATCCGGAAGCGATCGAATACGCCGAGCGCGTCGGCACGCCCGATGTCGAGGGCGTCCGCCATGTGGAAGATGTCGGCGAGCCCGCCGCCCATGGCGACGAGCATCGCGTTGCCGAACAGCTTGTACGCGGCCGCGAGGTCCGGACGCTCGCCGACGTGCCACACCTCGCCCGTCATCCGTTCCAGGTTGTCGCGCACCCGGGCGTAGATGCCGCTGTCGCCGGCGACGAGCATCATGCCCTGCGCCGATCGCGCCGCCGCCGGCGACATGAACACCGGCGCATGCAGGAACTGGATCCCGTGCTTCGCCAGCCGCGTCGCCCGCGCGGCCGTCGCGGTCGGCAGCGTCGTGGTGTGATCGATCAGCACGGCGCGGTCGGCGAGCCCGGGCTTCAGCTTTTCGATCGTCTCGTCCACCGTCGCGTCGTCGAACAGCACCAGGTGTACGCGCTCGGCGCCGCGCACGGCGTCCGCGGGGGTGTCCGCCACCCGGGCGCCGAGCGCGGCCAGCGGCTCCGCGCGCGCGCGGGTGCGGTTCCATACCGTGAGCTCCGTGCCACCTCGCGACAGCAGTCCATCGGCGAAGCCGCTTCCCAGCAGGCCGGTTCCCAGCAGTGCGACTCGTGTCATTCGTTCCTCGAGCGTGATCGGGTATGCCATGACGATAACGCATGTGCATCATCGGATGTGGCGCAGATCGTGCGGCCCGCCTTCCCGGTCACCATTCAACAGCACCAGTCGAGGCAAACCATGCGTCCAGCTCTCACCTTGTTCGCCCTTCTCCTCGGCGCCGGCTGCGCCACCACGAGCTCGAGCGCCGGCACCGCGGCCAGCGGCAGCGCCAACACTTCGCCCGGTACCGCGCAGGCCACGCTGCACGATCAGGCCGGGCGCAGCGTCGGCACGTTGTCGGTGAACGAGTCCGGGCAGGGGTTCGTCATCTCGGGCACACTCGACCACCTGCCGCCGGGGATCCACGGCATCCACATCCACACCGTCGGCTCGTGCACGGGAACGTTCACGTCGGCGGGAGGACATTGGAACCCGACGGGACGCCAGCACGGTTTCGACAACCCGAGTGGCCCGCACATGGGCGACCTGCAGAACATCACGGTCGCTTCCGACAGCTCGGCCGACGTCGCAGTGAGCAACCGCGGCGGAGGATTCCTGCGCGGCCCCGGTGGCCTGCTCGACGGCGACGGCGCGGCTATCGTCGTGCATTCCGGTCCGGACGACTATCGGTCCGATCCGGCGGGCAACTCCGGTGCACGCATCGCCTGCGGCGTGCTGCACTAGCGGTCCCCGCCCGGTCGCCCTGCAGACTGGCTCCGATCAATGAGAGCTCCCTGCCGAGCACTTCGCCTCGGCAGGGCGTGCAGCAGTGGCGCGCTCCCGTCACCGCTCGCACATTACGAACGACGCGATTCGACTCGTTCGTTCCCTCCTTCCGTCATCCCGCACAACCACACGATGTACCGTTGCGTCGTCCTTCACCGGAACGGCACCAGCGAGCTGGAGGAAGTCCAGCCTGCGCTGCACCAGAAGCTCCGTCACCTGGAGTACAAACGGTTCGTCGTGGAGTTCGTGCGCGACTCTGACGGGATCTCCGTCACGGCGCCTCTCTACTGCCAGTTTTCTCCCTCGTCGTGGCAGGCGTCCAACGCGGCGAAGCAGCTCTGGGGGCGACAGAGCGGGACCGTGCGCCTGTTCGACGAGGATGGCCACCTCGTACAGGATTCGATGGCCAGCGGCGGCACCCCCTACCAGGGGTCGGCCACCATTCCCGCCGCGGGCGGGAGCGGGGGCGCTCCCCTTTCGTCTGCCTCCCCGAGTGCGGCAGGTGCACCCGTCGCATCGAGCGCAGATGGTGCGCCCCGTTTCAGTCGTGAGGATGTGGAGCTCGTCAATGCGCTCGCACGCTTCGTCCAGGAACCATCGGTGCCCGACTCGGCGTTCGGTTCGGTTTCGCGCGACGTGGTGATGCAGAAGGTGCGCGACCTGGCGCTGAGGCTGGCGCGGGCGGCGACGTGACCGGCGGATAGTGATAAGGCCGGAAGGTGGAAGGCCGGCGCCGAGCCACCGTCCCACCTTCTCGCCATCCTACGAGCGGCACCTCGCGCTCGCGCGGCCTCGCCGCACAGATGGGCATCCCCGCCGACAGTGGGCGCATGGGTCGGCGCGGCATGACTGGCGCGCCGCCACGGCGGCCGTGACCTGAGAACAACGACAAGGAAGACGAAGACGACGCAGAACTGGCAGGAGCTGCAGTAGCAGCTCCTGCCATCTGCGGTCGTTTCCTCCGATGCCCCTGTCGTCCCGCGCTCAGGCCACGCCGAAGTCGTACACACTCCCGGACTGGTACTGCTCATCCGGCCGCAGCACCACCGAGGGAAACGCAGGATGATTGGGCGAGTCCGGAAAGTGCTGCGTCTCCAGGCAGAATCCCGTGCGGTGCGCGTACCGGCGCCCGCGCTTGCCGACGATGGACCCGTCGAGGAAGTTTCCCGAGTACAGCTGCAGGCCGGGCTCCGTCGTGTACACCTCGAGGGTGCGGTGCGACAGCGGTTCGATCACGCGCGCGGCCAGCGCGAGGGAAGCGTCGTCCTTGCGATCGAGGACGAAGTTGTGATCGTAACCGCCGGCAAGCTCGAGCTGGCGATCCGGCTCGCCGATGCGCGCGCCGATCGTGGCCGGCAGGCGGAAGTCGAAGGGTGTTCCCTGCACCGAGCGCAGCTCGCCGGTCGGGATCAGCCCCGCATCCACGGGAGTGAAGCGGCTCGCATTCACCACGATCTCGTGCCCCAGCACGTCAGCGGCGCTCGCCGCGAGGTTGAAGTAGCTGTGCTGCGTGAGGTTGATGATCGTCGGCCGGGTCGTCGTCGCGTGGTAGCGCACCTGCAGCCCGCCCTCGGCGGACAGCAGGTAGGTCACCCGCACCGACAACGCACCCGGATAGCCCTCTTCGCCGTCGGCGCTTTCATACGTGAAGGTGACCCCGGGCCGCGCGTCGTCCGACGAGGCCGTGCCGCGCCAGAGCACCTTGTCGAAGCCGCGCACTCCCCCGTGCAGGTGGTTCGCGCCATCGTTCTGCGCGAGCTGGTACGACACGCCATCGAGCGTGAAGCGCCCATCGGCAATGCGGTTCGCGTAGCGACCGATCACCGCGCCGAAGTAGGGCGAATCCCCGAGATATCCATCCAGCGTGTCGAAGCCGAGCACCACGTCGCCGGGCTCACCGCGTCGATCCGGAACGAGCAGTCGCGTGATGATCGCCCCGTACTCCATCAGCTCCACCTCCGCCACGCCGTTGCGGAGGATGAATCGCTGCACCGGCCGGCCGTCAGGCAGCGTGCCGAACAGTGACTCCTCCACTTCCGGTGGCCGCCCGCTTGCAACGCTCCGCGCGTCCCGCTTCACTGTATCACCGCCATGTCGTCTCCCTCCCGATCAGATCAAGCCATGCTCGTCGACGAGCCACACCGCCGACGCAACCTGCTCACCGACGAATGGGTGCTCGTGTCTCCGCACCGCATGCGCCGGCCCTGGCAGGGACAGGTGGAACCGCGCGTCCCGGAGTCGCGTCCACAGTACGACCCCGCGTGCTATCTCTGCCCGGGCAACGAGCGGGCCGGCGGGGAGCGCAACCCGCCGTACACGAGCACCTTCGTGTTCGACAACGACTTCGCCGCGTTGCGCCCACTCGCCGATGCGCAGCAGTCGCTCGACGTGGACGGCCTGCTCGTCGCGCGCGCCGAGAGTGGAGTCTGCCGCGTGATCTGCTTCTCGCCGCGCCACGACCTCTCCCTTCCCGAGCTCTCGCCGGGCGAGCTGCGGCGGGTAGTGGAGGTGTGGACCGAGCAGTACCTGGAACTTGGCGCGCGCGACGACGTGGCGCACGTGCAGGTCTTCGAGAACAAGGGGCAGATGATGGGATGCAGCAACCCGCACCCCCACGGCCAGGTCTGGGCACAGTCGAGCATTCCCCGCGAGCCGGCGCTGGAGCTGCAGCGCCAGCGCGAACACTTCGACCGCCACCATCGCACCCTGCTCGGCGACTACCTGGCGCTCGAGCTCGCGCACGCCGAACGGGTGGTGTGCGCGAATGACGGCTTCGTCGCCCTCGTGCCGTTCTGGGCTGTGTGGCCCTTCGAGACGCTGGTGATCAGCCGGCGCCCGGTGTCTCACCTCGGCGAACTCACGGACGCGGAGCGCGACCAGCTGGCCGACATCGTGAAGCGCCTGACGACCCGGTACGACAACCTGTTCGACATCTCCTTCCCGTACTCGGCCGGCATCCACCAGGCGCCGACCGACGGTACCGCGCACCCGGAGTGGCACCTGCACCTGCACTTCTATCCGCCGCTGCTCCGGTCAGCGACGGTCCGCAAGTTCCTCGTCGGCTACGAGATGCTCGGCGAGCCGCAGCGCGACCTCACCGCGGAGGCCGCGGCGCACCGGCTGCGCGAGCTGCCGGAAACGCTCCAGCGCCCGACGTCCAGATGAGCGCGCTGCGCGATCGGGTGCTGCATGAATACGAGCGTCGCCGAGGCGAGCAGGCGACACTCCTCGCCCGCGCACCGGGCCGGGTGAACCTGATCGGCGACCACACCGACTACAACGACGGCTTCGTGCTCCCGATGGCGATCGATCGCGCGGTATGGATCGCACTCCGCCCCCGCTCCGGCACACGGGTCACTGCGCATTCCCTCGACTTCGACGGTGACATCGACTTCGACGCGAGCGACGTGCAGCATGGCGAGCGCGGGTGGGGCGAGTACGTACGCGGGGTGGCCTGGGCGCTGGGGGAAAAGGCCCAGCTCGAGGGCACGCCGCTGCGCGGCTGGGACGGCATCGTCGCCGGCGACGTGCCGCTCGGCGCGGGGCTGTCATCGAGCGCCGCGCTGGAGCTGGCTACGGCACGTGCGCTCGCCGCGGTGAGCCACCTTGCATGGGAGCCGGCCGCGATGGCGCGACTCGCACAGCGCGCGGAGAACCAGTGGGTCGGGGTCAATTGCGGTATCATGGACCAGCTGATCTCGGCAGCGGGAGTGGCCGGCCATGCACTGCTGATCGACTGTCGCTCGCTCGACACCCGGGCGGTAGCCCTGCCCGATGACGTGGCGGTGGTAGTGCTCGACACGGCGACGCGGCGGGGGCTGGTGGACTCGGAGTACAACGAGCGCCGCGCGCGGTGCGAGAGTGCGGCGGCACAATTCGGCGTGCGCGCGCTGCGCGACGTGGACGAGCGACTGTTCGCGGCGCGGGCCGGCACGCTGGACGAAGTCACGCGCCGCCGCGCACGCCACGTGGTGACCGAGAACGCCCGCGTGCTCGCTGCCGCGGAGGCGCTCGGGGCGGGCGATGCACGGCGCGTGGGCGAGCTGATGACGGAGAGCCATCGCAGCCTGCGCGACGACTTCCAGGTTTCGCGCGCCGAGCTGGATGCGATGGTGGAGATCGCGCTGGAACAGGAGGGATGCTTCGGGGCCCGGATGACCGGCGCCGGTTTCGGCGGCTGCGCAGTGGCACTCGTGGCGCGCGAGGCCGCCGATCGGTTCGCCGGCGCGGTCGCGACGCGCTACGCGAAGCAGGTGGGGCTCACGCCCGCGGTCTACGTGTGCGAGGCGTCGAGCGGGGCGAGCGTGCAGCCGCTCTGACGACCACTACCGTACTGCGTACGCAGTACGGTAGTGGTCGTACTTTGGAGGTCAGCCCCCCACCCGCGCAAAGTCGATCACCACTTCGCCCGGGACCTTCTGCACGTAGCTGATCTGCACGTTTTCCCCGTAGCGCTCCTGGAGCTGGCGAAGGAGGGGGATCGGGTCGTGATCGTTGCAGAAGCGCATCGTCTCGCCGGGAGTGAGGGCATCGAGCGCGCCGAAGATCGCGGCGTGACGAAAGCGCTTGGCGATGCCGCGCGCGTCGAAGTGGTAGAGGCGATCGGGCTGGAGGTGCAGATGAGCGTGGGACATGGCGGCGATGACTGGTTGAATGACTGAAGCGATCACGAACCGTACCCTCGTGTCGCAGGACGTCGCGTGACGGATGTCACGCCGCTCGGAAGGGCAACGCGCGCCCGAGTCATCGCGAACGGGCATGGAGCGGCACCTGTGGCGCCGCAGCCACTCGGGGTGTTGCACGTGCGCCACACAGACCCGTTCGCCGGCACCGCACCGGCACTGGCCACTACACGCAACCGGCGCTGCCGCAGGCGTTTGGCAGAGCTGGACCCTCGCCGCGGGCTCGGCGCTTCCATTGCATCGCGCGACGTCGGCCTCGACCGTGTCAACATCGCTCTGTCGCGGGCCGGTCCATAATCATTAGTTTTTCGCGCGTGCTCCCGCGGCGTGCCTTTGCACCGCCGACTCCCGTCCCCTCGCCCCCGTCTCGATGTCGTCGATTCCAACCGGCTCGCCCAGCTCGGCGCGCCGCAAATGGCTCCTTGCCGTCGCTCCCGCCGCGCTCTTCGTCGCCTGCGTCTCGGCCGATCGCATCAGCGGCCTGAGGCCGCAGGACCGCGCCGCGCTCGACCTGTCCAAGGGCGGGGGCGTGGTGATCAGCCAGATCTACGGTGGCGGCGCGAACAGCGGCGCGACCTACAACCACGATTTCGTGGAGCTCCACAACGCCGGCCCGGCGACGGTGTCGGTGGAGGGATGGTCGGTCCAGTATGCGAGCGCCACCGGCACCGGCGCCTTCCAGCCGGCAGCGCTGCACGGGTCCATCGCTCCAGGCGGCTACTATCTCGTCCAGCTCGCCGGCGGCTCGGTGGGCGTCGACCTCCCCGCTCCTGACGCCACCGGTGGCCTGAACCTGAGCGCGAGCGCAGGCAAGGTGGCCCTTGCCGACCAGGCGACGAGTCTCGGCTGCAACGGTGGATCCACCCCCTGCTCCGCCACACAGGCTGCGCACATCATCGACCTCGTCGGCTTCGGCAGCGCCAACTTCTACGAGGGCACGGGCACCGCGCCCGGCGCCGGCGGCAACGACAAGGCGATCTTCCGCAAGCAGGACGGCAACCAGGACACGGACGACAACGCCGATGACTTCGCCGCGGCCCCCGTCGCCCCGCGCAACAGCGCGAGCGCGCCGAATGGCGGGGGCGTGGTAGCCGGTCCATTCGATCACGTGGCCGTCTCCGGCGGCAGCACCGTGGAGCGCGGCCGCGCGGTGACGTTCACCGCCGCTCTCCAGGACGCGCACAACATCCCGATCGACGACGCGTCGGCCACCTACGTCTGGACGTCGAGCGACGAGAGCATCGCGAAGGTGACGGCGACGAGTGGCAACCAGGCGACGGTCACCGGCATCGCCGAGGGCGGCCCGGTGACGATCTCGGTGAGCGCCACCTCGCACGGCCATACGCACGGCGGCAGCGCTGACCTGACGGTGATCCCGCGCGTGCTCGGCCACATGACGATGAACGTCAGCACCTCGCCGCTCGTCATCGGCTACCAGGCAGTGCTGTTCGTCGGCGGCACGGACGACTCCGACCAGCCGATCAACTTCAACACCGTGACCTTCAGCAGCTCGGACCCGAGCGTCGCGACGGTGGATTCGCGCGGGCTCGTGACGGCAGCCGGCGACGGCACGACGATCCTCAAGGCGATGGCGCCGGACGGCAGCTTCGCCACGGTGTCGCTGCGCACGGAGGTGCCATTCTACTCCAGCAGCGCCCGCGCCGGCCACAACGTGGAGTTCGGCGTCCCCACCGACAACGACGCCAGCAACGACGTCATCATCGCGCGGAAGCAGTACACGATCTCGTACAACCCGCAGCGCGGGGGCCCGAACTGGGTGAGCTGGGACTTGAGCGCCACGCACCTGGGCAGCCGCAACCGGTGTGACTGCTACTCCGCCGACACGGCGCTCGTGCGCCTGGGCTATGCCAGCCAGATGTACACCACGCTCGACTACATCGGTTCCGGTTACGACCGCGGCCACATGGAACCGTCGGCCGACCAGACGACGACGGACGGCGAGAACGCGACGACGTTCTTCCTCACCAACTTCCTGCCGCAGAAGCACGGCCTCAACGCCGGCCCGTGGGAGGACTTGGAGAACGAGCTGCGCGACTCGGTGCGCGCTGGGCGCGAGGCGTACATCATCGCCGGCGGCATCTTCACCGGTGGCACCGGCCTGGGCACCGTGAACAACCTCGGCAAGATCGCGATCCCCGATTCCACCTGGAAGATCGTCGTCATGATGCCGGCCGGCGGAGGGCTCGATGACGTGACGGCGGCGAGCGACGTGAATGTCTTCGCCGTGAACATGCCCAACGTGGACAACCCGGGGAGCAACGACTGGCGCGACTTCCGCACGTCGGTGGCGAAGATCCAGCAGTCCACGGGCTACGACTTCCTGTCGTCGCTGCCGGAGGCGATCCAGTGCAAGGTGGAGCAGCGCAACTGCGCGCCGGTGGTGAATGCGTTCAGCGGCGCGACCATCCTCGTCGGCGAGACGTACTCGGCGACGGGCAGCTTCACCGACGAGGCGGGTGACAGCTGGACCGGGACGGCGAACTACGGCGACGGCTCCGTGACCCCCCTCGCCATCAGCGGGATGAACTTCACGCTGTCGCACACCTACACGCGGTCGGGCAGCTTCACCGTGACAGCCACGGTGCGCGACAACTCCGGCGCCGCCGGTGCGGCGAGCGCCACGGTCACGGTGCAGTCGTCGCTCACGGGAGTGCAGAACCTGTCCGCCCTGCTCGCGGCGGCGAGCCTGCCGGACGCGAACTCGCTCCAGGTGAAGCTCGATGCCGCGGCGAACCAGCTCGGCAAGGGCAACGCGACGCCCGCGGCGAACCAGGTCGAAGCGTTCGTGAACGAGCTGCGCGCGATGATCCGCTCGGGCCGGGTGAGCGAGGCCGACGCGGCAGCGCTGCTGACGTACGCACAGCGGGTGACCGCCAGCATCCGCTGACCTCCCGGCAGAAATCCGAGCCCCCGGCAGCCGATCGGCTGCCGGGGGCTCGTGCTTTGCCGTATGATCGGGCCAGCCAGTGGATTGGACGAGTTGTCGACTGGCCGACTCACCGACTGGCGATCGACGACTGCTGCGGCGTCGATCAGTCGCAGTCGTCGTTGCCGCTCCTGGACCAACTGGAGAGTGAACTTGAATAGCCGATCTTCGCTCCTTGTCATTGCGCTCCTGGCCGGATGCACCGCGCGGACCGATCGCGCGGACTCCGCGAGGCCGAACGACACGGCGCGCGCCAGCGCCAACCTCGCCGCCGGCGAGATGATCTATGTGTCGAACGAGGATACCCGTAACCTCAGCGTCATCGATGGGGGAACGAATGCCGTCGTCGCGTCGATCGAGGTGGGCACCCGGCCGCGCGGCGTCAAGGTCAGTCCCGACGGCCGCACCGTGTACGTGGCGCTGAGCGGCTCGCCGAAGTGCCCGCCGACGATGTCGGACGCGGAGTGCGCGAAGAAGATCCCCGACCGGAAGCTGGATGGAGTCGCGGTGGTGGACGTCGTGACCCGAAAGACGATGAAGGTGCTGCCGGCGGGGCTCGACCCGGAGACGTTCGACGTAAGCAACGACGGCCGCACGTTGTTCGTGTCGAACGAGGATGCCGACTCGCTGACGATCGTGGACATCGCGAGCGGGCGCGCCACCTCCAACGTGAAGGTGGGACGCGAGCCGGAGGGCGTCACCGTCGCTCCCGACGGAAGGACGGTGTGGGTCACGAGCGAGGGCGACAACAACGTGACGGTGGTGGACGTGGCGAACGTGAAGGCGGTGGCGACGATCGTCACCGGCGGCAAGCGGCCTCGCTCGGTCGGCTTCCTCCCCGACGGGAGCAAGGCGTACGTGAGCAACGAGTCTTCAGGCATGGTGTCGGTGATCGACGCCGCGACACATGCGCTGCGCGACACGATCGTCCTCCCGATCGGCTCGAGGCCCATGGGAATTGCCGTCTCGCGCGATGGGAAGCGGGTGTACGTGTCGAACGGCCGCGGCGGCACGGTGTCGGTGATCGACGCCGCGCGTGACTCGGTCCTGAACACCGTGCAGGCAGGTGTGCGGCCGTGGGGCATCGCGCTCTCGAACGACGACCGATGGCTGTACACGGCGAACGGCCCGGGGAACGACGTGAGCGTGATCGACACGCGCACCATGGAAGTGGTGCATCGGATCCCGGCGGGACGCTCACCGTGGGGGGTGGCGATCGGGCGGAAACCGTAACGAGAGGAGAGAACGGCGGACGTAGCGTCAACCAAATCAGCAGCGACGCTGTCAGAGAGGCACACCTCGATTCGGCGTTCGCCTCTCTCATGCACTCCCATGCGATCGATCACCCTGGGCAGCGTTTGCGCCCTGTTTCTTCTCGTCTCGTCCGCCGGCGCGGTGGCGCAGCCGACGGCGCGTGCTTCGTCCGTCGGTTCACGGGAGCCGGCGCCGGTGACGATCCCCTTCACGCGCGGGCCGGGTCACCTGCGCACGATCAAGGTGCGCGTCGGCGCTGACAGCGCCGACTACCTGTTCGACACGGGCGGCGGCGTGACCGTCATCTCGCCGCAGGACTCGGCGCGGCTTGGCTGCACGCCCGGGGGCCGCGCGTTCGGGGTGCGACTGACCGGCGAAGTGATGTCGGGGCGCACCTGTGCGAACGTCGCGCTCGGCATCGGTCCCTTCCGCGTGACCACCGACGCCGGTGTGATGGATCTCGCGAAGCTGCTGGGCCCCGGGGCGCCTGCGGTGCGCGGCCTCGTGTCGCTCAACGCGTTCGAGGGCCGAGCCCTGACGCTGGATCTGGCACACGAACGCATGATCGTCGAGACGCCAGCCAGCCTGGCCGCACGCACGCGGGCGATGACCGCGCTGCCGATGCGGCTCGCTACCGGCGAGCATGGCGGGCAGCTCACGGTGTACGTCGGCGTTCGCGCGCGCAACGGCGCAATGCTCTGGTTCGAGTGGGACTCGGAGAACAACGCCTCCACGCTCGTGTCGCCCGCCGCGCTCTCGCTGCTGGGAGCCGACAGCACGAACCGCATGACCGACCTCCCCGTGTCGCTGGCGCCCGGCCTGGAGGTGGTGGTTCCGATGATGACGAAGGGCAACATGATCCACGACGGCGTGCTGAGCGCGGGGTTCATCGAGCGCGCGGTGTGGACGGTGGATCTCGCGCATGGGAAGCTGTGGGTGGGTCCGATCGCACCGCTCGCGGCGCTCACCGGCGGGAGTGGTTCGGTGATCCCGCCGTCGCGTGATCCGGTCGGCGTCTATCGGACGACCACGCACGTGGGCGCGCGTGCGAATGCCGGCGTGATGGTGATTCGTCGCGAGAAGGGCGAGCTCGTGGCGGAGGCGCGTGACGTGGGCGAGGATGACGTGCATCCGCTGTATGACGTGACGATGCACGGCGATACGCTGAGCTACGCCATCCGGATCCCCGGACCTGTTCCGGTACGGATGGTGTTCGACGGGGTTACCGGAAAGGGGACGTGGGGCGATGGCGGCGTGAAGCGCGGGGGCGTGACGGAGGCAGTGAAGGTTCGCTGAGCAGAGGACGCCGTATCCCTAACCCCGCCCCTTGCATCCGCGACGCCGCCAAACTATCTTAGTTCTAAGATGTCTGACACCTCGCGACCCGCCGCCACGAAGAAGCCCTCGAACCTCGACGCCGCCGAGGCGGCGGCGCTGCGGCTGTGGGTGATCCTGTCGCGCGCCCATGCCGCGATTGCACGGCATGCCGAGGCCGATGTGGCGCGGCACGGGCTGACGATCGCCGAGTTCGGCATCCTCGAGGCGCTGTACCATGTGGGACCGCTTCTGCTCGGCGAGCTGCAGCGGAAGATCCTCGTGAGCAGTGGCGGGGTCACCTATCTGGTGGATCGCCTGGAGAAGCGCGGGCTGGTGCGGCGGCAGCCATGTCCCGAGGATCGCCGGGCCCGCTACGCTGCGCTGACCACGGAGGGGAAGCGCCTGGTGGCGCGGATCTTCCCGGACCATGCACGGTCCATCGAGCGCGCGATGAGCGGGCTCACGCGGAGCGACCGCGAGCGTGCGACCGTCCTGCTCAAGCAGCTCGGGCGGGCCGCCGACGCGCTGCCTGTGTCGAGGGAAGTGGAGTGAGACTTGCCTGCTGTTGTATCTCAGTTCTGTGATAATCACCCGTCAATGAGGAGCCTGCCATGAGCACCGCTGCCGAAACCAAGGTCTCGACCTGGAACATCGATCCGGCGCACACCACGATCGAGTTCGCCGCCAAGCACATGATGATCACCACCGTTCGCGGCCGCATCGCCGACCTGCGCGGGACGATCGAGGTGGATGAGACCGACCCGAACGCCTCGCGCACCGAGGTGGAGATGGAGGCGAAGTCCATCGACACCCGCAACGAGCAGCGCGACCAGCACCTGCGCTCCGCCGACTTCCTGGACGTCGAGAAGTGGACGCACGTGACCTTCCGCTCGAAGAAGATCGAGGGCGCGCGCGCCCGACCGGGCACCGAGTTCAAGGTCGTCGGCGACCTCACGATCAGGGACGTCACGAAGGAAATCACCCTCGACGTCACCTACGAGGGACGCGGGAAGGATCCCTGGGGCGGCGAGCGCGTGAGCTTCAGCGCCGACACGAAGATCGACCGCCGCGAGTGGGGGCTCACCTGGAACGCCGCCCTCGAGACCGGTGGGGTGCTCGTGAGCAACGAGATCAAGATCCACATCGACGTCCAGGCGGTGAAGGCGTAGGACCCTTCCTTGCATTGGCAGGACGACACGCGGCCCCGTGATCATCGCGGGGCCGTCGTGCGTCAGGGGACGCGGCCTTCCTGGTCCGCGCCCGGCCGTGCCCTACCCTCCGGCGACGCGCATCCCCATCGCGACGGCGACGCATTCCATGGCGACGAAGGGCAGCGACAGCGACCGGCAGAAGCGGCTGTACGAGACGATCATCGCCGCCACGCCCGACCTGGTGTACGTCATCGGCCTCGACTACCGATTCACCTTCGCCAACGATGCGCTGCTCCGCATGTGGGGGCGATCGCTCGACGATTCGATCGGCCGCGGGCTCCGGGAGCTGGCGTGCGAGGAGTGGCACGCGGCGATGCACGAACGGGAGATCGACCAGATCGTGGCGACGAAGGAGCCGATCCGCGGGGAGGTCTCCTTCCCCCATGCCGAGCTGGGCCGACGCATCTACGACTACATCTTCGTCCCTGTGTTCGACGAGCGCGGCGAGGTGGAGGCCATTGCCGGCACCACGCGCGACATCACCCTGCGCCGCGAGGCACAGCGACAGGTGGAGGAGGCACGCGCGCAGGCCGAAGCCGCCAACCGGGCCAAGAGCGATTTCCTGGCCGCCATGAGCCACGAGCTGCGCACCCCGCTCAACGCCATCGCGGGCTACGTGCAGCTCCTCCGTCTCGGGGTCTACGGCCAGGTGCCGGCGGAACAGCAGGGAGTGCTCGAGCGAGTGGAGAAGAGCCAGCAGCACCTGCTGTCGCTCATCAACGACGTCCTCAACTTCATCCGGCTCGAGGCCGGCCGAGTGGAGTACCGGATCGCCGACGTTCCGCTCGGTCCGCTGGTGGACGACGTATGCATGATGGTCGAGCAGCAGCTCCAGGTCCGCTGTCTCAGCTACCAGATGGGCGCGTCCCCGTACCTCGTGGTGAGAGCCGATCGAGAGAAGTCGCAACAGATCCTGCTCAACCTGCTCACCAACGCGGCCAAGTTCACGAACCCGGGCGGCTCGGTGGCGTTGGACGCCTTCCTCGTGCCGCGCACCGAGCCGCCCACCGTCGCCATCCGCGTGCGTGATACCGGCATCGGCATCCCCGCGGATCGCCTCGAGGAGATCTTCGACCCCTTCGTGCAGGTGCACCGCAACCTCACGCGCACGATCGACGGCACTGGCCTTGGCCTCGCCATCAGCCGCGACCTGGCGCGCGGCATGGGCGGCGACCTCGTGGTCAAGAGTGTGGAGGGTGAAGGATCCACCTTCACCCTCACCCTTCCGGCGTCACCGGCCAGCGATTGACATAGGGGTGGGGGGTATATAACTTGCTCCCGTACGGGGCAGCCACGCCCCGTGGGATCGAGTCGAGAGGGGCAGCATGACCAGCGTAACCAGCAGCACGCTCGAGCGGCGCGCCGCAGTGACGGATGCGAGCACCGAGTCCATCCGCATCCCGGTGTCGGGAATGACCTGTGCCGCGTGCTCGGCACGCGTTCAGCGGACGCTGCAGAAGCAGCCCGGGGTCGCGGACGCGAACGTCAACCTGATGATGAAGACGGCCACGGTGCGCTTCGACCCGCACGCCGTGAGCCCCGATCGGCTCGTCGAGGCGATTCGCGAAACGGGATATGGCGCCCAGCTCGCCTCGCCCGACCAGACGGCATTCGAGGAGCAGGAGGCGCGGGACCGCGCCACCGCGGCGGAGTTCCAGGAACTGAAGCGCAAGGCGATCGTGAGCGCGATTGTCGGGGTGATCGCGATGATCATCTCCATGCCGCTCATGAGCCACGACATGAGCGATCCGTTCATGCGCTGGTCGACGAACGCCGTGCATCCGTTCTTTCGCCGCGTCGCGCCCTGGCTGTACACGATTCCGGCGCCGGCGCTCACGATCGTGCTGCTCGCAGCGACGCTGGGCGTGATGCTCTGGGCGGGGCGGCACTTCTACACGCGTGCCTGGGCGGCCTTGCGCCATCGGTCGGCAGACATGAACACGCTCGTCGCGGTCGGTACCGGCGCGGCGTTCCTCTATTCGCTCGTCGCCACGGTGGCGCCCCAGCTCTTCGTCCAGCGCGGGATGACCCCCGACGTCTATTACGAGGCGGTGATCATCATCATCGCCCTCATCCTCACCGGCAACGCGTTCGAGGCGCGGGCGAAGACGCGGACGGCGAACGCGCTGCGCGCGCTCGTGCACCTGCAGCCGAAGACGGCGCGCGTGGTGCGCAGCGGTCCCGACGGCGAGGTAGAGGTGGATGCGCCGATCGAGACGGTGGAAAGCGGGGAGACGATTGTCGTTCGGCCGGGCGAACGGATCCCGGTGGATGGCGAAGTGGTGAGCGGCGAAAGCGCGGTGGACGAGAGCATGCTCACCGGTGAGTCGCTCCCGCTCGCGAAGCGGGCGGGCGACGCGGTCATCGGCGGCACGATCAACCGCACCGGCGCGTTCCGCTATCGCGCGACGACGCTCGGCGCCGATTCGGTGCTGGCGCGCATCGTCAAGCTGATGCGCGACGCGCAGGGGAGCCGAGCGCCGATCCAGAAGCTGGCCGACCGGATCAGTGCGATCTTCGTCCCCACCGTCATCCTCATCGCCGTCGTCACCTTCGTCGCCTGGTACACGGCGGCGGACACCGCGCCGCTCGGCCGCGCCTTCGCCGCGGCCGTGGCGGTGCTCATCATCGCCTGCCCCTGCGCGATGGGGCTGGCCGTCCCCACCGCCGTGATGGTCGCGACGGGCAAGGGCGCCGAACTCGGCGTGCTGATCAAGGGTGGCGAGGCGTTGCAGCGCGCGGGAGACCTGCAGGTGATCGTGCTCGACAAGACGGGTACGGTCACCGAGGGGCGCCCCACCGTGACCGATGTCGTGCCTGACGCGGGAGCGGTGCGCTCCCCGGATGAGGTCCTGCGGCTCGTGGCGTCGCTGGAATCGCTGAGTGAGCACCCGCTCGCCGACGCCATCGTGCGCCACGCCCGGGAGCGCGCAATCGGGCTCGCGCCGCCGGAAGGGTTCCAGTCGGTGACGGGCCGCGGCGCCACCGGCACCGTGGACGGCATCGCGCTGGCGGTGGGGAATGCGGCACTCATGTCCGACTGGGCGGTGGACGTCGCATCCCTCGCGGGCGAGGCCGAGCGTCTCTCGGCCGAGGGCAAGACGCCGATGTACGCCGCGATGGAGGGCGCACTCGCCGCGGTGATCGCGGTGGCGGACCCGATCAAGGATACCTCGCGCGAGGCGATCGGGCGCTTCCATGAGATGGGGCTCGAGGTCGTGATGCTCACCGGCGACAACCGCCGCACGGCGGAAGCGGTCGCGCGCCAGGCGGGAATCGATCGCGTGGTGGCCGAGGTGCTGCCGGAGGGAAAGGTCGCGGAGATCGCGCGCTTGCAGGGCGAGGGAAAGGTCGTCGCCATGGTGGGCGACGGGATCAACGACGCGCCGGCGCTGGCGAAAGCCGACATCGGCATGGCGATCGGCACGGGAACGGACATCGCGGTCGAAGCGGGAGACGTGGTGCTGATGCGCGGCGACCTGCGCGCGGCGGCTCGCGCGGTCGCGCTGTCGCGTCGCACCATGCGCACGATGAAGCAGAACCTGTTCTGGGCATTCATCTACAACGTCATCGGCATTCCGGTGGCGGCAGGTGCGCTCTACCCGGCGTTCGGCGTGCTGCTCAGCCCGATCCTCGCCAGCGCGGCGATGGCATTCAGCTCGGTGAGCGTGGTGACGAACAGCCTGCGACTGCGCAGCGCGCGGATCGCCTGAGCATTCCATCACTATGACAAGGACGGACACGATGGCCACGAAGACGAACCGCGCGCCCCTCCCGCAGGCGGCGACCTGCGGCTGCGGCGCGCACGACGAGGAGAATGGGCGCAAGGCCATAGGTGTGGATGCGGACATCAAGGACCGCAACCTCAAGCGGCTGCGGCGCATCGAGGGGCAGGTGCGCGGGCTGCAGAAGATGGTGGAAGAGGATCGCTACTGTGCCGACATCCTCACCCAGATCTCCTCGGTGAACGAGGCGCTGCGGTCGGTAGGGCGCGAGCTGATGCGCAATCACCTGAAGCATTGTGCCGCGGCCGCCATCCGCTCGAGCGAGGAGGAGGCGGAGGCGATGTACGACGAGCTCGTGGAGATGATGTTCCGCCACAACCGCTGAGGAGAGCCATGGACCTCGCCACTTCGTTTCTCTCGATGTCCCGCGACTACCTGGGCACCGAGTACCCGACCAAGCTGCGCGCCGCGGTCGAGGCGCTCCCCGCGGACGCGCTGTGGTGGCGCGCGAACGACCAGTCCAACAGCGTCGGCAACCTGCTCCTCCACCTGGACGGCAACGTGCGGCAGTGGATCGTGCGCGGCGTGGGCTCGGAATCGACCAGCGCGCCGAGCGCGCGCGATCGCGCGGGCGAGTTCGCGGCGCAGTCCGGACCGGTGGCCGGTGAGCTGCTGGCTCGACTGGAAGCGACGCTCAAGGAGGCCGACGCCGTGCTCGCGGCGCTCCCGCCGGATGCTCTCGCGTCCAGGCGGATGATCCAGGGGGAGGAGGTCACCGTGCTCGAAGCGATCTACCACGTCGTCGAGCACTTCTCGCTGCACCTGGGCCAGATCATCTGGGCTGCCAAGATGCATGCGCCCGGCGCGATCCGCTTCTACGAGGATCTGGGGGGCGAGGCACGGCCGCTGTGGCCGAACCTCCAGTAGAGGCGGGGCACGGGCCACGGCTGGCGCGGAATTGGCATCAGTCCGCGGTAGCTCAACGATTCCGAGCCGGTCACCTGGAGCTGCAACGTGCGTGAGTTCAGCGATGCCGCTGGTGTCGCGTGGAAGGTCTTCCGCGCGACCCCACATTCCTCTCCCGCCAGGCGCGAGAACGTGCTACCCGAGGCATTTCGCGACGGTTGGCTCGTGTTCGAGTGCGATGCCGAACGGCGTCGCCTGGCACCGTTCCCGGACGACTGGGAGGAGCTGGCGGACGAGCAGCTCGAGCGCCTGTGCGTCGCCGCCGTCGTCGTGCCGGCGCGCTCGCGTGGTCGGCGCACCGCTGACGCGGCGCCGAAGCGCGTGGAGGAGGTACAGGCCGTGCTTGCGCAGGTGCTGGACGAAGTGTGCGACATGCGCCCTGCCCCGTCGCTCGACACGGGGGAGCTGATCCGGGTGGAGCAGACACTGGCCATCGCCGCGGATGCGGCGCGCGAGGCGGTGGCGCTTCGGCGCGCCATGCACGGCGACTCGCGGTAGCGGCGCGCGACGGGCGCGTCGCGCGCCGCGGGCGCTAACAGCCGAGCTGGGTCGTGACTCCCTTCACGCGAGGGAGGACGAGGGTGAAGGTCGATCCCCTGCCCGGGCGGCTTCGGACGAGCACGTCGCCCCCCATCCCCCGCGCGAGCTCGCGACTGATCGCCAGGCCGAGGCCGGTGCCAGGCGCCGTTCGCGTCAGCTGCTGCTCTCCCTGCACGAACGGCTCGAAGATCGTCTCGTGCAGCTCCGCAGGTATGCCGCGGCCGGTGTCGCTCACTTCCACCCGGAGCACGTCGGCGAGGGAGACGCAGCGCACCTCGATCCGCCCCTGGTCGGTGAACTTCAGGGCGTTGGACAGCAGATTCAGCATGATCTGCTGCACCTTGTCGCCGTCGGCATAGGCGACGGCGTCGGGGCCGCACTCCTCGAAACAGTACTCGAGCCCCTTCTTGCGCAGGAGCGGCGAGACGAACGACTCGAGGGTGCAGAGTAGCTCGTCCACGCGCAGCGGCGCCAAGGTGAAGCGGAACCGTCCCGACTCCAGCTTGGCAAAGTCGAGCACGTCCTCGATCAGCCGGAGGAGGGTGCGCTGGTTGATCTTGATCCGCTCCAGGTCGGCGCGCTGGTCGTTGGAGAGGGGGCCGCGCACCCCGAGCTCGAGGAGGTCCACGTAGCCGCCGATGGCGTTGAGCGGCGTACGCAGCTCGTGGCTCATCGTGGCGAGAAACTGGCTCTTGGCGAGGCTCGCGCGCTCGGCGTGCTCCCGCGCGGCGCGCGCGGCGTCCATCGCCTGGTGCAGCACCGCGTTGGCGTGGGTGACGTCGCGGGCGATCTTCGCCGCGCCGAGGACGGCATCCTCGTCGTCGCAGATGGGCGACACGCTGAGCGAGACCTGGATGCGGCTGCCATCCTTGCGCACGCGCACCGTCTCGAAGTGCTCCACCCGCTCGCGTCGGACGAGGCGCGAGACGATGACCTTCTCCTGCTCGTGCAGCTCGGGGGGAATGAGCGTGAGGATGGAGCGGCCGATGATCTCATCGGGCGCGTACCCGAAGATCCGTTGGGCACCGGCGTTCCACGTCCGGATCGTGCCGTCCAGTGTCTTGCTGACGATGGCGTCGTCCGACGCCTGCACGAGGGCGGCGAGCCACTTGGAGGGATGGGCATCCCAGGGTGCAACGGGCACGCGCGAATCGTCCGGCGTGTTCAGCATGCTGCGACGCCTTCCAGACAGGAAATGTGATGGGGGGGGCACAGCCGGCGGCGGCGGGCGAGCGTCGGCGGCGGCGGGCTCACGAATTCTGCAGGGCGTACCCCGGCTGCACAAGCAGGTGCCATGCATGCGCGAGCGAGACCATCGTCGGCGCCGGCACGCTGGCGATGGCACCTTCCTCCCACGATTTGTAGGGAAATCCCCGCCGCACGTCGCAACGCTTCCCCGACAGACGGTCGCGCGACCCCAGCGAAGATTGGGGCCACCACGAAACGCGTCGCCGAGCGACGAGGATGACCGCACGCCCGACTCCCGGGCGGCCGCCTGCCCCGCCGTGGCGAACCGAGCGAGGTACGTGCGATCATGCCCACGTTGCCGTCTCCGTCGCCGCTCGAAGCGGGCATCGCTCCCGCTCCTCCGCGAACGATCCACCGGCTGCACGAGCACACGGTGGAGATCGTTTCCGACTCGGGAGAAGGCGCGCAGAAGTGCGGCCAGGTATTCGGCGCCGTCTCGGCCAAGATGGGCAACGGGGTCTGGACGGTGGAGATCATCCCGGCGGAGATCCAGCCGCCGGCGCGGGTGCCGGAAGGCGCGAGCGGCTTCCGCATCCGCCTCGGCGACCGGCCCATCACCAACTGGGGCGACGCGACCAACCTCGTCGTCGCCTTCAATGAACAGGTCCTGCTCGCGAGGCATCGCGTGGGTGCGCTGGCGGACGACGCCGTGCTCGTCGTCGAGGACAAGTGGGCGACTCACGACGACACCGCCATCCGCGGTGCCTGGCAGCGGGGGATGGAAGAGCTGTCGGAGCGGCATTATCGCATCGTGCCGGTGCCGATGGAGGAGCTCTGCCTGACCATCGTGGACGACGCGAAGAAGGGAAAGAACATGTTCGCGCTCGGCATGCTCGCCTGCCTGTACGCGCGCGACCTGACGCGGGTGAAGGAGCAGATCGCCCAGACCTTCCGGAAGAAGAGCGAGGCGGTCTACGCGAAGAACGTCAGCCTGATGGAGCTCGGGTGGGCGTGGGCGGACGAGCACCTCGACTTCCGCATCGACGTGCCGGTGCAACAGATCGACCGCGAGCTCGTCGTGATGAACGGCAACGAGGCGCTCGGTCTCGGCGCGATCGCCTCCGGGATGGAGCTGTGCGCGATGTACCCCATCACGCCGGCGACGTCCGTGTCGCACTACCTGAGCGAGGCGTTCGAGAAGTTCGGCGGGATGGTGCATCAGGCGGAAGACGAGATCGCCGCCGCCGGCGTGGCGATCGGGGCGTCGTATTCGGGCAAGGTCGCCTTCACCGTCACGTCGGGGCCGGGCCTGGCGCTCAAGACGGAGTTTCTCGGTCTCGCCGTGATGACGGAGACCCCGCTCGTGCTGGTGGACGTCCAGCGCGGTGGCCCGAGCACGGGCCTGCCGACCAAGGTGGAGCAGTCCGACCTGCTCGCCGCGCTGTTCGCCTCGCCGGGCGACGCGCCGCACGTGGTGATCGCGCCGGCCACGATCGAGGAATGTTTCCACGTGATGATCGCCGCACGGCGCATCGCCGAGACTTTCCGGACGGTGGTGATGGTGCTGTCGGACGCCAATCTGGCCACCGGAATGACACCGTTCGAGCGCCCGAAGCCGGACGCACGCTGGCAGGCGGCGCCGCTCGACCTCTCGCCGGTGCCCGAAGGGCTCAAGCCGTACGCGTGGAACCCGGACAGCGGGCTTTCCACGCGAATCATTCCCGGCCGGCCGGGCGGGATGTTCACCCTCACCGGGCTCTCGCACGACGAAGGAAGCAAGGTGGCGTACAGCTCGGGGATCCATCAGCGCGCCTCGACGATGCGCAGCCGCAAGCTGGCCGTGCTCAGCGAGCTGCTCGTGCCGCCAACGCCGTACGGCGTGAGCGAGGGGGACCTGCTCGTCGTGGGATGGGGGAGCACGAAGGGGGCGATCGAGGAGGCGGTGGATCGCGCGCGCGCCGAGGGACTCGCCGTGTCGTCGCTGCACCTGCGCTTCCTGTCGCCGATGGAGCCCGGGCTGAGGGAGATCTTCCGGCGCTTCCGGCGAGTGATGACGGTGGAGATCAACTACAGCGACGAGCCCGGCGATCCGCACATCACCGACGACAACCGCCGGCGCGGACAGCTCGCCACGCTGCTGCGCGCCTCGACGCTGGTGGACGTGGACTGCTGGACCCGCGTGCCGGGCGAGCCGCTCCGTCCCGGCGCGATCCTCGACGCGATTCGCGGCCGCATGCCGCGCGGAGCCGACACATGAGCCACTGCGCCCTGCCGCTCCTGCCGGAGCAGGATGACCACGAGTACGAGCTGAGCGACTACGAAGGCGCGCGCGCGCGGTGGTGCCCGGGCTGTGGCGACCACTCGATTCTCGCGGCCGTGCAGAGGCTCCTCACCCAGGAGCAGCTCGTTCCCGAGCAGACGGTCTTCGTGTCGGGCATCGGCTGCTCGAGCCGCTTCCCGCACTACCTGAAGACGTATGGCTTCCATGGCATCCATGGCCGCGCGCTGCCGGTGGCGACGGGGATCCGCCTGCATCGCCCCGACCTCACCGTGTTCGTCGTCATGGGCGACGGCGACTGCACGTCCATCGGGGCGGCGCACTGGGTGCACGCGCTGCGCTACAACCCGGATCTCACCGTCCTGCTGCTCGACAACGGCATCTACGGACTGACCAAGCTGCAGACGTCGCCGACGACGCCGCAGGGATTCCCGACGAACACGCAGCCGCACGGCTCGCTGCTCCCGCCGATCGATCCGCTGCAGGTGGCACTCGGCGTGACGAACGCCTCGTTCGTGGCGCAGACGGCAGAGTGGGCGCCGGCGCACCTCTTCGCCACGCTCCGCGCGGCGTACCGGCACAAGGGGCTGAGCTTCGTCCGCGTCCTTCAGCGCTGCCCGATCTACGCGGGGCCGGTCTACCAGAAGCTCGTGACCGACCCGGCGCGCATCGCGCTGCTGGTGCACGAGGATGGCGTGCGCGTGCCCGAGCTGGGCAAGCTGTACGCGAACCAGGTGGGGCACGACCCGCACGACATCCACGCCGCCCGCCGCCTCGCCGGCGATCGCGATCACATCAACCTCGGCCTCTTCTTCGTCGATCCGTCGCGGCCGCGCTACGAGGAAGTCCGGCGAGTGGCGCCGCGCACGGCCGCGGAGCGCGTGACCCTCCTGAACAGGGAGCTCGATCGCTATGCCGTCTGACACGCCGCTCGCCCTCGCGCTGGCCGCGCTCGCGCGGCCGATCGCCGAGTTCCACGCGCTCGTCGGGGACGCCATCGTGCAGGGAGAGACGGTGCTCGCCGCGCAGCGCGCCGATGCCGAACAGCGCGCGGCGGCCGCCTCGCTCTCGCTCGGACAATTCGCCGATGCGCGGATCGACGCCAGCCGCTTCGCGACGCTCTTTCCCGCCGTGCCTGCGTTGGAGCCGGACGCGGTGGGGGCGCTGGAGCACGCCCTGCTCGTGCTGCACGGCGTGCAGGCTCGCGGCGACGACTTCTTCGTCGTCGAAGTGCCTCGGGGGGGCCGTTTCGGCAGCGCCCTCGAGAGTGCCTTCGAGATGATCGGCGTCGCGCTCGGCGCCGTGCTGATGGAGGAGCAGATCCGGTCCGGTCGCTACGAAGGCGACCAGCAACGGCTGCTGCGCACGCAGTACTTCCGCACCTGGTCGAGCGCCGAGCGGCGCGCCGCGCCACCGCTGGTGTTCCTGGTGGATGGCGCCGACCTTCAGCCCGGTGCGCTGCTGGACTACACGGACGGTCGCGAGAAGATCGTGCTGGTGGTCCGCGGCGCCGCCCCGCCAGCGCCGCTTGCCCGCTGCATCAGCCCGAACACCTTCGTGTTGCAGACGGTGGACGGAAGCGGCCTCGAACGCCTCGCGACATACGATGGCCCCGCCGTGGCGGCGATCGTGCCGCAGGGCGCAGCGGAGTTCATGCACGATCCCGCCGGCGGTCGGGAGCCGTGGCAGCGCCTGACCGTGCAGCACCTTCCCGACGCGCCGAAGCGCGCCGTTGGCGGACAGAGCGTGTGGCAGATGACGCAGGACCTGCGCGTGCTCGCCAGCCTGGCGACGACGCCGTTCGCCGTGCCAGCACCCGCGGGCGACGGAGCGTCGCGCGCCGTGGGCGCCGACGACGCCGCCGAACGGATCGCCGCGTGGCTGGTGGCGCAGTCGTCCGCGCCGGAGGTGCACGCATGATTCTCGACGCGGTGCTCATCCTCGGCGGCGTGGGGCTGGTGTTCGGCGTGTTCATCGCCTTCGCCAACAAGCGCCTATGGGTGTGGGAGGATCCGCGCATCGACGTGGTGTCGCAGATGCTCCCCAACGCGAACTGTGGCGCGTGTGGGCTGCCGGGATGTCGCGCCTTTGCCGAGCAGGCGGTGGCGGGCCAGGTATCGCCGGCGCAATGCACGGTGTCGGGCGATGCCGCGCGCGCGCAGATCGCCGCCTACCTCGGTGTGGATGCGGGCGAGGCGGTGAAGCGCGTGGCGCGGGTGCTGTGCGCCGGCGGCACCCATGTGGCCGAGATGCAGGCGGAGTACCGCGGGCTCCCGACCTGCGCCGCAGCGGCGGCGGTGGCGGGGGGCGGCAAGGGATGCGCGTGGGGCTGCCTGGGTCTCGCCGACTGCGTGGGCGCGTGCGACTTCGACGCGATCGCGATGAACGAGTTCGGCCTGCCGGTGGTGGACGTGGACAAGTGTACGGCGTGCGGGGACTGCGTCGTGGCCTGCCCCAAGGGGTTGTTCGAGCTGCATCCGCTGAACGCCGGGCTGCTCGTGCAGTGCCGCAATCTCATCGCGGGCGACGATGCGCTCGCGCAGTGCCGCGTGGCCTGCACGGCATGCGGCAAGTGCGTGATGGATGCACCCGACGGACTGATCAGCGTAGCGAGTGGCGTGGCCGTCATCGACTGGGAGAGGATCGCGTTGGCCGAGCCGCGCGCGACGGAGCGCTGCCCCACGGGCGCGATCGTGTGGCTCACGGGAGCGCAGTTCGCACGTGTGCCGGCCATGGCCGGGAGTGAGGCAACATGAAGCTCTGGACCCAGCGCAAGCATGAGGAGGCCGCACCAGCCGCCTCCGTCGCTCCCCCGTTCCCCGGCGTGCTCTCGGCGATGGACGGAAGCGCAGCCGTCGTCGCGATGGAGACCTCCGGCAGCGAGGCGGCCGGTGCGTATCCCATCACTCCATCCACACAGATGGGCGAGGGATGGGCCGCGGCGGTAGCCGAGGGAAAGCGCAACGTGAACGACCGCCGCCTGCTCTTCTTCGAACCCGAGGGCGAGCACGCGGCTGCAGCGGTCACCGCGGGAATGTCCATGAGCGGCCTCCGCGCGACGAATTTCTCGAGCGGTCAGGGCATCGTCTACATGCACGAGTCGCTCTACCCGGCGGTGGGGAAGCGGCTCACCTACGTGCTGAACATCGCGGCGCGGGCGATAACAAAGCACGCCCTCAACGTGCACGCCGGCCACGACGACTACCACGCGGTCGACGACACCGGCTTCTTCCAGCTCTTCGCGAAGGACGTGCAGGAGGCGGCGGACCTCAACCTGATCGCCCACCACATCGCCGAGCTGTCCCTCAACCCGGGCATCGTCGCGCAGGACGGTTTCCTGACGAGCCACGTGATCGAGACCCTCCGGCTGCCGGAGCGGGAGCTGGTCAAGGCGTACCTCGGCGATCCCGCCGACATCATCGACTGCCCCACGCCGGCGCAGCGCCTCGTGTTCGGCGAGCGCCGCCGTCGCATCCCGGAGTCGTTCGACTTCGACTATCCGGCGATGCTCGGCGTGGTACAGAACCAGGACAGCTATGCGCAGGGCGTGGCGGCGCAGCGGCCCTTCTACTTCGACCACATCGCCGAGATCACCGACAGCGCGATGCAGGAGTTCGGCGCGCTCACCGGCCGGCACTATGCGCGGCTGAGCGGCTACCGGCTGGATGACGCCGATTACGTGATCGTCGGGCAGGGCTCGGTCATCTCGAATGCGGAAGCGGTGGCCGACTGGCTGCGCGAGAATCGCGGCGTGAAGACCGGCGTGGTGAACCTCACGATGTTCCGCCCCTTCCCCGCCGACCTCGTGGCGAAGGTGCTCGCCGGGAAGAAGTGCGTGCTCGTGCTCGAGCGCACCGACCAGCCGCTCGCCGTGGACCCGCCCCTCCTGCGGGAGATCCGCGCGGCGATGTCCAAGGCGGCGGAGAACGGGCGCGCGATGTCCGACTTCCCCTACCCCGGCGTGCCCTGCGTGCAGCCGGACGAGATTCCCGATTTCTTCAGCGGATGTTTCGGCCTCGGCAGCCGCGACGTACAGCCCGGTGACATCGTGGGCGCGGTGGAGAACATGCTCCCTGGCCATGCGCGCACGCGGCAGTTCTACCTCGGCATCGACTTCGTGCGGCAGCGCACGAAGGTGCCGAAGCTCCAGATCTGGCAGGAGTCGCTGCTGGACGCCTATCCGAAGCTGCGCCAGCTCGCCGTGCACACAGCGGGAAACATCGACCTGCTTCCCGAGGGATCCACGGCCGTGCGGATTCATTCCGTGGGCGGCTGGGGCGCGATCACGATGGGGAAGAACCTCGCGATGACGGCGTTCGAGCTCTTCGGGATGCACATCAAGGCCAACCCGAAGTACGGCTCGGAGAAGAAGGGTCAGCCCACCACCTTCTACGCGGTGCTCGCGCACGAGCCGGTGCGCCTCAACTGCGAGCTCAAGCACGTGGATGTGGTGCTGTCGCCGGACCCCAACGTCTTCCACCACAGCGATCCGCTCGCCGGGCTCGCGGAGGGCGGCACGTTCGTCATCCAGAGCGACCTTTCGCCAGCAGCGTTCTGGGAGTCGCTACCGGCCACCGCGCGGCGCACGATCCTCGATCGCGACATCCGGCTGCACGTGCTGGACGCGTTCGCCATCGCGCGCGAGGAGGCGTCTGACGCGGAGCTCCGCTATCGCATGCAGGGCGCGGCGTTCATGGGCGCCTTCTTCGCCACCTCGCCGCTGATGGCGCGCGAGGAGGTCACCCCTGACTCGCTGTTCCGCGGGATCGGCCAGCAGCTCGGGAAGAAGTTCGGCGCGAAGGGTGAGCGCGTCGTGGAGGACAACCTGCGCGTCATCCGGCGTGGCTTCGATGAAGTGAAGGCGGTGGAGGTGAAGGAGCTCGCGGCGGCCGACGAACCGGGCACGGTGCCGCACATGCCGGCGTCGCTGGAGGTGAAGAGTGCCGAGGAGGGACCGGCCAATGCCGGGCGCTTCTGGGAACAGGTCTGCTCGATGTGCCAGATGGGCCAGGACGGCATCGCCGATCCCTTCGCCGCGATGAGCGTGATTCCCGCCGCCACGGGCGCGGTGCGGGACATGAGTGGCGTGCGGATGGAGATCCCGCACTTCATCGCCGAGAAGTGCACGGGATGCGCGCAGTGCTGGACGCAGTGCCCGGACTCCGCGCTCCCCGCGGTGGTGAACACGGTGGACCAGCTGCTGGCAACGGCGCTCGATGCGTCGGAGAACGGGGTGCGCATGGACCGGCTGCGCCCGATCGTGAAGCACTGGGCGAAGGAGGTGCGCAAGCTACTGGATGCCAAGCCGCCCGTACCGCTCACTGACGCGTGGACCGCGGCGTATCGCAGCATCACCGACAAGCTCGGCTGGGACACGGAGCGCAAGGCGGCGGCCGAAGCGGAGTTCCAGGTCGTGAACGCACGACTCGTCGAGCTGCCGGTGGCGCGGACGCGGCCGTTCTATGACGCCGTGGAAGGGCGCGAGAAGGGGAATGGCGGGCTGCTCTCCATCTTCGTGAATCCCGAGGCGTGCAAGGGGTGCAACCTCTGCGTCGCCGTCTGCCCTGATGGAGCGCTGGTGACGGTGCAGCAGGATCCGCCGGCGCTCGAGAAGCTGCGGCAGGATTGGCAGGTGCACGACCGGCTTCCGGACACGCATGACCGCTACGTGAACGTGGCGGATATCGACGAAGGGATTGGCGTGCTGCCCTCGCTGCTCCTGAAGAAGGACACGTATCGCTCGATGGTCGGCGGCGACGGCGCGTGTATGGGTTGCGGCGAGAAGACGGCGGTGCACCTGATCGTCTCGGCGATCAGCGCGTCCATGCAGCCGCGGGTGGCGAAGCAGGTGGCGCACCTGGACGAGCTGATCGCGGCGCTGGAGGCGCACGCGCCCGACCAGCGCGACCTGCTGGACGACACCCTCCATCGCCTGCGCGACCTCAAGTGGCGCTACGTGGAAGGACCGAGCGGGAATGGCCGCGCGCCGCTGGGAATGGCGAACAGCACCGGCTGTTCCTCGGTGTGGGGAAGCACGTATCCCTACAATCCGTATCCCTTCCCGTGGGTCAATCACCTCTTCCAGGACTCGCCGTCGATCGCCATCGGGCTGTTCGAGGCGCACATGCGAAAGATGGCCGACGAGTTCGTCACCGTGCGCCGCGGGGAGCTGCTGGCCGCAGGGACGTACGACGCCGAGCGTGACGAGCCGGTGCTGGCCGCGCTGGACTGGAAGCAGTTCACCGACGACGAGTTCGCGCTCTGTCCGCCGATCGTCGCCATGGGCGGCGATGGCGCCATGCTCGACATCGGGTTCCAGAACCTCTCGCGGCTGCTGGCGAGCGGAAAGCCGATCCGGGTGGTGGTGCTCGACACTCAGGTGTACTCGAACACGGGCGGACAGGCGTGCACCTCCGGCTACACCGGCCAGGTGGCGGACATGTCCGCCTACGGCAGGTCGCAGCACGGCAAGACGGAGGTGCGGAAGGAGCTCGCCCTCATCGCCATTGCGCATCGCGGCGCCTACGTGCACCAGACGTCGCAGGCCGCGGCGTCGCACCTGCTCTCCGGCGTGCTCAAGGGACTGCACAAGCGTCGCCCCGTACTGATCAACGTCTATACGCCCTGCCCCGTGGAGCATGGGCTGGCGGACGACTGGTCACAGCATGCGGCACGCCTTGCACTGGAGAGTCGTGCCTTCCCCTTCCTCACGTACGATCCCGACGCGGGATCGAGCTTCGCCGACTGCCTGAGCCTCGAGGGGAATCCATCACCGTCAGATCCATGGCCGACGTACACGCTCGAGTACGTGGACGACACGGGCGCGACGCGGACCATGGAGCTGCCGGTGACGGTGGCCGACTGGGCGGCAACGGAAGCACGATTCAAGCAGCACTTCCGTCCGCTCGCCGACGATGCGCCGTCGCCGATGCCGTTCCACGAATACGTCGCCGCCAGCACAGCGGACCGTGAAGGTCGCACGCCGTTCATCCTTACACTGACGAAGGAGCGTACGCTGCGCCGGCTCGCGGTCGCGACGGAGATCGTCACGCTCGCCGAGGAGCGGCAGCAGTTCTGGTCGCAGCTCCGTCAGCTCGCGGGCGTCGAGATCCCGATGGCGGTGCACGACGCAGTCGCCGCAGAGCTCGAGGCCGACCTCGCACGGCGCGCGGAGGCCCTGCGCGCCGAGTACGACGCGAAGGTAGCGGAGCTGAACGCGACGCTTCCAGCAAAGCTCGCGCAGCGTCTCGCCCAGGGGTTGATGCGCACGGCGGGCGGGTCGGCGGCGGTAGCCGAGCTGCTGGCATCGCTGCCGCCGGTGACGGTGCCTGGTGCGATGCCCACGCCGAACGGCACAGCGCCGAGTGCCTCGGCACCGACGGTCGCCGCGGCGGCGGCACCGATGGCCGCCGCACAGACGCCAGCGCCTGCAGTGCCAGGAGCCGCGGAGCCTGCTCCCGCAGGGGAGCCGGTGGCGACATCAACCGCCACCGCCGCGGCGCCAGACGACGAGCCGCTCGTCATGGAGGCGTACATCGATTCCATCCGCTGCACGAGCTGCAACGAGTGCACGGGGATCAACAACCGCATGTTCGCCTACAACGCCGACAAGCAGGCGTACGTGAAGGACGCCTCGGCGGGCACCTTTCAGCAGCTCGTGCTCGCCGCCGAACGGTGTCCGGTGTCCATCATCCATCCGGGGACGCCGCTCGATCCGCACGAGAAGGATCTCGCGAAGTGGGTGAAGCGCGCCGAGAGGTTCGCCTGATGACCGCGGTCTTCCCGGGCTTCCGCCACGGCGTGCATCCGCCGGAGGAGAAGGGGCTCACCAGCCACCTTCCGATTCGCCGCATGCCCTTCCCCGACGAGATCGTGCTCCCGCTGCGGCAACACGCGGGCAAGCCGGCGAAGCTGTGCGTGCGCGTTGGCGAGCGCGTGGAGCGCGGCGATCCCGTCGGGCTCGCGGACGGGTTCATGTCCGTGCCCATCCATGCCTCCGCCGCCGGCACGGTGGTCGACGTGGACTGGTGGCCACATCCTGATGGCACGATGGCGGAAGCGGTGCGCATCAGGGTGGACCGTTACGCGCCACAGATTCCGCGTCCGCGGTTGGTGCCGAAGTGGGAAGGGCTCAGCACCGACCAGGTGATCGCGGCGGTGCAGAACGCCGGCGTGGTGGGGCTGGGCGGTGCCGCGTTCCCCACGCACGTGAAGCTCGCACCGCCGACGGACTTCTCCGTGCACACGCTGATCATCAACGGCGCGGAGTGCGAGCCCTACCTCACCTCCGACCATCGGGTGATGGCGGAGATGCCGGAGCGTGTGCATTTCGGCATCCGCATCATGATGGCGTCGCTCGGCGTCGCGCGGTGCGTGATCGGGGTGGAGCGCAACAAGCCGGACGCCATCGAGGCGCTGGACCGCGCGCGTCCGCGCGATCTCGACATCCGCATCCTCCCGCTCACGGTGAAGTACCCGCAGGGCGCGGAGAAGATGCTGATCCACGCCGTCACCGGGGTAGAGGTGCCGTCGGGGAAGCTGCCGGTGAGCGTGGGCGTGGTGGTGCAGAACGTCGGCTCGGTGTCGGCGATCGCCGAGGTGTTCGACACCGGCCTGCCGCTGATCGAGCGCATCGTCACGGTGTCGGGACACGGGCTGCGGAAGCCGGCGAACCTCATCGTTCCCGTTGGCACCAAGCTGCGGGACCTGCTCGCGCACTGCGAGGGCGTCACGCCGACGGCAGCGGAAGTGATCATCGGCGGGCCGATGATGGGCCAGGCGCAGGCGAACCTCGATGCCCCGGTGATCAAGGGGACGACGGGGGTGGTGGTACTCGACCGGCGCGAGACGCGAGCTGAAACGGTCTATCCGTGCATCCACTGCGGCCGCTGCCTGGAGGCATGCCCGGTCTTCCTCAACCCATCGCTGCTCGGCGACTATGCCCGGGTGCAGCGGTACGAGGAGATGGCCGAGCTGCACCTGGCTGACTGCATGCTCTGCGGTTCGTGCGCGTATGTGTGCCCGTCCAACATCCCGCTCTCGCAGCTCTTCCAGGCAAGCAAGCTCGCCCTGCGCCGCGCGCCGGCAGGAGGTGTCGCATGACGCGCGACCACCTCATCGTCACGGCGTCGCCGCACATCCGCTCGCAGGACTCGGTGCCGCGCATCATGTGGCACGTAGTGGCGAGCCTCGTTCCCGTCGTCGTCGCGTCGGCGCTGTTCTTCGGGGTGAGCGCGCTGCTTCAGGTCGCCGTGGCCGTGCTGTTCGCGCTGCTCGCGGAGCGCGCCACGGGCAAGGGGGGCGCGATCGGGGACGGATCGGCGACCATCACCGGACTGTTGCTCGGGCTGACGCTACCGGCGGGATTTCCCCTCTGGATGACGGCGCTGGGCTCGGCGTTCGCCATCGTCTTCGGGAAGTCGGTCTGGGGCGGGCTCGGGCAGAACGTTTTCAACCCTGCGCTCGTGGGGCGCGCCTTCCTGCAGGCGGCCTTCCCGGTGGCGATCACGACGTGGCCGCAGGCTGGCGGAAGCTTCCTTGCGCTGCGCGGCGACCTGTTCGCCATGCCGTTCACGCACCCGCGTCCGGCTGCGATCACCTCCGCGACCCCGCTCGGCCTGCTCAAGTTCGAGCATCAGGGCACGGCGCTGCGCGACCTGGTGCTCGGCACCACGGGCGGCTCGGTCGGGGAGACGGCGGCGCTGGTAATCCTCGCCGGCGGGCTCTATCTCGCGTGGCGCGGATGGCTCAACTGGCGCATCCCGGTGAGCATCCTCGCCACCGTCGCCCTGGTGAGCTCCATCATGCACTTCGTCGATCGGTCGAAGCCCGATCCGCTGTTCATGCTCTTCTCGGGTGGGCTGATGCTCGGCGCCGTGTACATGGCCACCGACATGGTGACGTCGCCGGTGACGAATCGCGGTCGCTGGGTGTTCGGCGTGGGGATCGGCATCCTCGTCGTCGTCATCCGCGTGTGGGGCGGGCTCCCGGAGGGGATGATGTACGCGATCCTTTTCATGAACGCGCTCACGCCGTTCATCAATCGCGCGACCCAGCCGCGCGTGTTCGGTACCCGGGTCCGGAGCGCCGCATGACATCCGTCGCGCCACATTGCGCGCCACCCGCCGCACCCACGGAACCGGTCGCGACGCCGGAGAGCGTGAAGGCGCCCGAGGTCTCGTCGTGGCGACTGCTCGCCACGCTCGGCATCGCCGGCGCGGCGGCGGGTCTGCTCGTCGTCGCCGTGTACCGCGCCACGCTCCCCACCATCGAGCGCTACGCCGCGCAGAAGGAGGCTGGCGCAGTGCGCGAAGTGCTCGCCGCGCCGGCACGCTGGGACACCGTCTACCTGGCGAAGGGCGCCTTGACGAAGCGCGTGACCGCCGACGAGCGGAAGACCCTTCCGCACGCGTACCTCGGCTTCGACGCCTCCGGCAAGCCCACCGGCGCGGCGATCACGGCGCAGGAGCCCGGCTTCCAGGAGGAGGTGCTGCTCATGATCGGCTTCGAACCGGCGAGCGGGCGCCTGATCGGCTTCAAGGTGCTCGACCAGAAGGAGACGCCGGGGCTCGGTGACAAGATCGAGCGCGACTCCAGCTTCGGGTCGCAGTTCGCCGGCCGCATCGCGCCGCTCACCGGCGTGAAGGGGCGCGCGCCGGCCGGCGAGCATGAGGTGCAGACCATCACCGGCGCCACCATCTCGTCGCGCGCCGTCATCCGCATCATCGACCACGCGATCGAGCAGTGGCAGCCGCTGCTCGTGGCGTACGAGCGCCGAGGTGGCGCATGAGCACCACGGTTGCACCCCCACGCACCGCGCCCGTCTACGAGCCGCCCGCGCCACCGGCAACACCGGCGCCGGATTTCATTCCGGGCTCGCCGCCCCCTGCCCCGCTCTGGGCCGACACGTGGCGCGGCATCTCGAAGGAGAATCCGGTGCTCGTGCAGATGCTCGGCATGTGCCCCACTATGGCGGTCACCAACGTGATGGCCAACGGGATCGCGATGGGACTCGCCACGACCTTCGTCCTCGTGGGCTCGGGGCTCTTCGTCTCGCTCTTCCGGAAGTACATCGCGCACGAAGTCCGCATCACCTCGTACATCCTCATCATCGCGACCTTCGTCACCCTCGCCGACCTGCTGCTCGCAGCGAGCTTCCCCGAGATCAGCAAGGCACTCGGCCCGTTCATCCCGCTCATCGTCGCCAACTGTCTGCTGCTCGGCCGCGCCGAGGCGTTCGCGGCGAAGGTCGGTCCGGTGCGCGCCCTGGCCGACGGGCTCGGCATGGGGCTCGGCTTCACCCTCTCGCTCTCGGCGATGAGCGCGATCCGCGAGCTGCTCGGCCGCGGCTCACTGCTCGGCTTCGACGTGATGGGTCCGCACTGGGAGCCCTGGGTGTTCATGGTGCTGCCACCGGGCGGGTTCTTCACCCTCGGGCTGCTGCTCATGACCGTGGCGTGGGTGGCCGAGCTCCGCCGCCGGCGCCGGGAGGCCGTCGCATGAGCAATCTCGCCTGGATCTTCGTCTCCACGCTGGTGGTGAACAACTTCACCCTCGTGATGTTCCTCGGCCTGTGCTCGTTCTTCGGCGTGACGGCCAAGATCGGCACGGCGTGGCGGCTGGGGCTCGCGAACACCTTCGTTCTGATCATCACCGCGTTCAGCGCGTGGGTGCTGAACACCTTCGTGCTCGTGCGGACACCGTACCTGCGCACGATCGCCTTCATCGTCGTCATCGCGAGTGCGGTGCAGATCGTCGAGATGGCGGTAAAGAAGTACTTCCCTGTCCTCTTCCGGCAGCTCGGCATCTACCTGCCGCTCATCACGACCAACTGCGCCATCCTCGGCCTCGCGCTCTTCCAGACGAGCAGGCACTACACGCTGAGCGAAGGTCTCGTGTTCGCGCTGGGCGCGGGCTTCGGGCTCACACTGGCCCTCTCGCTGCTCGCGTCGATCCGCGAGCGTATGGAAGTGGCCGACGTTCCGGTCGTGGCTCGCCGAATGGGACTCGTGCTCGTCGCGGCGAGCTGCCTCTCGCTCGCCTTCATGGGCTTCGCCGGGATGGGCAGTCAATGATCATCGACGCCGTCGTGGCCATGGGTGCCATGGCCCTGCTGTTCGTGCTCTTCGGAGCGATCAAGTACCGCGGCTGCACGGGACACTGTGCCGGCTGTACCGGCGCCTGCGGGCGCCATGACGAGGAGGCCAGGGATGTCCGATAGCTTGTGGTCGCGCCATCCGGACCGGCGCGAGTTCCTCACCCTCGGCGTCGGGATGTTCGTCGCCCTCTCGATGCCGATCTCGCTGCGACAGCGGGTGCGTCTGGTGCGTCGCACCGTGCCGCTCATGGGCACGATCGCCGAGCTGCAGGTGGCGCACGCCGACGAGCGCTTCGCCGAGGACGCGATCGACGACGCGATCCGCGAGCTGCAGCGGGTGGAAGCGCTGATGACGCGCTTTCGCGCGGACAGCGACGTGGGCCGCGCCAATGCCGGCGCGGCGCGTGACGGAGTGCGGGTGAGCGCCGAGACGGCCACCGTGGTCGCGGCGGCGCTACGCGCGTCGTCGAAGAGCGACGGACGGTTCGACCCAGCCGTCGGCGCGGCGTCGGAACTGTGGAACGTGCTCGAGCGGCACGAGCCGCCACCGGAGCCGAGCGTGCACCGGCTCGCCAACCGCGGCTTCTGGCGCAAGGTGGACATCGCGACGGAACCCGGCGGCGCACGCGTCCGCTACGAGAACCGCGACCTGCACCTCGACCTCGGCGCGATCGCCAAGGGGTACGGCATCGATCGCGCGACGCAGGTGCTGCGCGACCGCGGAGTTGGCCACGCCATCGTCACCGTGGGTGGCGACCTGTTCGCGATCGGCGGCGCGCCGGATGGCGACGACTGGACGGTCGGCATCCGCGATCCGCACGACCTGGATGGCATCGCGGGCACGCTGCGCATCCGTGACCGTGCGGTGGCCACGTCGGGGGATTACGAGCGCTTCTTCCGGTATCGGGGAGTACGCTATCACCACCTGATCGATCCAGCGACCGCCGCGCCGCGGCGGACGCCATTCCACAGCGCCACGGTGCTCGCGAGCCGCTGCATCGACGCGGACGCCGCGTCGACCGCCGTGTTCGGCCTTCCGGGCACCGCCGCGCTGTCCATTGCTCGCCGACTCGACGAACACGCCGAGGTGATTCCATTGACGTGAGGGACCGCGAGGGGCACCCTCGGGAGGCAGTCATGAGAAGCCAGAAGGTGTACTGTGGCGCATGCGACCGGAACGTGCGCGTCCTGATCACCAACCCTCCCTCGGTCACGGAGGGCCAGGCACCGCTGCACGACTCGGAGGTGGTCTGCCTCGAGATCGGGGACCACTGCACGGGCAGCGTCTGCCCGCTCGGCGCTGCCGCTCCCGACGACATGGTGCGTCGCCTGATGCACAGCGGCGTCCCGCTGGAGGGGCTGCGCACGGTGACGGCGGTCTGCCCGGAGTGCGAGTTCGTCTCGGAGATGGCGCTGCAGCCAGGTGGTCACGCCACCTGCCTGTTGTGCGGCTCGACGGTGTCGTGGAAGATCGAAGTGGCGTAGCTCACTCGATGGTCTTCGAGAACTGTCGCGTCGCCACCGTCACGAGGACCACGCCGAACAGCGCCAGCACGAGCGCGTTCGGCCACACGTACGCGATGCCGTTGGCCTTGAGCAGGATCCCGCGCACGAGCTCCAGGTAGTACGTGAGCGGGATCAGCAGACCGATCCACTGCGCCACCACCGGCATCGCGTCGCGCGGGAACATGAATCCCGAGAGCAGGATGTTCGGCAGGATGAAGAACATGCCGAGCTGCATCGCCTGCACCTGGGTGCGCGCCCGGGCCGACACCAGCAGCCCGAGCGCGAGGTTGGCGATCACGTAGGTGAGCGTGACCAGGTAGAGCAGCACGAGGCTGCCGCGGATGGGGATGTCGAACAGCAGCTTGCCGAGCAGGAGCACCACCGTCATCTGCACGTAGGCCACGAGCACGAACGGCACCAGCTTGCCGAGCATGAGGCTCGTGCGGCTGATGGGCGTGACGATGAGCTGCTCGAGCGTTCCTCGCTCGCGCTCGCGCACCACCGCCATGCTGGCGATCGGCACGAGCGTCATCATGAGGAGGATCCCCACCATGCCGGGGACGATGTACGCCGAGCTGCGGAGCGACGGGTTGTACCAGGGGCGGACGCGGAGGTCGAGCGGAACGACGCGTGGAGCCGTCGCCCGCACCATCTGCAGCGCGCGGAACTGGCCCGCCTGCGCCGCGGCGGCGATCGCCGCGGACGACGCCAGCGGATCGGCGGCATCCACGATCACCTGCGCCTGCGCGGTGCGTCCGCGCTTGATGTCGCGCATGAACTCGGGTGGAATGACGAAGGCAGCACGCGCACTGCCGCGACGGATGCGATCCTCCAGCGCCTGGCGATCGCTCACGTACTCCACGACGTCGAAGTTCCCCGTGTTGCGCAGCGTGGCGATAAGCGCCCGGCTTTCCGAGCTGTTGGACCGGTCGAGCACCACGGCGGGAAGGTGGCGCACCTCGGTGCGGATCGCATAGCCGAACAGCATGAGCTGTACGGCGGGGATCACGACCATCATGCCCAGGGTGAGCCGGTCGCGGCGCATCTGGATGAACTCCTTCCAGAGCATCGGCCAGAAGCGGGAGTCGCGAAGGGGCATCGGCCTTCTCACCTTCCCACCTTCCCACCTTCATCGCGCTCCTGCAGCGCAATGAAGACGTCCTCCACCGAGGGCTGTCCGAACTGCGCCGTGATCTCCTCCGGCGTCCCCTGCGCGATGAGCCGTCCGCGCGAGAGGAAGGCCAGCCGGTCGCACCGCTCGGCTTCGTCCATGTAGTGGGTGGTGACGAGCACCGTCGTTCCCCCGCGCGCGAGGTCGTGGATCAGCTCCCAGAAGCGGCGGCGGGAGGCCGGATCCACCCCGGCGGTCGGCTCGTCGAGAAAGAGCAACGGCGGCTCGTGCGCGGTGGCGCAGGCGAGGGCGAGGCGCTGCTTCCATCCGCCGGAGAGCGTCCCGGCGAGCTGGTCGCGCCGCGGCGCGAGGCCGCGATCGCGCAGCAGCGACTCCAGACGCGTTCGGCGTTCCTCGCCGTGCAATCCGTACACCGTGGCGTAGAAGCGGAGGTTCTCGTAGACGGTGAGATCGTCGTACAATCCGAAGCGCTGCGACATGTAGCCGATGCGGCTGCGCAGCGCCTCCGCTTCGCGGCGTACGTCGAGGCCCACGACCATCGCCTCGCCCGAGGTGGGCGCGAGCAGCCCGCAGAGCATGCGGATCGTCGTCGTCTTCCCCGAGCCATTGGGTCCGAGGAGGCCGAACACCTCGCCCCGCGCGACGTCGAGGTC
Organism: Gemmatimonadaceae bacterium; assembly: GCA_036377775.1. GTDB lineage: Bacteria > Gemmatimonadota > Gemmatimonadetes > Gemmatimonadales > Gemmatimonadaceae > AG11. The sequence continues at coordinate 48,571 of DASUXT010000191.1, read as the reverse complement.
GAGCGAATCCACGGCGACGAGGGCGCCGAAAACCTTTCGCAGCGCCCGCGTGTGGATCGCCGCGTTCACCGTCATGGGGGAGTGCCGAGGAGGTGCACGGTCACCGGCAAGCCGGCCTTCAGGCGGCCGGTGGTGTCGCTCAGCTCCACGCGCACGGCGAACACCAGGTCGGCGCGCTCGTTCTCCGTGAGCGCCACGCGCGGCGTGAACTCGGCGCGGGTGGCCACGGCGGACACGTGGCCGGGAATCGGCGTGTCGGGATACGCGTCGAGCCGCGCGTCCGCCTTCTGCCCGACGCGCACGCGCGAGAAGGCGTACTCGTCCAGGTACACGCGCACGAAGGGGCGGCTCACGTCGGCGATGGTGACGGCGGGCTGGCCTGCGCCGAGCACTTCTCCCGGTTCGGCGTTGCGGCTGCTGACGACGCCAGTGATGGGCGCGCGCAGCACCAGCTCGGCCGCGCTGCTCTCGAGCGCTCGGAGCGCGGCGCTGGCGGCGCGCACTTCGGTCTGCGCCTGGGCGATCGCCTCCGGACGTGCGCCCTGGGAGACGAGTCGCAGGCTGGCCCGCGCGGCGTCACGGCGGCTCACGGCCTGCGCGGCGGCATTGCGTGCCGCGTCGAGCTGCTGCCGGCTCACCGTGCCGCTCTCGGCGAGTGGCGTGAGCCGGCGCAGGTCAGCCGACGTTCGCGCCACCTCCGCTTCCGCACCCTGCAGCTCGGCGGCGGCACGCGCGCGATCGGGTGAGTCGTGTCCCCTAGTGAGGTCGCGCAACACTGCCTCGGCGCCGGCGAGCCGGGCGCGCCTGGCGTCGAGGTCGGCGGGCATCGTGGCCTGGGTGAGCTGCGCGACGACGTCGCCCTGCTTCACGGTGGCGCCTTCGCGCGGGATCACGCGCTCCACTCGCGCGGGCGAGGTGGGGGCGACGTCCACTTCCACCATCTCCACCGTACCCACGCCGGACAGGTCGTCAGGCGGATCGCGGTGACAGGCGAAGAGCGCGGTTAGCGCGAGCGCGGCGAGAATTCGGGGGCGCATGTCGGGGAGGGGAGATGCGCGAATATGTCAGGCGAGGCGGCGAGTCACAATCGGAAGAAACGGCATTGCCTGCGGGAGGGCCCCTCTCGCTGTCGGGCTCCAAGTCGTCAGTGGTCCGCTTCGGCAGGGCAACTCAACTCTGAGCCCTGTGCCGTGAGGAGCCCTGTCGAGGCGCGCCACTCGACTGCATGGAGCCGTGCACAGAGAGGAGCGCTGCCGGCGGCGCGCACGAACGAACACGGCGGCCCCCTGTAAGGAAGGCCGCCGTGTTCACTTGCTTCAGATCTGACTTTCCTTCGCTCAGCTCGATGCGACGATGTAGCCGGAGCGGCGGCCGAACCTCACCGCACGCAGCGCATTACTGAAGAAGCCGAATGCGATGATGGCACTCAAGGCAAGGATCGTGAAGCGGCGCATGATGTCGTCACCGCGCCTCAGTATCCGGCCAGGCCGAAACCTTCATCCGACGAACCGCCGCGCTCGGCGACCACGTAGCCGCTGAAGTGCTTGATACGGCGGAAGACCACGTTGTGGCGCTTGTCCACGCTCGTGACGAGGTCCCTGTCCGTCAGCGATTCATCCACGCACTTGCCGTGGTCGCCGCTGCAGTACTTCATGACGAGCATGTCGGCATCCTTCTTCGACGCCTTCTTCGCGTAGAGGTACAGCACCACCTCACTCCGCGGGTTGAATCGCATTGCCGGCTGGAAGTCGATGCGCGGGTGGTCGCTCTTCGCCTGCGAGATCGTCGCCGTGATCGTCACCGTGCCGCGCTCGGGCGAGCAGCGGTCGTCCCAGTACTTCACCCCGTACGACGACGTTTCCAGGTCGCACACCGCATTGCGCGGGATGTCGAGGTGGTTCGGGCCGAGGTCGAAAGACTGGTCCTTGCTCGGGTCGAAGGTGAAGGTGTAGACACCATCGGAGACGCCAACCAGGTCGAGCTGGGCGTCGGTGGGAGCGAAGCGCGAGGTGCGCTCCTGAGTGCCGGGCGACGACGCAACTGGCGCGGTGGCCTGATCGGCACACGCGGCGAGCATGAGGCCCGCAGCAGCCAGCGTAAGGAGCGTCTTCGCCCTCGAACGTGCCATCGTCGGCAGTCGCATTGAAGGGACTCTCTGGTCCAGGGAAGGAGATGTGAGCATCACCTTCTTCGGCAAGCCAGGAGCCGTGTGGACGTGATTGCCGATAGCCGTCATGCTGACTGACAATCGCCCGCCGGTTAGTGATATCGGTCATCTGGACCGGTTCACTCGGGACAGGTTGGCGGTGAGCTTCAGCGCGTGACTCGTGCAGATCGCCAGCATTCTTGCACTCTGCCAGAGCGCGGTTGCGTCGCGTTAGATTGCCTTCCCGCCTCCCTAGCCGCCGGACCTTTCGATGACGCCTGACCGGACTCCGGTCGAGTCTCCGCACCTGCCCTCTTCGCTGCTCGCCGACAGCATCCCGGTCGGCATCGCCGCCGTGGACGACACGGGGCGACAGAGCTACGTCAACGAGACGTTCGCCCGCATGGTCGGCTGGTCGCGCGAGGAGCTCGTCGGTGCGCTGCCGCCGTTCGCCTACTGGCCACCGGAGGAGCGCTCACGCATCGAGAGCGCGCTCACGGAAACGTTGCGCGGACACGCACCAGCCGAGGGGTTCGTCGTTCGCTTCCGGCGCCGCGATGGCACGACGTTCGACGCACTCCTGCACCTCGGGAGGATCGCCGGCGGGGGGCCGGTACCGGAAGGCTGGGTGGCATCCATCGCCGACGTCTCGGTGCCGATGGCGATGCGGCGCCAGCTGGAGGACTCCGCGCGTCGCCAGACGGCGCTGCAGCGCCTCACCTCCGCGCTGACGACCACGCTCACCCGCGAGGAAGTGGCGCAGGTGGTCATCAACGCGGGCATTCCCGCGGTCGGTGGGGAGCGCGGGTCCGTGGCGCTCGTGAACGCGGACGACAGGGTGCTCGACGTGATCGCTGCAGTCGGCTACTCCGCGCGCGCGCGGGAGAAGTTCCGCTCGCTCCCGCTCGACTCGTCCTTTCCGCTCACCGACTCCGTGCGCGACCAGCGCGCGCAGTTCTTCCCGTCGCTGGAGTCGCGCCTGACGAGCTACGCGCACCTCGGTGACCTGCTGACCGAGAACGGTGGCGGCGCGATGGCGAGCATCCCGCTGATGGTAGGGGAGCGCGTGCTCGGTGCGATCGGCATCAACTGGCGCGAGAGTCGCGCCTTTTCGGTGGAAGAGAAGGACTTCCTCCAGTTGCTCGCTCATCAGTGCTCCCTCGCGCTGGAGCGGGCGCGCCTCTACGAGGAGGAGCATCACGCGCGCCGCGAGGCGGAGGCAGCCAACCGCGCGAAGAGCGACTTCCTGGCCTCAATGAGCCACGAGCTGCGCACTCCCCTCAACGGCATCGCGGGCTACGTGGACCTGCTCCTGCTCGGCGCGCATGGCCTCCTCACGCGCGAGCAGCAGAACGACCTGGAGCGCGTGCGGTACAACCAGCGGCACCTCACCTCGCTGATCGAGGACGTGCTCTCCTTCGCCCGCATCGAGGCGGGTCGGCTCGAGGTAGAGCGCGTGCCGGTGTGCATCGACGAGGTGCTGGACTCGGTGCCGCACCTCGTGGCGCCACTGATGCACGCCGGCGGCATCGACTTCGTCCGCGATGGGTGCGATGCGACGCTCGTCGCGCTCGGCGATCGCGAGCGCATCATCCAGATCTGCGTCAACCTCCTCGCGAACGCGGCGAAGGCAACTCCCCGCGGCGGTCAGGTCCGCCTCTCCGCCGAGCGTGCAGAAGCGCGGGTGCTCGTACACGTGACGGACACCGGCGTCGGCATTCCGCGCGAGAAGCTGGGAGAGATCTTCTCGCCGTTCATCCAGCTCGGACGCTCGCTCAGCGCGCCGCGTTCCGGTACGGGACTCGGCCTGTCCATCTCCCGCGGCCTCGCCGAGGCGATGGGCGCCGAGCTGACGGTGGAGAGCGAGATGGGAAAGGGGTCGCGATTCACCCTGGCGCTCGCGATTCCCTGAGCCAGCTCAGTCGTCGCTGAGCACCGCGGCCGCCGGTCCCTCCCGGACGGCGACGCCGCGCTCCAGCACGATCACCCGATCCGCCCAGCTTCGTGCGAACTCCAGGTCGTGCGTCGCCACGAGCAGCGCACGTCCTTCAGCCGCCAATGCCCGCAGGGTGCGTCCCAACGCATCGCGCCGCTGTGGATCCAGCGCCGCAGTGGGCTCGTCCATGAGGAGCACGCGCGGGTCGAGCGCGAGGGCGCGCGCGATGGCGACACGCTGCGCCTCACCGCCAGAGAGTTGACGCGGGAGTGCAGCCGCACGGTGGGCGACACCGAGCGACTCGAGCAGCGACAGGGCCCGCTCGCGGGCCCGCTCGGGCGTCAGGCGCATCGCGTGCACGAGGGCGAGCGTCACGTTCTCCAGCGCCGGCAGGTGCTCGAACAGCGAGTGCGCCTGGAAGACCATCCCCGCCGAGCGGCGGAGCGCGCGCAGCCGCGACTCCGGCGGCACGGGGCCCGGCACCAGCGCGCATTCGCCGACGCGGATGCTGCCGGCGGCGATCGGCTCGAGGGCGATGATGGCCCGGAGCGCGGTGGACTTCCCGGCCCCCGATTCCCCCATCAGCGCCACCAGTTCTCCCGGCTCGACGTCGATGTCCAGTCCACGCAGGACCGGGGTGTCGCCACGAGTGACGTGGAGCTCGCGCACCGCCAACGCGTGCATCACGCCGCGCTCCAGCGGCGCTCCAGCCGGCGCGCCAGGTGGGCGAGCGGGAGCGACATCATGAGGTAGATGGCGGCGCAGAGCGCCCCCGGCACCACCCAGCTGCCGACGTTGGTGGCGTAGATGGCCGTCTGCTTGGTGAGCTCGACCACCGTGATGACCGACACGAGCGACGAATCCTTCAGCAAGGCGACGAAGTCGTTCGTCATCGGGGCGAGCGCGAGACGCAGCGCCTGCGGTCCGCGCACGAAGCGAAGGATCTGCAGCTCCGACAGGCCGAGGGTGCGCGCCGCCTCGAGCTGCGGGCGGGCGATGGCCTGCAGCGCGCCGCGGTAGATCTCCGACTCGTACGCCGCGTAATTGAGCCCGAGCCCGATGACCGCCGCGGCAAAGGCCGGAAGCCGCACCACGTTCGACAACCCATAGTAGAGCACGAAGAGCTGAAGCAGCACCGGCGTGCCGCGTATCACCTCCACGTACGCCGCCAGCGCCCCGCGTACGGGCGCGCCGCCGTACACGCGGCCGGCGGCGATGAGGACGCCGGCGCAGACAGCGAGCGTCATCGAGAGCAGCGACAGCACGAGCGTCACCACCGCCGCGCGGCCGAGGCTGGGCAGGTACGAGGCGATCGAACGCGCGGCCGATGTCGTCCCCGACTCGGCGACCGGCGGGTTGGCCAGCGTGCGCGCGAAGTACGCGGCCTCCGCGTCGTCCCACGAGTCCCACGCGCGGAAGGTCTTCGCCAGCGAGCCGTCGCGCATGCGGGCGCGCAGGATGGCGTTCACGCTGTCGCGGAGCGCGGTGCGGTCGTGCGCCATCACCACCACGTAGTGGCCGAGCGCCACCGGCTGCGGCTGGACGATGAAGCCTCCGGTGCGGCGCAGGGAGCGGTGCGCGATGATGTGGTCGAGCAGGACCGCATCCAGCCGGCCGGAGGCGAGATCCTCATAGGGATGCACGTCGTCGTCGTACGACACGGGTACGACGCCGTACCTCGCCTTGGCCTCCAGCAGGAGGCGCCAGGCGCCGGTGGCGGCGAGGGTGCCCACGCGGTGCCCGTCAAGGTCGGCGAGCGTTCGGAACGCCGCCGAGTCGGCCGGGCGCACGGCGAGCACCTCGCGGAACTCGTAATACGGGATGCTCACCGCGTGGCGCTCGCGCAGGTCGGGACGATCCTCCACGCCGGACATGCCGATGTCGAAGTCGCCGCGCTCCACCGATTGTTCGATGGACGCCCAGGCGACCTGGACGAACCGCGGCTCCCGCCCGAGGCCGTGGGCGATCATGCGCGCGATGTCCACGTCGAAGCCGCGGACGCGCGAGGGATCAGCGGGATCCGCCTCGACGAACGGTGCGCCACCCTCGGCGTCGCCGCCCCAGCGGAGCACCTTCGCGGCCGCTGGTGCGGGCGGCGACTGGCAGCCGGCGAGACAAAGGAGGAACGCGGAGAGGACGAGGCGGCGCATTGCGGATGAACATAGCCACCGCTCGGCTCAGAGACGATCGAGGCGGCCTCCGTCCACGACGAGCGCCGACCCCTGCACGAACTTCGCCTCCTCCGACGCCAGAAAGGCGATGGCGGCAGCGATGTCCGCCGGCTCGCCGACGTCGGCACGGTCCACCTTCTCGATCCCCGCCTTCACGTTGGGATTATCCCACAGCATGGGGGTGTCCACGGCGCCCGGCAGCACGGCGTTGACCCGAATGCCACGCGGGCGACCCTCCAGCGCCGCCGACCTGGTGAGGGAGACGAGGGCTGCCTTGGCCGCGGCGTATGGTGCCACCATCGGTTCAGTCTCCCGCGCGTGGATGCTGGCGACGTTCACCACCGCGCCCCCGGGCTTCATGTGCTGGAAGGCCTGCTTGATGAAGAAGAAGGCGCCGAGCAGGTCAACGCCGAGCACGCGGGTCCAGTCGCTGGTGGCGAGGTCGGTGATGGCCTTGAACGTCATGAGGCCGGCGTTGTTGACCACCACGTGGACCGCGCCGGCGCGGGACAGCGTCTCCGTCACGCACCGGGACACCTGTTCCTCGTTCGAGACGTCGCAGGTGGAGGCCCATGCGTCGGGGGCGCCCGCCTGCTTCACCTGCTCCGCGGCGGCGTTCGCATGATCAATGTCGCGGTCGGCGATGACGACACGGGCGCCTTCGCTGCCGAACCGCTCTGCGGTGGCGAGGCCGATCCCGCTCGCCGCGCCAGTGACGATCACCACCTTGCCGTCGAAGCGACTCACGATGCTCCTCCCCCGCTGGCGCGCGGCGCCCCAGTGCTCACCTGTGCACCCTCGGATTTCTCGGCGTCCGTGCGGCGGCTGCGCGCGTGCGCAGCCATCGCCGCCACCAGCGGGTCATCCTGGCGGCTGGGCGGAAACGCCGGCAGCGACAGCACCACGCTCTGCGTCGGCAGCACGTCGCGCCATTCCTGGATGAGCCGCTGGTATGCCGTGCCCACCGGCCGGATGTTGCGGTCGAGATCGTACAGGCCACGCGGGTTGACGCAGTTCCGCCTCTCCCGGAGGGCATTGTCCCAGTCCACCTGGTCGGTGAGCGAGTACCAGGTGAAGCCGAGGATCGGGACGCCATCGTTGCGCACGCGCAGCACGTTCGCCCACTCCTTGCGCAGCCAGCTGACTGCCTCGTCGCCACGCGTTCCCTGGTCGACGTTCGTCTCGGTGTGCATGACGGGAAGCCCGTAACGCTCGTAGTACTCGCTGGTGATCACGTGATAGCCGAAGATCTCACCCGACGGCCGCGTCGCGCCTTCGGCATTCACGAGGTGCTCGTTGGTGACGTAATAGTCGTTCCCCATGATGCAGTGGTGCTTCAGCGACTTGCCGAGAAAGAACTGGTACTCCTCGCGCGTCATGCCGTGGTCGAGGAGGTAGATGTACATCTCCGAGCTGACCCGCCGGCCGTAGTTGAGGTCGAGCGAGAGGAAACGGATCTCGTTCAGCATCTCCGCCGGCCCGATGGCCGCCGGGCAGTCGGCGTGGAAGTACTCGGACGACTCGCTCTGGACGAAGATGGCGTCGGGGCGCACCTGCAGGATGGCGCGCATGGCGAGCACGTTGGCACGCACGATGTGCTTGAGCGCCGTGACGAAGGCGCGGTCGGTGGTGAACTGTCCATTCCACCAGCCGTAGCGCGCCGAGAAGAGCGCGCAGACGTACATCTCGTTGACCGGCGTGTAGAACTGCACCCAGGGAAAGCGCGTGGCAAAGGCGCGCGCATACCCGGCGAACAGTTCCGGGAAATCCGGGTTCTGGAAATTGCCGATCCAGTTCGGCACGCCGAAGTGGCAGAGGTCGGTGATCGGGGTGATGTCACGCCGCTTCAGGTCGGCGAACGTCTGGTCGGCGAATCCCCAGTCGTACTTGTCGTGGCCGCGCCAGGTGGTATGGAGGGGCGGGCCGTAACGGAGGTGATTGACGCCGATCTCCTGCACGAGGTCGAAGTCGCGTCGCCAGAAGTCGTAGTGCCGGCAGAGCGCCATCTCATCCATTCGCGTGCGGCCGCCGTCCACGGTGGGACAGGAGTTCTCTATCCCCGTGGCGAACATGAAGTAGGTGCCGGTCGGAGCGCGTGGCATGTGACGAGTGGCGTGAAGACCACCCGTCATGATTGCGAGGCGCGTGCCGAAGGAGCTCGAGTTCCTCGGCTTTCTCGCTCCTCAGGTGCTCCCGCCGTCACTGCTCACTGCCGCCCTGAATGGACGTGAAGACGAACTCACCACCTGCGCGGCGACGTCGTCCACCATCCCCATGCACGCGCTCGCGGCAAGGAGGCAGAGCCCTCCGAGCATGACGACGTAGAGCGGCGCATTCGGGTTGCCGGCGCCGAAGAGTGCGCGCGTCATGGGCCCGAAGCCAAGCGAGGCGATGATCTCCGGGATCACGATGAAGAAGTTGAAGATGCCCATGTACACGCCCATGCGATGGGCCGGGAGCGCCGTGGAGAGGATGGCGTAGGGCATGGAGAGGATGGACGCCCACGCGATCCCCACACCGACCATGGACAGCAGCAGCAGGTACCGGTCGTGGATGACGTACACGCTCAGCAGCCCGGCCGCGCCGCAGACGAGCGCGGCGGCGTGCACCGTCTTCCGGCCGATGCGGTCGGCGAGCCGAGGGAGCGCGAGGGCGACGATGAAGCAGGTGATGGAGTAGAAGGCGAAGGCGAAGCCCCCCCACTCGATGCCCTGGGTGTAGAGGTCGGACTGTGGATCCGTGGCGCCGAACACGTGCCGCGCCGTGGCTGGCACGAAGAACAGCCACATGCAGAAGAGGCCGAGCCAGGTAAGGAGCTGCACCACGGCGAGCTGGCGCATGGTCGAGGGCATGGCGCGCACGGACTGTCCGATGTCCGAGAGCAGCGCCCCGATGCCGCGGCGCTCATTGCGGGCGCGCTCGAACGCGGCGAGGTCCTCGGGAGGAAATTCGCTCGTGGTGATCACCGTCCACAGCACGCACAGCAGGAACACCACCGCACCCGCCTGGAACGAGTACTTCACCGTGAGCGGAATGCCGCTCGCCGTGTTCCCCTGCACGCCGAGCCAGCGGAGGATCAGCGGAAGCGCGTTGGCCAGGCTGGCGCCCACGCCGATGAACAGCGACTGGATGACGAATCCCGTCGTGCGCTGCGACACGTCGAGCTTGTCGGCGACGAAGGCACGGAATGGCTCCATCGAGATGTTGATGGAGGCATCGAGGATCCAGAGGAGGGTCGCCGCCATCCACAGGCTGCTCGACGTCGGCATGAAGAAGAGCGCGATGGAAGCGAGGATGGCACCAGTCAGGAAGTAGGGACGCCGACGTCCGAGCGGTCCCCACGTGCGGTCGCTCAGCGCGCCGATGACCGGCTGCACGAGCAGGCCCGTGACCGGCGCGGCAAGCCAGAGCAGTGGCACCTGGTCCGGCCGTGCGCCAAGCCGCTCGTACACGGCGGACATGTTGGCGAGCTGCAATCCCCAGCCGAACTGGATGCCGAGGAAACCGAAGCTCATGTTGAACAGGCCTGCGGCGCTGAGGCGCGGCTTCTCGTTCATGATGTCGTCGGAGTGAGGGGCGTTCGCTCGGTGGGACGTGCTCCAAGATGGGTGCGAGGTGGGCCCTTGGACAGAGCGCCGCTCGCGCTTGCCGGCCGCTCCGCGACCGCGTACGCTATCGCGGTCCCGAACTGCCGCCACGCATGCCTCGAGCGCTCCGTTCTGCCCTGACGCTTGTCCTCGCGGCGGTCCTCGCCGCCCTCCCCGCGCGCGCCCAGACGGCGCCTCCCGGGTGGACCCACGGCGCCACCTGCTACGAGGTGTTCGTCCGCTCCTTTGCCGACGGCAACGGGGACGGCATCGGCGACCTGAAGGGGCTCACCCAGAAGCTCGACTACATCAACGACGGGAAGCCGCACAGCAGGCGCTCGCTGGGCGCGCGGTGCATCTGGCTGATGCCGGTGGCGGAATCGCCGAGCTATCATGGCTACGACGTGTCGAACTACTACCGCGTTGAGCCGGATTACGGCACGAATGCCGACTTCGCGCGCTTCATCACCGAGGCGCACCGGCGCGGCATCCACGTGCTCGTGGACATGGTGCTGAACCACAGCTCCGACCAGCATCCATACTTCCAGGCGGCGCTGCGCGACACGGCATCGGCATACCGCGCGTGGTATCGCTGGTCGGCGAAGAAGCCGGCCGAGCTGAACCCGTGGGGGCAGAGCAACTGGCACAGGTCGCCGGTGCGCGACGAGTGGTACTACGGCTTCTTCTCCGACCACATGCCGGACCTGAACTACGGAACGCCGGCGGTGCGGGAGGAGGCGAAGCGCATCGCCCGCTTCTGGCTGGAGAAGATGCACGTGGACGGGTTCCGGCTGGACGCGATTCCCTATCTCGTGGAGGAGCCCGGACACATCGTGCACTCGCCGGGCACGCACGCGCTGCTCCGCGAGTACGGCGCGTACGTGCGCAAGGTGAATCCGCAGGCATACACGGTGGGTGAGGTGTCGGACAGCACCGCACCGATGCTGTCGTACTACCCCGATCAACTCGACGCCAACTTTGCCTTCGAGATCGCCGACAGCATCATCGCGGGAGTGAAGCGCGGCTCGGCGACAGGGATACTCCCCGCCGTGCTGCGGATCCAGGACGCAGTTGCTCCGGAGCGCATGGCGCCATTCCTCAGCAACCACGACCAGCCGCGAGTGCGCACCCAGCTTGGCGGCGACCTCGGCGAGGCGCGTGTCGCCGCATTCGTGCTCCTCACCCTCCCCGGCATGCCCTTCGTCTACTACGGCGAGGAGATCGGCATGACCGGCAGCAAGCCCGACGAGCGGCTGCGCACCCCGATGCAGTGGCGTGCGGCGCCGTCGGGAGGCTTCTCCGGCGCCCGCGCGTGGGAGGCGCTGCAGCCAGACTCGATGGAGGTCACGGTGGAGAGTCAGGAGGGCGACTCCACCTCGCTGCTGTCGTTCTACCGCCGACTGATTCACCTGCGCGCGGAGCGCCGCGCGCTTGGCGCTGGTCGGCTCGTGCCACTGGCCACGAGCCATCCTGCCGTGCTGGCGTACATCCGTCGCGAGGGGCAGGAGCAGGTGCTGGTGGTCGCCAACGTCGGCAGCACGGCCATCTCCGGCGCGACGATCGCGTCGGCCGCGGGCGCGCTGCCGAGCGGCAGGTGGCGCCTGCGCACCCTGCTCGGCGACGCCACCGCTGCGCCCATCACCATCGGCCGCGACGGGCAGTTGAGGGACTACGCGCCCCTGCCGTCCCTCGCGCCGCAAACTGGCTACCTGTTCGCGTTGTCGCCGACGAAGACGCGGTAGCCGTGCGCCGGGATCTCGATCCTGCCTGAGGCGCCGAGCGTGGCGGGAGCCTTCGTGAACCAGTCGGAGTAGGAGCCGGGCTGCGCGAGTCCGTCATAGCGCACGTTCGCCGGCGCGTCGCCGAAGTTCACGGCGACCACCACCCGGCTGCTGCCGCGGCTGCGACTGAACGCGTAGACGCGGTTGCCGCCATCGGTCTTCAGTGACTGCTGCGGCCCGCCCCACGCGCCATTCGCCAGCGCATCCTGGGTGTGCTTGAGCTCGATCATCGAGTGGTAGAACCCGGCCAGTGACGGACCGCTCCAGTCCACGGTGTCCTTGTCGAAGAAGCGGAGGCGCTTGTGCATGCTCACCTCCTGCCCCGTGTACAGCAGCGGCATTGACTGCACCACGGTGGCGGCGAGCACGAACGCCGGCAGGTGGTTGGCGCCCATGCGCTCGAACTCGGTGCCGTTCCAGCTGTTCTCGTCGTGGTTGCTGGTGAAGTACATCCGATAGTCGCTCGGTGCATACGCCGCGGCGCCCCGCGCGAAGTAGGGGTCCAGCACGTCGGTGCCCTGCCTGCCCTGCGCGATCTCGTTCAGCAGGTGATGGAACTCCCAGCCGTATGACATGTCGAACGCGCTGTACAGCACGGGCGACTCCGCCTCGGCGAGCATGAAGATGTCCGGGTGCCTGGCGGCCAGCTCGCGGCGGGCCGTGTTCCAGAAGTCCATCGGGACGCCAAGCGCGACGTCGCAGCGGAAGCCATCGATGTGCATCGTGTCGAGCCACCACTCCATGTCGGCGATCATCTCGCGCCGCATGGCGCGGTTGTCGTAATTGAGCTCCGCGACGTCCGTCCAGTCGGTCTCATGGCCCTCGTTGTCGCGCGCATTGGAGATGGAACCGTCGGGGCGCAGCGAGTACCACCCCCGGTGCTGGAAGACCCACGGGTTGTCGAAGGCCGTGTGGTTCGCGACCCAGTCGAGGATGACCTTGAACCCCTGCTGGTGCGCCGCGTCCACGAACGCCATGAAGTCGGCGGCGGTACCGTACTCGGGGTTCACCGCCTTGTAATCGGCCACCGAGTACGGGCTACCGAGCGGCCCCTTGCGATTGATCTTCCCGATCGGCTGCACGGGCATGAGCCACAGGATGTCCACGCCCAGTGCCTTGAGCCGCGGCAGGTGCCCCTGGAGCGCGACGAAGGTGCCCTCCGGCGTGTACTGCCTCACGTTGACTTCATAGATGACGGACGAGCGCGACCACGCCGGCGGCGTGCGTTCGGGAGCCGCCGCCGTCCGCAGGGGGGCGTGGCAGGCGGCGAGCGCGAGCGCGGCAGCGAGAAGGCGCGGATGGAATCGCATCTGGGAGCTGGTGGAGGAACGCGTATCCGAATTCGGGAGGCGAGGCGACATCAGGCGGGACTCGAGCGGCTAGAGCTTCGTGGTGGCATCCACGGCGATTGCCGCGTGTGCCGGAAGGGTGAGCGCCACGCTTCCATCGTCGGCGATGGTGATGCTGGAGCCAACGCACACCGAGCCGGACTTCCCGCCGCTGATACGGTCGCAGTAAATGCCGGCGGAGAGGCCGGTGGCGATGGTGCGCGACAGCGCGGCGCTCTCGTTGTTGATGGCGACGAAGCCGAGCGTCCCGCGCGAGAAAGCGATGGCGTTGCTGCCGTCGTCCCACCAGTGGTTCACGTCGGTGCCGGCGACCACGCGCCGGAAGCCGATCATGTTGAGAATGTAGGGATCGCGGTGCTCGCACACCCACTGCCCCACCGTCGCCGTCTCCAGGCTCGCAGCACACGACACGGGGGTCGTCCAGCCATTGGCGTCGGAGGGAGGACCCATCGAGTTGCCGCCCGGGCAACCGAAGGCGAAGCTGGAGAGGATGAGCGGATATCCGTACGGTTGCGCGAGCATCCACACGTTCGCCAGCCGGAACACCTGCCCGTTCCGATAGCTCAGTCCGCAGCTGTGCTGGGTGTCGTGATTCTCGAGGAACACGAGCGCCTTGTCCGACGGCATCATTCCCCACGCGCCGGCGGAGAACTGATGGCCGGGCGGGCCATCGGGATTCAGGTCAGCGATCACCTGCCCACCGACGTTGCGGAACTTGTCGCCCACGCCGGTAAAGGTGAACTCGGTGACATCGGCCGCGCCGCCGCTGTCGTAGCCCTCGCCAAAGTAGTCGCTGGGCGAGAGGGCTTCACCGAATCCCGCCGACACCTCGAGATAGACGTACGGCACCGTCCGACCTTCGGCGACGAGCGCGTGGTTGACGATGGCGAGAATGCTGTCGAGCTCCACCTGCTGGATGTGCTTCGCCGCATCGATGCGGAAGCCCATCACGTCCATCCGGGCGAGCGCGATGAGGTACGCGGCGATCTTCTGCCGCACGCTCGGCGAGCCGGTGTTCAGGTCGGGGAGCCCGAACAGCTCGCAGTCCTGCACGATCGCCGCGTTGGTGTAAGTGCTCACCTGGCAGGGCGTGTGGAAATCGGTGGCGGTGTACAGCCCTGGATACTCGTACTTCGTGTACTGGGTGCCATTGCTCCCCGTTCCGGGGCTGGGCGAGTTCGTCATGTGGTTGATCACCGCGTCCACGATGATCCCCACCCCGTTCGCCTTGCAGCGTGCCACCATGTCGCGAAATTCATCCCCCGTGCCGGAGCGACTTCTCTCCACGCTGTAGCTCACGGGTTGGTAGCGCTCGCTCCAGTCGTGGCTCGGGGTTATACTGTGCTCGTTGGGTGGCGACACCTGCACCGCCTGCGCCCCCGCGGGCCCGAGCACCGTCTCGCACTCGCTGGCGATGTCGGTCCATCGCCAGTCGAAGAGATGGACGGCCACGTCGCCCGCAGCCGCGTGTCCCGAGGCGCGATACGCCGCTGGCAGCGACGGCCGCTCGACGGGTGGAGGCTGTGTGGTGACGGCGTCCGGGAGCGACTTGCCGCCGCATGCGATGGCCAGCGGCAAGATCGCGCCCAGGGCGGCGAGGCCGCGCCGGAAGGCGCAGCGCTTCGTCGGACACGGCATCGACGCCTGTCAGTAGCCCGGGTTCTGCTTGAGCGTCGGGTTGGCCGACAGCTCGTTCGCCGGAATCGGATACAGGTCGTGGTTGGCCGACGTCACCTCCCCGTCGTGGGTACCGCCCTTCCACTGCCAGATGCCCGCGGTGGAGAACTGCCCGAAGCGGATGAGGTCCTGACGTCGCATCCCTTCCCAGAGCAGCTCGCGCCCACGCTCGTCGAGGATGAACGGGAGGGTGAGCTCCGCGGCGCCGATCGGCGTCGCGTTGGCGCGCGTGCGAAGCGCGTTCACGTAGCCGAGCGCCGTCCCCTGCGAGCCACCGCCGCCGCGCAGGAACGCCTCGGCGTAGATCAGGTAGGCGTCGGCAAGCCGGTACATCGGGTAGTCGGTATCGGGGAAGGTGAGGTTGGAGCCCGGCTTGCCGTCGGCCGTCACGTTCCGGAACTTCGCGAGGGCGTAGCCGTTGTTGCTCGAGCCCACGTTCGCGATGTCTTCCGTGCGGCCGGCGGTGCGGATGAACTGCGCGCGCAGGTCGGTGCTGGAGGCGCCACCCGCATAGCGTTCCACGGCACTGGGCCGCAGGCGCAGGCCGTACCAGCCGCCGTCGATCCCCGATGCCGCCGCGTCCATGTTGTCCCCGACCGAGGCGTGGATGAGATAGGTCATCCCGCCCCATGTGCGCGTGTGGTTGCCGTCGAAGGGGATCGAGAAGAGGATCTCGGGCGACGTGTTGTTGTCCGCCTGGAAGAGGTGTGGAATGCTCGTGTCGAGCGAGCCACCCCCGGCGATCGCCGACGACGCGGCCGCGAGCGCATCGGCGCTGCGGTCGGTGCCCGTCCATACCTTGGCGTTCAGGTACAGGTGGGCCAGCGTCATGTCCACCGCCTGCTGGCTCGCGCGGCCGTAGTAGCTGCCCGTGCTGCGCGCCGGCAGCCCGGCGCGGGCCTCCTTCAGCTCCTTCTCCACGAATGCGAAGACGTCGCTGCGCGCCGCCTGTACCGGCAGCTTGCTGATGTCGAAGTTCTCGTCCACGATCGGCACGTTGCCGAAGAGGTCGAGCGCATGGTAGTAGCTGAGTGCCCGGAGGAAGCGCGCCTCGGCGCGATACCCCTGCACCTCCGTGACGAGTGCTGCCGCGGTGCCGCGGGCGGAGAGCTGCGCGTCGGATGTCTGGCGCAGGAACTCGTTGGCAAGTGCGACCTGGTAGAAGATGCGCGCGTACATGGCGGTGGTGAATGGGTTCGCCGCCGACCACGTCTGCGTGTTCAGCTCGGGGAGCCCGGTGTCACCCCAGCCGATGATCGCTTCATCGGTCGGGAGCTCCTGGAGCTGCCAGTAGCCGCGCACGTACTGCGAGAATCCCTCGTCGATGCCGCTGATGTCGGGCTTGCCGTCCGGGCCGCTCTGTCCCGTCACGGCCAGTCCGGCGTACAGCTTGGCGAGGAACGCCCGATACGAGGTGGTATCGCTGAAGATGTTGCCGCTCGTGATGTTGCTCTGCGGCGCGACCGTGAGGTCGTTGTTGCAGGCCGGCACGGCGAGGAGCAGTGCCGCGCCCCCCATCGCCAGCCAGCGCGTCGACATGATCCGCATGTGGTCTCCTCTCAGAAGCCGATAGTCACGCCGCCCACGAAGGTGCGCGAGCGGGGGTAGACGTTGTTGTCGATGCCGTTGATGTTGGCCGTGGGATCCACGCCCGAATAGCTCGTCTTCGTGAACACGTTCTGGATGGTGCCGAACACGCGCGGGTTGCGCACCTGCCCCAGCCGGTCGAAGGTGTAGCCGACCGTCAGGTTGTCCATGCGGAGGAACGAGGCGTCTTCCACGTAGAGATCGGAGAGGTACTGCGGCCGCGTGAAGCCGTACTGCAGCACCGACGCGCTCAGGTTCACCGGCGCGTACGGCGAAGTGAGCACGCTGTAGTTGCCGAGGTTGGACGCCACGTTGTTGTAGACGTAGTTGCCGAGGTACGCCCGCAACGTGGTGCTCGCGTCGAAGTTCCTCCAGCTGAAGTTCGACGTGTGGCCGATGATCCACTTCGGTGCGGGGCTGTGGAAGGGACGGAGGTCCGAGGTGTTGATGATCTTGTCTCCGTTCACGTCCACGTACATGGCCGTGTCCGGCCCCGTGACGACCACCTTGCCGTTCGCCTCGCGGTGGCGGTAGACGAAGAAGGAGTTCACTGGCTGGCCCGGCTGCAGCACCTGGATGTTGGTGCCCACCCCGCCGGCGATGCCGCCGGTGGCGATGCTCGTGAGCCCCGGCCGGCCCAGCGTGAGCAGCTCGTTGCTGTTGTGCGACGCGTTGAAGTTCGCCAGCCAGGTGAAGCCGCGACGGCCGCCGTCGATCAGCTTGCCATCGAGCATGAACTCGAAGCCGCGGTTCCGCACGCTGCCGATGTTCGTCAGCACGCTGTTGGAGAGCGCCGTGCCCGCCGCCGTCGGCACGGCGAACAGCAGGTCATCGGTGGTCTTGGTATACCCGTCGATGCTGACGCTGAAACGGTTCCGCAGCAAGCCGAAATCGATGCCCACGTCGGTGGACGTCGTCGTCTCCCAGTGCAGGTTCGCGTCGAAGGCGATCGGCCGGATGGTGGTGACGAAGTCGGAACCGAGCTGCGCCTGCGCCTGCGGCCCGCCTACCTCGTAGCTGCCGTACGCGCAGTAGTTGCACCCGATGGACTCGTTGCCGTTCTTGCCCCACGACACGCGGAGCTTGAGGTCGGACACCGGCAGGAGATCCTTCAGCATCGGCTCCTCGCTCATCCGCCACGCGAACGCCGCCGAGGGGAACACACCCCACTGGTTGTCGGGCCCGAACCGCGACGAGCCGTCGCGACGGACCGTGGCCGTGAACAGGTACCTGTCCTTCAACGACAGGTTGCCGCGCGCGAACTGCGAGCGCAGGCGATGCTCCTGCACGCTCACCCCCGGGCTTGCCTCCTTGAACGTCGGCACGCCGTTGTAGCCGAGCAGGTTCGTGGAGAGGCCGCGCGCCGAGTATCCGTTGTACGAGCCGTTGAAGTTCTCGGCCGACACACCGACCGTGAGGTCGACGCTTCCCCGATCGAGCATGGGGAGGTCGTGCCGGTAGGTGGCGAACGCGTCGGCCACCGTGTGCAGCTCGCTGTGGTTGGCGCGCGACAGGCTCCCCGCCAGCGTCGGATCTCCCTTCAGCTGCGACGCGACGGTGCTGGGCGTGAAGGAGTTGCGATCGGCACGGTTGCTGTCGAAGCTGCCGCGGGCGGTCACGCTGAGTCCCTGCAGCCACGGGAGGCGATACTCGCCTTCCACGCTGCCGATGCTGCGAAGGATCGTGCCTCGATCCTGCAGGTACTTCAGGTCCTCGAGCGGATTGTTCGGCGCGAGGCCGATCAGGTTGCCGGTGGTGGGATCCCGGTACTGGTAGTACTCACCCGTCGAGGTATAGATCGGCTGCGTCGGCGCGAACGCCACCGCTTCGCCCAGGACGGCGTTCGGCGTGAAGTCGTCCACCGAGCGCGAGCCGCGCAGGTGCGTGCGGAGCGCCAGGCGGTCGTTGAGCAGGAGGTCCGAGTAGTTGAGTGACGCCGACGCGCGCCGTGTCCGCGTGCCGATCAGCACCCCCTCCTGGTCCAGGTAGCCCAGGCCGAGGCGGTAGAGCGCCGCGTCTCGCTTGCCGGCGAAGTCGAGGTTGTGCTCCTGGCCACCCGCGTTCTGCTCGATCGCGGCGAGCCAATCGGTGTTCGCCGAGCCCAGCGACGGCACGTTCGTCGCCGCGTATTGCGTGACCGCGGCGCGATACTGGTCCGCCGTCAGCATCTCGGGTCCACCCACCACGCGCGAGCCCGACACCGTTCCCGTATACATCACCTGCGGCTGCGAGGCCCCCGACTTGGTCGTGATGATCACTACGCCGTTCGCGCCACGATTGCCGTAGATGGCCGTCGCCGACGCGTCCTTCAGCACCGTGACCGTCTCGATGTCGTTCGGGTTGAGGAAGTTGAGCCCGTTGCGCCCACTCACGGTGGATCCGCCGCCCACGTCGATCGGCACGCCGTCGATGACATAGAGCGGCTCGTTGCTCGCGTTCACCGACGTGCCGCCGCGCACTCGCACGGCGATTCCGCCGCCCGGCTCGTTGTTGTCCGCCACCTGCACCCCCGCCACCTTGCCGCGGATCAACGCTTCGGGGCTCACTACGCGCCCCGTGTTGAATTCCTCGGTGCCCACCGTGGCCACCGAGCCGGTGACGTCCTTGGCTTCCTGGGTGCCGTAGCCGACGACGACGATGCCGGAGAGCGCGGTGGCGGCGGGACGGAGGCGGAAGTCCGCCGTCGTCGTCGCGCCTGCCGTGACGACCACGTTCCTGACCGTGTCCGCACCGAAACCGATGCGCAGCGCCCGGACCGTGTAGCGGCCGGGCCGGACGGTGAGCGAGTAGCGGCCATCCTCACGCGTGACGGCGCCGGCATTCGTGCCGAGGACGAGGATCTGCGCGCCGGGAATCGGCTGGGCATCGTCCGCCGTCAGGACGCGCCCCGCGATGGTTCCGGTCTGGGCGAGGAGGGGCGCGCTCGCCAGCATCGTTGCAACCGCGCCATGGATCACTGTCCGCAACATCATGGCTCCTGGGCTGAGGGGGCTGTCAGGGGTAAAGCCACTGCACGGCATGACCGAAGCGCCGGGCCCACGCACTCTCGTTGTGCACGGCGCCCGGCGCGATCAGATATCGGATATTCGAGTCAGGCACCCCGCCCGCGCGCAGCGCGCGGACGAGGGCATCGCTTCCATCCTTGTAAGCTCCCGGGTAGGTGACCTTGCGGCCGCCGGCATCGGTCACGTCGGGGTCCGTGTCACGACTCCGCTCCGCGGTCCCCACGTCGACGTAGAAGCGGACATTCGCCGGCACGGGTTCTCGCTGCACCAGCTCCACGAGGTGATTGCGTGACAGCCAGGGGCCACCCTCCTCGGCGAACCACACCGCGGTGGACATCGCCATCACCTTGCCGAACACGTCGGGACGACGAAGTCCGGCGTACACCGCGATCAGCGCTCCCATGCTGGAGCCGCCGATGCCGGTATGGCCGCGATCGGCCAGCGTGCGATAGCGCGCGTCGATGACCGGCTTGAGGGTGTTCGCCACGAACGCGAGATACGCGTCGCCCTCCCCGCCCTGCACGGGTCCGGACCAGTCGGCCGGCATCCAGTCGTGCATGTGACGGTTCACCCACGGGCTGTACTCGTCCCACCGGTGCGCACTGTTGTCGATCCCCGCCACGATCACGCCGCGAAAGCCTTCCCGCGCGTGCAACGAGTCCAGCGTTTCGTCCACCAGCCAGTCGCCGAACGGGCCAGGCGCGAAGAGCTGCTGGGCGTCCTGGAGGTAGAGCACGGGAAAGCGTTCGTCGCTCCCGTCGTAACCCGGGGGGAGATAGACACGTACGGTTCGCGCGCGGCCGTCCAGTTCCGGAATCGTGGTCGCGAATTCCTCGATCCGGCTGTGCCGCTCCACGGCGGCCCCAGCGCCCGAACGCGGTCCGGCGTAACACGCCATGAGCATGAAAGCGATCAGGGGGAGAGACGTACGTGAAGTCACCGCAACGCAGCGAATACGCATCCCGAGGCCAAGGCCGGCGCGGGACGGTCTTGCGTTGACCGCCCGGCGATCCAATTGTGTTGGAATTACACGTTTCGCGGCGATACGGTACGGGCCGCCTCCCTGCGCGTCAATAGCGCTTCGCTGGCCCCCTTTCCGCCACCGATGATGGCCGAGCACCACCTCAGCATCGAGTTCCTCGGCGACGAGGCCGGCGAGTACCTCCCGCACCTGGCAGTGGACTGCGTGGTATTCGGCTTCCACGCCGGCCAGCTCCGACTGCTGCTCACGCACTGGAAGCAGCGCGGACGCTGGAGCCTGCCGGGCGGGTTCGTGCGCCGCGACGAGTCGGTGGACGACGCCGCGCATCGTGTGCTCCGGTTGCGCACGCAGCTCGACCACGTGTTTCTCGAGCAGTTCCACACCTTCGGCGGGCTGAATCGGCGCGACGAGGTGATCGAGCACCTGTTCGACGACACGCCGCGCGCCCGCACCACCGGCGCGTTCATCAACGAGCGCTTCGTGTCGGTGGGGTACTACGCGCTCGTGGAATGGGCCGAGGTGACTCCCACCGCCGATGGCGTGCTCACCGACGAGTGTCGCTGGTGGGACGTGTTCGATCGCCCCGCGCTCCTCTTCGATCACGACGAGATCGTGGACCACGCGCTCGGCGTGCTGCGCTCGCAGCTCGGCCGTCGCCCCATTGGCCTCAACCTGTTCCCGGAGACATTCACGCTGCCCGAGCTCCAACGGTTGTACGAGGCCATCCTCGGACGCCCGCTCGACCGGCGCAACTTCCAGAAGAAGATGCGCGACCTCGGCATCCTCGAGCGCGTGGGAGAGCTGCGCGCGGCCGGGGTGCGACGCGCACCGTACCTCTATCGCTTCGACCGCCCGCGCTACGAGGAGGCTTTGCGCGAGGGGATCTCGATGGGACGTTAGCGAACGCCTGCGTCAGCGGAACGTCCTGCCCCCCGTTCGGTCGTCGCGCACGAACTTCCCCCGCGCGGGCATCTGCACGCGCGGGAGGGTCTGCGCATCCATCACCGCCTCGCGCCCCACGATCCCGTTCTCGGCGAGGAGGTAGTCCACCACGCCGTACACCTCGTCGTCGTGCAGCGAGCCGGGCTGGGTGAGGGGCATCGCACGTCGCACGTAATCGAACACGGTCGTCGCGTATGGCCAGTAGTTGCCGACCGTCTTCACGTACGAAGGATCCTGTCCGAAAGGAAAGCCGCTGCGCGGATCGCGGCCGACGAGGCGCGGATAGGGACCGATCCCTTCGCCGTGCGCGCCGTGGCAGGCCGCGCACTTCCGGGCGAACACCGCCGCGCCGGCAGCATACGTGCCGCTCCCCGGTGGCAGGTTGCTCCCCGTGGGGTTGACGTCGATGTCCCACGCGTGGATCTCGGCGGGCGTCGCCGAACGCCCGACGCCGGTGACGTGCACCGTGCGGTCCGCCTGCCGCTCCACCGAGCACGAGGTGACGAGCAGCACGAACGCGGTGAGCAGCGTGGTGATGATCGCACGCGCGCGCCAGGCGTGGGCGTCGCTCATGCCGATCCCTCGAAGATGACCCGCCCGTCCGCAGAAACCCTCCACGCGCGGACGTGGTTGAAGTGGAAGTCGGTTCCGCGCCCGCGCACCTTCGCGAACTCGGTGCGTGTGGGCTGCACGGCGTCCGTCTCGTCCACGGCTCGGCTCATGAGCACGGCCGGCCCGCCCTTCCACTCCCACATCATGGTGAAGCGCGTGTGCGCGCGGGACAGCACCGGCTCCTGCAGCTCGGCGGAGCTCCACGTACGCCCGCCGTCGGTGCTCACGTCCACCCGCGCGATCTTCCCGCGCCCGCTCCACGACAGTCCCGAGATGCGGTTCCATCCCCGCTTGAGCTGCACCGGATACGCGGGCTGGGTGATGATGGACTTCACATCCATGACGAGGCTGAACTGCCGCGCCGTTCCGTCCGGCAGGGGGTCGGTGTACTTCGACGTCTCGTCGCGCGACATGTTCGGCTGGTCGATGAGCTTGATCCGCCGCAGCCACTTCACGCAGGTGTTGGCCTCGTAGCCCGGGAGGAAGAGCCGCACCGGATAGCCATTCGCCGGCCGCAGCGGCTCGCCGTTGAAAGCGTACGCGATCAGCGCATCGTCGCGCGCCTTCGCCATTGGAATGCTCCGTGACAGCCTCGCCGCGTCGCCGCCTTCGGCGAGGAACCAGCTCGCGGCATCGCGCACGCCCACCTCGTCCAGCAGCACCGAGAGCGGCACGCCGGTCCATTCACCATTGCTCGTCAGGCCGTCGACGCTCTGAGGGGTCATGTCGGGCTTCGGCTCGCGGTACGCGGCGCGACCGTTGCCGGAGCACTCGAGGAAATGCACGCGCGACACGCTGGGGAGGCGCTTCAGGTCGTCGAGGGTGAACACCATCGGTCGAGCCACGAGGCCGTGCACGAGCAGCTTGTATCGCTTCGGGTCGATCATCGCCACGCCGGCGTGGTGTCGCTCGAACAGCAGGTCGTTCGGCGTGATGGTGCCGGTGAGATCCTGGAGCGGCGAGTACGCCGGGCCGGTGATGACGCCGAGCGGCGTGCGCGCGGGCGACTCGAAGGGCGAGCGCGCGCTGACCGCCGTCGTCCCCCCGCCGGGCATCGCCGTGGGATCGTCGGGCACCGCTGGCGTTGCTGGCGCCGGCGCCTGTGCTTCGGGCGGAAGGGATATCTTCTGAAGCAGCAACCCTCCTGCGCCCACCGCGGCGCCAGCGATGAGTGCGCGGCGCGAAATTGGCTGGCGGCCCGGTTCGAGGCCTCGGTCGGGATGCTCGCTCATCGACCACCCTGTGCCTTGTTCGTGCTCCGCGTGCGCTCAGCGGGTGAGGGCGGCGGCACGAGTGCCTGACTGGCATTCGCGCGGTTCAGCAGCGGCGGCGGCAGATATGCCGAGTGACCAGCGGTGGCGTACGGCACGTCGGCCGGGGTCCCACCGGCCGGCCAGTCGCGCTCCTTCCCCGGGGAGTCGAGCCGCGGCTGGCTCGTGATGTACGCCGCGACGTCGAGCGCCTGCTGCTGGGTGAGCGTCTTCCCCTGCAGGTAGGGCATGTTGTACCAGATGAACGACGCGGCTTTCCCCTTCCGCGACATCGACGCGCCCACGCTGAACGACTGCGGACCCCAGAGCGGCGGAATGCCCGGCGGGATCGCCGGGTTCCCTTGCCCGTCCGCGCCGTGGCAGGCGACGCACTTCGCGGCGAACACCGTCGCGCCGCGCGCGCTGTCGCCGGTGAGTCCCGGCGGCATCGCGTGCAGCCCTTCCGCACCCGGGAGCTCCTTCCCTTCTCCGACCGGTACTCCCGAGGAGAGCCACGCGATGTAGGCAAGGATGTCCTGCATCTCGCGACTCTCCACCGGGAGCCGGTTGCCGCCGAGGCTCCGCGTGAAGCAGTAGTTCACGCGATCAGCGAGCCCGATGACGGCTCCGGTGCGGTCCATGTACTTGGGAAAGCGCGCGTGCGAGCCGGCGAGCGGTGCCGCGTCCACGTTGCGTCCCCCATTGATGTGGCAGTTGGTGCAGGCAAGCCGGCCGGGCGCGTACGCCGGAAGGCTGTCGTGGGTGTGCATGACCAGCGCGAGGCCGCGCCGGATGGCATCGCCGAGCGAGTCCCGGGTGATGGCCGATTCGGCGGGCGGCTGCCACGCCGCCGGGTCGAACGTTGCGGAGGCGCCGGTGCGCGCCGCGCCTTCCTGCCGCACCGCGGGGGAATCGGTGCGCGGCTCGCCGCAGGCGGCGAAGGTGCCGGCGGCAACCGCTGTGGCAGCGAAGGTGATTCGGCGGACGAACGAGCGCGTGAGCATCGGAGCATCCTCCTGGCGCGAGGTCCATCATCGCCGCGTCGCGACGCCGGCGACTCCAGCACGATAGGCCGATCGGCGGCGGGTGCTGTCGGGCGATCTCCGACAGTCAGCGCACGGTACGCGACCGACATTCGCGACAGCTGCAGGAAGACCAGTCCCGCACGCGGAGAGTCGCCATGACCAATGCCACCATCGCCACGGAGCTGCCCGCCAGGCGGAGCGCCCTGTCACTGCCACCGTGGGCCAGTCTGGGGATCATCTTCGGCCTCGTCAGCGCGGCCGCGATCGCGCTCTACGGACCGATCGGCGTCTCGGGCACCTATCCGCGGTTCGTCGGCGCCATGCTGCGCCGCGTCGCCCCCGCGTACGCCGCGGCGAATCCGTACCTCGTGAAGATGGGAAGCCTCGTCACCCCGGAGACGATGCTCGTCGTCGGCCTGCTGGTCGGCGGCTTCGTCGCCGCTCAGCTGAGCGGCAGCTCCTCGGCGCCGGCGGTGGAGTACGTGCACGCGAACGAGACGTCGTCGGCCCGACGCTACCTGAATGCGTTCGCCGGCGGGCTGCTCATCGTCTTCGGTGCGCGCCTCGCGGGCGGCTGCACCAGCGGACACATCATCTCCGGCATCACCCAGCTCGCGGTCAGCAGCATCCTGTTCGGTGCCGCGGTGTTCGCCAGCGGCATCATCACCGCGCGGCTCATCAGGGGAGGGCGCTGACATGTCGCTCTTCTATGCATTGCTCGTCGGCATCGCCATGGGCGCGCTCATCCAGCGCGTCGGCGCGTCGAGCCCGCGGATGATCCTCGCCAGCCTCCGCCTGGAGAACGTGGCGATCATGAAGTTCATGGCGACGACGATAGCCGTCGGCTCGGTCGTCGTCTACCTGCTGAGCTACTTCATCCCGATGCACTTCGACGTCAAGCCGACGTACGTGATCGGCGTGCTGGTGGGCGGCGTGATCTTCGGCGCCGGCTTCGCCGTCGGCGGCTACTGCCCGGGGACGTGCGTCGTGGGCGTCGGCGAGGGACGGCGCGACGCGATTGCCGCGGTGTTCGGCGGGATCGCGGGTGCCCTGCTGTTCACGCTCGTGTACACGCTGATCGAGACGCCGCTCATCAAGCCGCTGAGCTACGGGAAGATCACGCTGTTCGGGTTGCTGCACCTGCCGCCGGTGATCGTGGCGATTGCGCTCGCCGCGGTGTTCCTGGCCGGGGTGACGCTCCTGCCGACGGTGCCACGCGCGCACAGGCAGTTCACGAACGGCGAGGGAAAGGAAAGGGCGGGAACATTCTGAAACTGCAGGATCTGTCCCGTGCATGGGCTGGGCTCCGCACACCGGAGCCAGCCCCTGCGTCCCGATAGCACCCGAGGTAATTGGAGCGACACAGGGATGCGCTGGGCGCAAGGAGACGTCGCTGCAGAGGTCGGAACCGCAGACGCACGTCACCGAGAGACGGAGGATCACGTCGGTCGGCTCGAGGATCGTCGGGTCGTCGCGCTCCACGTAGCCGACATCGCGCGGGCCGTAGAGAACTGCTCCTTTCGTGATCGTGCTTCCTTCATGGATGGTGAGTGCTGCCGACGACGAGGGCGCCTTTGCGCTGGGTCAGCCAGACGACGAGCGCGAAGGCGACGAGCACCCCGCCGCCGAGCATCATGGCGCGCCAGCCGCCGTGCTGCCACAGGGCGCTGGCGAGCGCGGAGCCGATGGCGCCGCCGATGAAGTTGTTCGTCATCAGCGCCGTGTTGAGGCGGCTCCGCGCGTTCGGGTCCACGGCGAACAGACGCGTCTGGTTGAGCACGTTCACCGTCTGGATCGCCATGTCGAGCAGCACGACGGCGACGATCACGGCAACGATGGAGTGCTCGCCGACGCCGGCAATCACGAGGGACACCAGCGCCAGCACCAGCGCGCCGCCCGTCGCCGGCACCGACCAGCCGTGATCGTGCAGCCGGCCAGCGCGTTGCGCACCGATCGCGCCGGCCAGCCCGGCGATCCCCATCAGGCCGATCCTCGACGCCGACCAGGAGAACGGCGGCGCACTGAGCAGGAAGGTCAGCCCCGTCCAGAACATCGTGAATACGGCGAACACGGAGCCAGAGATGAGGAGGGTGACCCGCACCGTGCGGTGTTCCTTCACGCAGGCGAACACCGAGCGCAGCAGCCGGGCGTATGGTACGCGCCTTCGCGGCGGCAGCTCGGGCAGCGCGCGACCGAGCAGCACGGTCATCAGCGCCGTCATGACCGCCGCAAACACGTAGATCGAACGCCAGCCGAGCGCGTCGGCGACGATCCCGCTGACCGTGCGCGAAGCGAGGATTCCGGTGAGCACACCGGACGCGACGATGCCGACCACCCGCCCGCGCTGGTCGTTGCGCGCCAGGTCGCCGGCGAGCGGGAGCAGGAGCTGGCCGGTGATGGTGGTGAGGCCGACGGCACCGAGCGCCAGCAGGAGGACACCGAAGCTCGGCGCCAGCGCGCACGCCGCCAGCGCGATCGTCGAGAGGACGAGCATCGCGGGAATGAGGCGCTGGCGATTCAGCGAATCACCGAGCGGGACGATGAGGAAGACGCCTGCGCCGTAGCCGACCTGCGTCACCGTGACGAGCAGGCCGGCCGTCGCCGCCGTCACGCCCAGCGACCGGGCGATATTGGCGAGGAGGGGCTGTGCCCAGTACAGGTTGCCGACCGCCACGCCCCCGGCGACGGCGAAGAGGATGGTGAGGCTGCGCGAGATGCCGCGATGTTCTTCATGCATGCGTCGGCTGCATGCATGAAGCGATATCCGGGCCGCCGATCGCTCGGCGGTTCAGGAAGGGCTTCGATGCACCCCGCGAAATCGGCCGCGACGAGTATCAGCGGCTCAATGCGTACGCGGGTGGTGCCCGATGTAGTGATCGTACGTCGTGTGGACCTGCGACCATCCCCACATCCCCGCTACCACTGACACGATCACCGAATCCACCAGGACGGCCAGTACCACAAGCACCATCGGAACGAGCACCCCGGCCATCAGGAAGACGCCGAGCACCGCCATGACTCGCATAATGCCTCTTCGCTGCGAGACACGTTCTGCGGCCAACGATGCAGGAGAAAGGCGGACGCGTCTGTCCGGGTCCGCCTGACGGCGGAACGATGCGCCCGACGTCAGGCGTCCTCCCTCCAGTCGTACTCCATGTACTCCGCCGTCTCGGTTGCAACATGGTGCCCGAGGAGCCGGGCCACGACGTGCAGCGATGCATCGATGCCGGCCGAGATGCCGGCCGAGGTGACGACGTGTCCGTTGTCCACGATGCGTCGGCCCCGATGCACGCGCGTCGAGGAGCTCGCCGCCGCCAGCTCGTCGAAGGCGAGGTGATGCGTCGTGGCGTCGAGGCCGTCCAGCAGTCCGACACGGGCGAGGATCAATGAGCCCGTGCAGACGGACAGCACCACCTTCGCCTTCTCCGCCTGGCCGCGGATCCAGTCGAGCACCGCTTCGTTGTGCATCTCGCGCCGCGTGCCGTAGCCACCGGGGACCACGAGCACGTCACAGGGACCTGCGTCGCGCATGGCGAGCGTCGGCTGCACCTGGAGCCCATTGCGCGCGCGGATCGGTGCGGACGACAGGCCCACGGTTTCCACCTTGAATGGTGCGGGCCCGGGGCGCAGTCCCGTGACCCCGAACACCTCGAACGGTCCGGCGAAGTCCAGCACCTCCACGTCGTCGAAGAGGAGGATCTGCACGCGCGCCTGATGCACGGTCAGAAGTGATAGAACGCCGACACGATCACCTCGCGTGCGTCCGGCTGCCCCGCACGCTTCAGCACGATCGGTGCGCTCACGCCGGCCATGATGTGCCGATTCGTGAAGGGATAGAGCTTGAGCCCCGGCGCGATGCGCGTCGTCGCCGACTCGTCGCTGCTGACGGGATGCACCGTCTCGAATTCCATCAACAGTTCGGCGAGTCGGCTCACCGGATAGAGCGCCGACCCGACGAGGGATAGCTCGCGCTCCGCGTCCACGCCGGGGGGATTGCGCACGGTAGCGCCGTAGTGCCCGAAGGCGACGAGCTCGAGCCCGCCGAGTTGCACGCCGACGTCGGCGAAGGGCTCGAGCTCCACCGAGCGACTGCTGCCGATTCCCTTCTCGTCGCTGCCCGTGGGAAGGCCGACCGAGAAGCCCCCGCCTACGACCACGCCCTGGCGTCCCCACCGCAGGCTCGATCCCTTCAGCGACAGCTCGGTGCTCCCCGTTCCCTGCACATTGCCCAACGCCGACTCGCGACGTAGCCACGGCACCGTGATGGCGAAACTCACCCCCTCCATGAACTCGTACTCCCCCTCGAGGCGCGCGCCATGCTCCGTCACGCGCTCGTCACCGTCACCCGCTCGTCCCCAGAGGAAGTCCAGCCGGAGCTTCGTGTCCGGGGACGGCGACTCGTTGAGCAGCGGATGCGAGAAGTGCAGCCCCTCGTGCTCGTGGTCGCCGTGCTCGTGCTCCTCCTGCGCGTGCAGCGCGGCGGGAAGAGCGCCGCAGAGGATGGCGGTACCTAGCAGGAGAGTGAACGACTTCGCGAGCTTGCGCATCATATTCCGTTGGCAGGTGGTCCTGACCTATGTAACACGTCGTCGTCCACCGCGGCCAGATCCATTGTCGCATCGACGCGCTGTTCCCTGATTACCGTCCTCCTGTCGACGTGCTTCGACTCACATCATCGAGGAGGGCGACGAATGGAGGAGCAAGTGCGTGCAAGCCGTCGGGCCGCCGTGTGGACGCTCGGCTACGCCCTCTACCGATCATACTATGCTTTCGGCGGCACGGTCGGCATGCAGGGCACGCCGGTGTCGTTTGCACAGTGGCGGCGCATCAACGCCATCGGTGCGGTGATCCTGTTGACCGCCGCCGTATTGGCGCTGCTATTCGCGAAGGGCTGGGCACACCCTCGCGCGCGTCCGCTCCTGCTCGCCTTCTGCTGGATCGCCACCGTCGCCTGCGTCTCGCACGCGCTGATCGACATCATCCAGCGCCTCGCCAGCCTGGGCGGCAGGCTGACGATCGACTATCCCTTCTGGCGCACGATCGACCGGCGCGCGGCCGACTTGCAGGACCTCTTCTTCAACGAGCCCTGGTTCTTCATCGAAGGGTTGCTCTGGGCCGCCATCGCCTGGCACGGCGCACTCAGGGAGTGGCCGCGCCGAGGCTGGTGGATCGGAAGCGCCGTCGCGGCGACGCTCATCTCGACCATCGCCGGGGTGGCGAGCGCGTTCGGCGTCATCGGCAAGCTCGTCATCGGCTGAGCCGACCACACCGGAATCGCAGGCCGCGAACGGTTGCGCTGTCGTGCCGCAGTGACTGAACCGTACCTCAGCGCTATCCTTGCTGCATGCCGTCAGTCCCCGCGACACACCGGCCCGGCGCCCCCTCCCACACCGGATAGCACCGCCGCCGATGCCCGACTTCCAGCCGATGGTCATCGCCATCGCCGCGGCAGCGCTCGTCGTCGCGCTCACCGCGCTCGCGCGCCGGCTTCCCATCCCGACACCGATCCTCCAGGTGATCGCCGGCTTCGCCGTCGCCTCCATTCCTGGCATCGCCATTCCGGAGCTGGATCCGGACCTCGTCTTCTTCGTCTTCCTGCCACCGATCCTCTGGTCGGCGGGGATGTTCACCTCGGTGCGCGAGTTCAAGCGCAATCTCGGCCCGATCGGCGCGCTCGCAGTGGGCCTCGTGCTCGTCACGACGATCGTCGTCGCCTTGGTCGCGCGCGTGCTCTACCCCGGCATTCCATGGCCGCTGGCGGTCGCCCTCGGCGCCATCGTCTCGCCGCCCGACGCGGTGGCCGCCACCGCCATCGTGTCGCGTCTCCCCGTGCCGCGGCGCGTCATCGCCGTGCTGGAAGGCGAGAGCCTGGTGAACGACGCCTCGGCGCTCATTCTGTATCGCGCGGCGGCGGCGGCGGCGGTGACGGGCGCGTTCAGCTGGGGCGAGACGCTCGTCCGCTTCTTCATCGACGCCGGGGTCGGAACCCTCATCGGCCTCCTCGTCGCCTGGCTGATCATCCGCGCCGTTCGCTGGACGGACGATCCGCTCGCCGAAGCGCTGCTCACCCTCGCTGCGCCGTACGTGGCGTGGGTCGCCGCCGAATCGCTCCACGTCTCCGCCGTGCTCGCGTGCGTCGCCGGTGGGGTGCACCTGCATCAGCGGCTCTCCACTGCCGTGGGCCCGGCGTCGCGACTGCAGACGCGCGCGATCTGGGAGCTGGTGGACTTCCTCCTGAACGCGGCGGTGTTCCTGCTGCTCGGCGCGGAGCTCGTCACCCTGCTGGACTCGGTCCCACGCCGCTCCCTCAGCGCCATCCTGCTGAGCGGCGCGATCGTCGCGGCGGTGGCCATCGTCGTTCGCCTCGTCTGGGTGCCGCTCGTCGCCTTTGTCGCGCGCATGAGCTCCGAGCGCGGGCGACGCGGCCCGCGTCCGCGCTGGAAGCCGCTCGTCCTCGTATCGTGGACGAGCATGCGCGGCGTGGTCACGATGGCGACGGCGCTCTCGCTCCCCCTGGTGATGGCGTCCGGCAAGCCCCTGCCCTACCGTACCGAGATCATCCTCATCGCCATGTGCGTCATCGTGCTGACGCTGCTCGTGCAGGGACTCACACTCAAGCCGATCATCCGCGCGCTCCACTTCGAACCGGAGCAGGTGCCGCTCGCCGAGGAGCGTCTCGCGCGCCGTGAGGCGACGCGCCGCGGCGCGGAGGCGCTGGAAGACCTCGCTCACGAGGCGTGGGCCGACCCGCGGGACGTCGAGGCGCTCCGCGCCGAGCTTCGCGATCGCCTGCGCATGACCGAGGAGCACGGCGGCAGCTACGCCGGCCGTCGCCGCCTGCGGCTCGCGATGATCGCGGCCGAACGCCGCATGCTCGTCCGCCTGCGCAACGAGGACGCGATCTCCGACGAGGTGCTCAGGGACCTGGAGTACGAGCTGGATCTCGAAGCCGTGCGAGCGGGGGCGGCGGAGGAAGGCTGAATCGCAGCGGGTTCGCTCCGCAGGGAGAGGTCCGTTCAGCCCTTCGTTTCGATCGCCGCCGGTTTCCGCGTCGCCCCTTCCTCGAGTCGCTCGGTGCGACTCAACCGCTCCACGTCGATCGCGATCATCCCCTCCGGACCGTTGGCGAAGATGCTGGCGAACTTCACGTCCCAGCGCACCTCGTCCCACAGGTAGGAAGTGCGCGCCGTGACTCGCGTGGAGAAGGTCTGCTCGAGCGCGGTGACGAACACCAGGAACTCCGCCTGCGAGGCGGCGAGCGCTTCCGGCGTCACGCCGGCGAGCGGGCTGTCCGCGGTGATCGGGTGCACGATCGTCCAGTGCAGGGTGAACATCTCCACCGAGCTGCGCTCGAGTGCCAGCTCGTGGAAGTTGCGCTCGCGGACGCCGTCGAAATCCTCGTACCGGACGAGGTTCACGCGGACGTGCACGTCGCTCAGCTCCCCGGGCTGGAGGTTGACGATGCGGAACATCACGCCACGTCCCCCCTCGTAGGGCGCGACGACGGCGGAGTCGCTGAAGCCGAGCCGCATGCGGGGCCGCGTCAGGCGCGCGATGAGCAGCCCGAAGGCGACGACGAGCGTGATCGGGCCGACGAACGACTCGAAGATGGTGAGCCAGTTCGCCGTCGCGCCCACCGGGTGCATCACGCTGCTCCCGGTAGTGGTGAACACGCCGACGCTGTAGGCGAACGCGCGGAGGAACGGATCCGCGACGCCGAGCGCGTCGCTCCCCCGCAAGGCCGAATTACCGAGCGCGCGGTAGCCGAGGGCGAAGACCCCGTTGATGAGGAGCAGGATGCCGAGCATCCAGAGGATGAACGCCGGCCAGCTCGCGTCGAGCGCGGCGAGGTAGAAGCGCGCGGAGCGCTGGGCGCCGAGCCCGTACTTCCTGCTGTTCGGGGTGCCGTTGCGGTTGAGGAAGCGACCGCGCACCGCTTGCGCGACGACATGGCCGAAGCCGAGGTCGCCGGGCTCGGCGGGAGGCGGTGGCGGTGGCGACGCGTTCGGGGCTGGGGCAGTCACGCAGCGGCGGTCAGCGGTTTGGAGGGCAACGCTCGCTGCGAATGATCCGCGTTGGTCGAGGCAGGCGCAAGCAATTTCGCCCCCCCGTCGCTCACCGCAGGTGAAACAGCTCCTGGTGAAAGGCCCCCGCGGGCAGCCCGGCATGGGTGAACTCCTTCCGCAGCTCCTTCCCGAACACCACCGGCCCGCAGAACCACACGTCGGCCGACCGCCAGTCGGGCAGCTCCTCCATGATCTTGCCAGCGGTGAGCCTTCCCTGCTCCTTTCCGACCCACACGTGCAGCCGGATTCGCGCCGCAGCGGCAAGACGCCGAAGCTGCTTCACCTCGTGCGCGTTGCGGTCGGCGGTGGCGTGATAGAGGTCCACCGCGCGCAGGTCGGGGTTGGCCGCCAGCTCCTGCATGCGCGAGATGAAAGGGGTGATGCCGATCCCAGCGCTCACCCAGATCTGCCGCTCGCGCGCGCCGCGGAAGTTGAAACGGCCATACGGGCCCTCCACCGTGACGAGCGATCCGGTGCGCAGCGACGTCGGCAGGGCGCGCGTGTAGTCGCCGAGTCCCTTGATGAGGAAGACGAGGCGCCCGTCGTCGTTCCAGCGCGAGGAGATGGTGAAGGGATGCGGTCCTTCGGCGGCATCGAAGGTGGCGAAGGCGAACTGCCCCGGCACGTGTCCGGGCCACCGGTCCTTGAGGCACACCTCCACGCCGAGCACCTGTAAGTCCTGATGCGACGAAACGCTCGTGATCTCGCCCACCGCCTGCCGGGTGCGTCCCACCCGCCGCACGAGGATGTAGAGCGCCGCCACCACCGCCGCTGCCATCAGAAGCGCGATCACGTAGGCGACCGTGTGCTTCCAGTACGCGAGCTTGAGCAGCACCGCAGCATGGAAGACCAGCGCGAGGAAGACGATCGCCAGCAGCCGGTGCGTGCGCAGGAACCAGCGATACGGAAACCAGCGCAACAGTGCGAGCACGACGAGGACGACCGTCCCCCAGAGCGCCCACGAGCCCACTCCCTTCGCCGGCCCCTGCAATGCGCGCAGCCATGCCGGTCCCGGCGGCACGAAGCGCGCGGCGCCGCGTGCACGCGGCTCGCCGGCTGGCCGCAGCCACTCGGGCGCCGAGATGAGCAGCCAGTGCGCAATCGCCATCACGAGCGCCGTCACGCCGAGCCACTTGTGCAGGCGGTAGCTCTTGTCGAGCCCACCCACGTACGGCTCGACGGCCACCGAGCGGAGGGCGAGCAGCATCGCCACGCTCATCGCTCCCATGGCGAGGACGCCGGTGAGCTGGATGAGCGGCTGCTGCACCTCCTTGAACGGGTGCACGCCGAGGAGCACCGGGTCGGCGGCCACCCAGAGGGCGGTGAGGCCGAGAAGCAGGACCCAGAAGACGGTGATGATGCGCGACATGAACCGAATGCGAGGACGGTCGCGCTCGGTGGCAATGATCGTGCTTGGCGGGGGCGCGACTGGCAGCGACCTGATTCACGTTCTGTCGAGTCGCCTGAGACCATCGACTCCAGACTCCGGACCATGGACCATCAGCCATCAGACCGGCTCTCCTCGCAACGAGAGCCGGTCTGATGGCTCATTGTCCCTGGTCGTACGTCGAGGGTCGATGGTCGCGAAAAGGCTAGTGCTTGGCAGCCTCCCTCGTCGCCGCCGCGCCGGACCGCTGTCCCGGCTTGTAGTCCCCCACCGGCGCCCGGAGGCTGACGGTCAGCCGGTTCCACCCGTTGATCGTCACGATGGCCATCGTGAGGTCCACGATCTCGCTCTCGCTGAACTGCGACCGCACCAGCTCGTACAGCGAGTCGGGCACGCCGGTGCGGGCGATATCCGTCACCGCATCGGTCCACGCCAGCGCTGCCCGCTCGCGCGCGCTGAAGAACGGTGTCTCCCGCCACACCGACACCGCGTACAGCCGCTGCTCCGTCTCGCCCTCGTAGCGTGCGTCCTTGGTGTGCATGTCCACGCAGTACGCGCAGCCGTTGATCATGGAAGCCCGCAGCTTGACGAGCTCGACGAGCGAGTGCTCGAGGCTGGAACCCCGGACATACGCCTCCATCCCGAGCTGCGCATGCATCGCCTTGGGCGAGACGTTCGCGAGGTTGATCCGCGGCTTCGGCTGCTCGAGGATGTTCTCTTCCATGGCCTGCGTTCCGAGATGTATGGTAGTTTCAGACATCGTGACGTCGTCTCCGTTGACGTGAGTGCATCGGCGGCCCGCATGGCGGCCGCACCATTCCAGACGTGGGGGTCCGCCGCCTGTGACAGGTGCGCTCCTGAAACATGGGCCTGTCACAACCCGCGGGCTCGTCCGTCTTCGCCTGCATGATTACCCGCATCCCCATGCGTGAGCCAGCGCCCGACAGTGCCGTTTCCTCTCGCCCGCGACTTCTGGGCCTCGCCTACCGCATGCTCGGCGACGTGGACGAGGCAGAGGACGTGGTCCAGGAGGCGTTCCTCCGCTGGCACCTCGCCGAGCAGGAGGCCATTCGCGCCCCCGAAGGGTGGCTCGTCACCGTGGTGACGCGGCTGGCGGTGGATCGCCTGCGCCGCCTGAAGACGGAGCGCGCCTCCTACCCCGGACCCTGGCTTCCCGAGCCCATCCGCACCGACGGCCCACTCGCACCGGCAGCGATGCCGTCCCCGGACCGGCGCGTCGAGCTGGCGTCAGACCTGTCGGTCGCCCTGCTCGTGCTGCTGGAGCGGCTCGCCCCGGAGGAACGCGCCGCCTTCCTGCTGCGCGACGTCTTCGACTACGACTACGCCGACATCGCGCGCATCCTCGAGCGCAGCGGCGATGCGGTGCGCCAGATGGTGAGTCGCGCGCGCACGCGAGTGCAGTCGGATCGCACGCGAGTGGCGACCGATCCGGGCGAGCACGAGCGGCTGCTCGAGCGCTTCCTCGACGCGGTGATCGCCGACGACGCCGAAGGGGTGATGGCGCTGCTGGCCCCGGACGTGGTGCTCGCCGGCGACGGCGGTGGCCGCGCCGCGGCGGCGCGGAACGTGATCTCCGGCCGCGATCACATCACGCGCTTCCTCCTCGGCGTGCGACGCAAGTTCGCGCCGTCCTATTCGCATCGGATCCGGTACCTGAACGGCGAGCCGGCGCTGATCTCGTTCGATCACTCGACCGTGATCTCGACCATGTCGCTGGTGGTGGAGGAGGGTCGCATTCGCGCCATTCACATCATGCGGAATCCGGACAAGCTTGGGCATGTGCTCGACTCCAGCGTGGAGCTACGCTAGGCGCATTGGAGGTCAGAGACCATCGACCACAGTCTCATAGACCATCGACCGAAAGCCATCAGACTGGCTGTCTGCGCATGGAGAGCCGGTCTGATGGCTGATGGTCTGGAGTCCATGGTCTATGGTCGATGGCCTACGCTGTTCCCTCCACTCCGCGCTCCGACCGCCGATTCCAGATCCTCTTTCCCGCCACTCACGCCCGCTTCGCCGCGTCGGCCTGAAAGAACGCGTGGAGCTCCCGCGTCGCCGCATTGCGCGCGAAGCCATCGAAGCGGCCCTCGGCCAGCGACTTCGCCGCCGTCATGAAGCCACCCCACGCCGCGGCAGCCAGTGCTCCCCCCACGCTGACCCGGCGCACGCCCATCTCGCCGAACTGCTGCAGGCTGAACTCGGATGGCCATCCGACGAGCACGTTCACCGGCTTCGGGGCCACGGCCCGCACGATCGCCTCGATGTCGGAGGGCGCGCGCACGCCGGGCGCGTAGAGGCAGTCGGCGCCCGCTTCTGCATAGGCAACGAGGCGGCGGATTGCCTCGTCGAGCGGTTTCTCGTGACCGGTGAGAAAGCACTCGGCGCGCCCCACCAGCAGCACGTCCTCACCCGAGGCGTCGATCGCCGAACGCGCGGCGCGCATTCGCGAGACCGCTTCGGCGAACGGATAGAGTGGCTGCGCCGGGTTCCCCGTGGAATCCTCGATCGACAGGCCCGCCACACCGGTGGCGATGCAACGACCGACGTTCTGCGCCAGCTCGTCCTCGTTCGCGGCGTGACCATCCTCGAAGTCGGCATTGATCGGCAGGTCGCAGGCGTCGACGAGCGAGCCGAGGTGCGCCAGCACTTCGGCGAGCGTCATGCCGCCGTCGGGGCGGCCCTGCGTGAAGGCAGAGCCGGAGCTCGTCGACGCGAGGGCGTGAAAGCCGAGCGACTGGAGCCAGCGCGCCGAGCCGACGTCGAACGGGTTCGGGATGAGGAAGCATCCCGACTGATGAAGCTGCCGGAAGCGGGCGCGCCGCTCGGCGATGGATGGGCGGGTGCCGGTCATGAGGTCTTCTCCAGCGTCAGAGCACGTCCTCTTCCTCGGTCACGAAGAACTGGCAGTTCGCGAGATCGGCGAAGACCATCTCGTCGGGCCGCACGGTCGCCAGGTACTGCGGATCGGAATAGAAGGCGTCCTTGTCGGCCACCGAGTCGAACCAGAGCTCCGCCGTTCCGTCGTAGGAGGGCTCCCCGGCGGCGTACTCGCTCTCGAGCGTGTGCGCCTGCACGTAGCGGCGCACGTACTTTCGCGTTGCGGCCAGTGCACGAACCTTCTCGGAGTGGGTGGTGCGCCAGTAGGCGTGGAATTCCGCCGGCGACATGGCGCGATTCCGCTTGACCGCGACGATGAGCTTGATCATGGGAGCCTGATGGGGAGGAGGCCTCTCGGCGCGCACGCGTCGCGACCGGATGCGTGGGACGCGTCACGGGAATATAGGTGCATCGCTCGAGATCGGACCGCGCCAGTCTCGTGCGTCAGCCATTACCCGACGGCACGACCTTCCGCCCCTCCCGACATTGGACGGAGGACCGCCGGCGTGGCGCCGGGCCGGCTGGTCCGCCTGCATGGTCACCGGCGCTCATCGGGAGGACACCATGCGTCATCAGGTTATCGTATCCGCCGTACTCGTGGTCGGGGCGGCGGTGGCCGGCGGCTGCCGGCAGTCCGAGCAGGCGGGGACCCAGGCAACCGCGACCACTACGCCAGCAGCCGTCGCGACGACGCGCGCCGAAACGACGCTCTCCTCGGGTGCCATCGGCATGCGCTCCGAGGCCCAGGACCACTTCGACCGTTCGCGCGCGGCGTTCATGAAGAAGGACATGAAGACCGCGTCCGCCGAGCTGCACGATGCGTCGGTGTTCATGCGGGAGCATGCCGACAGCGCCACCGGCTTTGCGAAGGCGCTCTCCGCCAGGTCGGCGAACGAGCTGGACTCACTCTCCCGGGAAGTCGGGGCGAGCTCGGTGACATCTCCCGCGCGCCTCGACCACGTGTTCGCGCATGCCAATCGTGCCGAGGCGGAGCGGCACTACGCGCTGGCGGCACGGGCATGGGGGCAGCATCAGACCACCCGCACCGGCGAGGAGCTCACCATGGCCATCGATCACCTCGAGCGGGCAGCGAAGGACGCCGGGCTGGCGACGGACACGGCGATGACGAGCTCGATCGTCCGCGCACGCGAAGTGGCCAACGGCCTGCTGCAAGGCGGGACGGCGTCAACGGGAGTGTACGAGGCGCTGAAGGACACGGAGCTCCAGCTTCGGCGCTTCGGCGCGCGGCTGGAGAACAAGCGGATGTGACGGACGGGACATGGCGCCGGCCGTCTAGAAGACGATGCGATACACCAGCGCGAAGTTCCGTCCGGGGTTGAAAGCGAACGACTTGATGCGGCTCGTGGCATCCACGTAGCGCTCGTCGAACAGGTTGTCCACGCGCAGGATGATCGAGTGTACCTGCCGGTCACGGATCAGGTTGTAGCCGGCGCTGAG
Organism: Gemmatimonadaceae bacterium; assembly: GCA_036377775.1. Lineage (GTDB taxonomy): Bacteria > Gemmatimonadota > Gemmatimonadetes > Gemmatimonadales > Gemmatimonadaceae > AG11. The sequence goes on along the minus strand of DASUXT010000191.1, from coordinate 10,712 downwards.
ATTGACGAGGTCGTACGCGTCGCTGGGAATGCCCGCGGGGTCGCCGTCCGACATGGACGGCGGCACCCGGTGCTGGGCAAAGGCGTGGCGGCATTCGGCGCCCGCCGAGAATGTGCCGTCGTCCCAGCGTGCATGCGTGCCGAGGCGAGCCGCCGGCATGTAGGGCAGCGGCACCTTCGTCGAGCGGAACTCGCCGCGCACCATGTCTCCCATCGCGCCGAGCACCACGTGCGAGATGACTTCCACCTCCAGCTGCCCCTCCACGCCGCGCATCCGCGCGTCCGCCTGGGACACTCGATTCAGCGGCACTGACACCGGCCCGGCGTCGCCGGCGATGACGGTATCCCCCACGACGTGCGGCGTGATGTAGTTGCGGATCACGTTGGCGAATGCGCTGAGCGAGCCGTTCACGCGTCGCGCCTGCATGCGCAGGATTACCTCGCCCCCCTCGTTCACCTCGGACTGCAGCCGCGGATTGCCGACGTCGAAGGTACCGGTGGCCTCGTGTGCGGCGTTGGACGCGAGCTCCTCCACCGACGGTGCGCGAAAGGCGCGCGCCACGCTCGCCGCGCCGCTCAGGTAGCTGCCGATCGGCACGTTCACGCCGATGGAGCCGGAGAACTGCTCGTACCGGTGCTGCCCGACGAATGAGTCGAACTTCGGTTCACCTCTCAGGACGTCGATCCGGTACGAGTCCAACCGCCCCCCGACCTGCAACTTCGGAAGGCGCGCATCGGGGTCGCCATCCGTCGCGCCCAGAGGCACCTCCTGGAAGACGAACAGTCCGAGCCCGCTGCTGTTCGCCGCCGGCGTGAGCGCTTCCTCTCCCCGCGCGGCGTACTGCCTGAACAGTCCCGACGCGCCGACGGCGCCGGAGAGGGGCCCGATCATCGTCCGGGCCAGCAGGTCCACCGTCTGCGTCGTGAGGTCGAAGCTGGTGTTCGTCGCGCCGGTCGCCGCATCCAGCTCGGCGTGCGAGTACCACTGCGCCGTGGCGCTCGCCCGCAGCGAGCTCACGACCTCGTTGTCCGTCGCCAGCTCGGCGCGTCCGACGAGCTCGTGACGGTGCCCGTCGATCTTCGCGCGTTCCTCGTCGGCCGATGGGAGCCCGTAGTCGAAGCGATACCCGCGATAGACCACTCCACCGGTGAGGCGATCGCTGCCGAATCCGAGGCCGCCCACGCCGTAATAGTTGTGGTACCAGGAGTTCGCGAGCGTAGTGCCGCCTCCCTCGCGCAACGACCCGGTCCGGCGCGCACCGCCACGCACCACGAGCGCCAGTGACGAGCTGACCGGCACCGTGACGCCGGCCGCCACACCGCCACCCGGAGTCACCGAGCCGGCGTCGGTGGCGACGTAGCCATCGGCGTGCGTGGGAATGGACGTCGGAATGTCGTTGGAGATGACGTTGACCACGCCGCCGAGCGCCTGGTTGCCGTAAAGCAGCGAGGCGGGCCCCCGCACCACCTCGATGCGCTCGGCAGTGAGCGGATCGATTGACACGCCATGGTCTGGCGCCGACGACGCGAGATCGCCGGCGCGATTGCCATCCTGGAGCACGAGGATGCGCTCACCCTGCAGGCCCCGGATGACCGGCGCCGTGGCCGCCGGGCCGTTGAAACGCACAGCCACGCCGGGCTCGCTGGCGAGCGTCTGGGCGAGCGACGGCCCGAGCTGGCGCGCCAGCTCGGCGCCCGCCAGCGCCGTGACCGCCTGCGGCACGTCGCGCGGATCGGCACCGATCGGAGTCGCCGTGACCTCGACCCCGCTGAGCTGCACCGCGGCGTGACGCATGATCACGCTGACCTGCACCGTTGCTCCGCGCTCGGGGATCGTGACGTCGACATGTGCCGCCGCGAAGCCAAGGCGGGTGACGGACAGGTGATACGTTCCGGCGGGAAGGCCGGTGAACTGGAACCGGCCGGCATCGTTCGTCGTCGCAACGCGCTGGAGCTGCGTCACGACCACCTGCGCATTGGCGATCGGCTGGGACGCCTCGTCGATCACCACGCCGACGAGTGGCGGCGTGGGCGCGCGCGCCACAGCGATTGAAGGGGTGGCGAGCAGCGAGGCGGCGAACATGAGGAGAAGCGCGCGCGTGGACCGAACGGCCCGGCGCGCGAAGCACCGTGAATTGCACATGGATGACGGCGTGAGCTGGGAAGGACACGGCGCGCGCGCCGCCTGGACACTGCTCACGGCACGCGGCGCGCGAGCGCTCGCACGTCGTTGCGAAGCGCTCGGCGAACTTCAGGCGACGCCGGTCAGCCCGGCGTCAGCTCACGCGTTGGGAGGAGCGCGCTGGGAGGGAGTGCAGTGCGCGGGGACGCGCGGTTCGGCGTGCTCGCGAGGCGGCAGCGACGTCCCGACGAGCAGCAGCGTCGTCGGCAGGACGACCGGCGCCTCGCTCGGTACTGCCGCACCGGAGATGACGCGACAGATCGCGCAATCCGCCGCGTGCACGGGAGGGCACCGATTCGAGCCCTGCTCCTCGACGTGCGCGTGCACGCCACGTTCCGACGCCGCCTCGGCGCGCGCATCCGCGACCGACGCGAAGGTCGGGAACAGCAGCTGGAAGACGGCCGTGAAGACGAGGCCGAAGCGGTAGAGGCGGGTACGGTGCATCTACTGGAGGATAAGCGCGCCTGCGGGCATGAACAACACGTGGCGACCTCCGGAATGTGCCCCCGATCCATCGCGGTGAGACCATCGACCATCGACCCCAGACTATCGACCGTGAGCCATCAGACCGGCTTTCATCACGGTGAAAGCCAGTCTAATGGCTCGTAGTGCCTGGTCTATCGTCTGATGCTCGATGGTCCCGCTGGCTCTATTCGCTCGTCCAGCACTGCGCGCACCTGCTGCAGCAGCTCCGTCGGCGTGAACGGCTTCTGGAGGAACTCCGTATCCGTGGCCAGCACGCCTCGGCGCACCACGTCATCATCCGTGTATCCGGACATGTAGAGCACCTTCAGGCCCGGCTTCTGCTGGACCAGCAGCTCGGCCACCGTGCGTCCCGTCATCTGCGGCATCACCACGTCGGTCAGCAGGAGGTCCACCGTGCCCTCGTGATGCGTGCCGGTGAGCACCGCCTCCGTGGGCGTGACAGGGGCGAGCACCGTGTAGCCGGCATCACGCAGCACCCGCGCCGTGAGCTGGCGGAGTGACGCGTCGTCCTCCACGAGGAGGATCGTCTCCGTGCCGGCGAGCGAGGACTTCGCCACTGGCAGCTCCCGCGTGTGCCGCATCTCCTCCTCCTCGGCGCGCGGGAAGTAGATGCGAAACGAGGTGCCGCGCCCCAGCTCGGAGCGCACGTGGATGTCGCCCCCGGACTGCTTCACGATGCCGTACACGGTGGAAAGGCCGAGTCCCGTGCCGACTCCGGCGCCCTTCGTGGTGAAGAAGGGCTCGAACAGGTTCGCCTGGGTCGCTTCGCTCATGCCGGTGCCCGTATCCGTCACCGACAGCATCACGTATTCCCCCGCTGGCCGACCCAGCTCGGTCATCGAGAGCTCAGTGGAGAAGGCCACATTCGACGTCTCGATCACGACGTGCCCGCCATGCGGCATCGCGTCGCGCGCGTTGACGACGAGGTTCATGATCACCTGCTCTATCTGCCCCGGATCGGCGGAGATGATGCCCAGCTCCGGCTCGAGCTTCAGCTCGAGCTTCACGTCCTCGCCGATCAGCCGCTGCAGCATGCGCTCCATGTCGTGCGCCATGCTCGTTAGGTCGAGCAGCTGCGGACGCATGACCTGCTTGCGGCTGAACGCCAGGAGCTGGCGTGTCAGGCGCGCCGCACGCTCGGCGGCTTCTCGAATCTCCTTCATGTCGGCGTGCAGCGGATCCTGCGGGCGCAGCGACTCGAGCGCCATCGAGCTGTACGACGAGATGACGGTGAGCAGGTTGTTGAAGTCGTGCGCGATGCCGCCGGCAAGGCGGCCCACCGCCTCCATCTTCTGCGCCTGGAGAAACTGCGCCTCCAGCTCCTTCTTCTCCGACTCGGCAAGGGTGACCTCCTGCCGGGCCTTCATGGCTTCGTCGAGCGCCTCGCTCAGCTCCTGGTTGGAGAGCTCCAGCTCGTGGGCGAGGTCCTGCGCCTGCTGTGCATGCTGCTCCAGCTCCACCGCCTGGTCCTGCAGCTCGTCGTGCGAGTGCTCCACTTCCGAAGCCATCCGGTTGAATGCCTGCACGAGCACGCCCAGCTCGTCGCGGCGCCCGCTCACCACGCGCCGACGATAGTTCCCGTTCGCGAGGTCGCCGGCCGCGTCGGTGAGGTCGAGCAGGGGCGACGTGACGTGCCGGCTCACCAGCCATGCACCGGCGACGGCAAGCAGCAGCGCCACGAGCGCGATTGCACCGAGCTCGCGCAGCGACCGCATCGCCGGCTGGACGACGTGCTCGTACGGCTCCTGGACCCACACCGTCCATGGCGCGAAGGGCACGTCGCGCGACACGCCGAACTGCCGCGTGGCGGTAGAGTCCACCCACTCGAATCGGCCTCGCTCACCCGCCGGCAGCGTCGGACCGCCCACACGCCGTGTCAGGTCGGTCCACACCGTGGGACCGCTGGCATTGCCAAGCATGAACGTCACGTCGCGGCCGATCAGCCGGCCTACCACTCTTCCCGACTCGTTCGAGCGCAGCGTGCGCGTCGTCTGCAGGTAGCCGATCGTGTCGTTCGACGCCGAGATGATCGGAGCGATCACGTCGTAGCGCACCGTGTCGCCACTCGCTACAAAGGGCTGGACCCATACGCCCGCGTCGCTGGTGCGAGTGAGCTCGCGCCGACCGATCGGCGACGCCGGACAATCGCGCTCCGTGGCGCGCGGCGTGCCATCCCCGACCGTGAGAATGCGCTCGCAGTTCCGGGACCAGAGGGTCCGCACGAGCTGCTCGGTGGCCGCCGTGTGCCGGGCAAGGATGGGCCGTGCGGCAGACAGCGACGCCGCATCCCGTCGCGCCACCGCTCGGACCACCGCGGAGTCGGTGGCAATCGCCTTGGCTTCGTTCCGCACCTGCGCGAGCGACGCCTGCAGCAGACCGACGATCTGGGCGCTCGCGCCGGAAAGGCGGTCGCCGGTGGTCCGCTCGAGCGCCTCGGTAAGGTGGCGGTAGGAGGACCAGCCGAGGGCGACGATGACGGCGCCCAGCAGCGCGAGGATGAGGAGCGGCAGGCGCAGCGTGATGGAACGGGCAGTGATCGTCGGAGCACGGAACATCCAGCGAGCATCGGCCGACGGCTCGAATCGGCCTCCGAACGGGACATTAAGTCCCGTTCCCACGAGTCCTCGCTACCAGCGCGGATCCCGCTCCAGCATTCGCTCCATCTCACCCGCCGGCACCGGCCGCGAGAACAGGTATCCCTGCGCCGACTCGCAGCCGAGTCCCCGCAGCTCGGCGAGCTGCTCCGCCGTCTCCACCCCTTCGGCGATCACCGTCACGCCGATGTTCCGCGCCAGGTTGCGCACGGTGTGCACGAGCTGCCAGTGCATCGGGCCCTCCGTCATGCGCATGACGAAGCTGCGGTCGATCTTGATCGCGTCGAGTGAGAGCCGGTGAAGCTGCCCGAGCGACGAGTACCCGGTCCCGAAATCGTCCAGGTACATGCGCACCCCGAGCCCGCGCAGCTCGTCCAGCATGCCGCGCGTGCGCTCGGGGTCGTCGATCGCGATGCTCTCGGTGATCTCCAGCTTGAGGCAGCGCGGATCGAGTCCGCTCGTGCGGACGATCCCCACCATGTGTGCCACGAAGTCCGGCTGCGCGATCTGCTTCACCGACAGGTTCACGCTCAGCGTGAGCGGCTCCTCGCGCGGGAAGCGCTCCTGCCACTCGCGCACCTGCCGGCAGGCGTCGGCCAGCACCCAGCTCCCGATGGGAACGATCAGTCCCGTCTCTTCGGCAAGGGGAATGAAGTCGAGCGGCGGCACGATGCCACGGGTCGGGTGCCGCCAGCGCAGCAGCGCTTCGAGCTCCGTGACGCGACCACTCTCGAGCTGCACCATCGGCTGGTAGTACAGCTCGAATTCGCCCCGCTCCACGGCGGTGCGCAGGTCGGTCTCCATGCGGAGTCGCGCCATCGCACGGGCCTGCATGCCGCGGTCGAACATCTCGTAGCGGCCGCGCCCCGCTGCCTTCGCACGCGACATCGCCACGCTCGCCTGCTGGAGCAGGCGGACGTTGGCATCGTCGCCCGCCTCGAGCCCGGAGGAGCTGAGCACGATGCCGATGCTGGCCGTCGAGAACACCGTCCCCTCGCGGGTGTCCACCGGATGCGAGAGGGAGCGCAGCATGCGCTCGGCCACGCGGCCCGCATCGGCGTCGTCGGCGAGGCTCTCGAGAAGGATCGCGAACTCGTCGCCGCTCAGGCGCGCCACCATGTCCTCGCCGCGCACGCACTGCTCGAGCCGGCGCGCGTGATCCACGATCACCTCGTCGCCCACCCGCACGCCGAGGCTGTCGTTGACCGTCTTGAACCGGTCGAGGTCGAGCGACAGCACGGCGAAGCGGAATTCCTTGTGCCGCCGGCCACGCTCCACGGCGTGGGCGAGCCGGTCGAGGAAGAGCACGCGGTTTGGGAGGCCGGTCAGGGCGTCGTGGGTGGCGTCATGACGCAGCGCCTCCTGGGCGGCCTGGCACTCGGCGAGGGCCGCACGGAGGACCTGCTCGGGCGAGCCACTGGCTGCGGGACTCAGCGCTCCGTCGGTCGTGACGCCGCGCGGCCGGGGGGTGGAAGTCGGGTCAGCCATGATCCATGGTAGGACGAATCATTGTGCGCTACGACACATCGGCGCTCTACGGGCGACGTGGTCGCTCGATCTGCCACAGTATCGGCGGCTGCTTCCGATTCGTGGTGTGCGAGCGATCAGGAAGCCTGCGTCGGTTATGCGGCTGGCTGCGAGGAAGGTTGGAGGGAGCGGCGCGCGGTGTGGTACGTCGATTGCTGCGTATTCATGGTTCCCCCACACGTTTTTGCGGCGCGCCTGAACGCGTGTGTCCTGCCGGAGCACACCGGTAATCCATCCACCGTGGGATTTGCGACGTGGCCCTCCGAATCTTCGCTGACCGCGACGGCCAGCAATGGCGCGTGTGGCGGGTACAGCCCATTTCCCGCGGCATTTCCGTTCGAGCCGAGTTCCGGGAGGGCTGGCTGTGCTTCGAGCAGCTGGACGGTTCCTGCCGTTGCCGCCTGTCCGTGACGAGTGCGCCCACGGACTGGGAGACACTCGCGGATGACCGACTGGACCTGCTGCGGCGAATGGCTCATACCGCCTGACGGCGCCCGCCAGCCGTTCTCGACTTCACCCAGACGTTGCGCAGTCAGTCCCGCGTCGCGTGGTAGTAGCCCGCCACCGCCCACCCCACCACACGCTTCGCGAACAGCTCCGCGTCGCCGTGCACGGTCTCGGCGAGCAGTCGCTTGAGGTCGACGAGCACCCGCTCGACCGGCAGTCCGGTCTCACGCTCGCCGCGTGCGAACGCCCGCACCAGCGGCTCGAGCGAGGCAGGCACGCCGAGTCGAACGCGATGCGCCTCGACGAGCGCCGTCACGAGCTCGGTGCGTGCGTTCACGGACGGGTCAGCAGCCACGGGGCATGCGGTGGTGTGGTCGATCCATGGAATGTGGTCCGCACATGCCACGGCAATCTAACCCCCGCCACGCTCGCCGCACCGGGGCTCGGTCACCGGCGCCAGCGCACTGCCCACCGCGGCGAGCAGGTCCTCGATCGTGATCGGCTTCTCGAGCACCGCCGCCACGCCGAGTGGCCGTCGCTACAGGCAGTCACGTCATAGCCCGCATCCGTCAGCACGTGCTCGAAGACGCGCAGGAGCGACGTGTGGTCCTCCACGAGGAGCACGGCAGGAGCGGGCGCGGATCGCGCGCCGGGAAAGGAGCGGGTTGTCGGCATGGGCTCGCCGTCAGTATCGGCAGCTCTGCCACGGCCCCGTGTGCGCTACGTCACGTCGTGACAGACCTCAGGCAGGCACCTCGGCCCCCGTCACCACCCGCCACGCATCTCGCGCGATGAGCAACTCCTCATCCGTCGGGATCACCCACAACTCGACGCGTGATCCCTCACGATCGATCCGTCCCTCCGTCGCCTTCTCATTGCGCTCGTCGTCGACCTGGATGCCGAGCCAGTCCAGTCCCGCGCAGACGCGACGACGGATCTCCACCGCGTGCTCGCCGATCCCGCCGGTGAAGACGACGGCGTCCGCGCCGTTCATCCCGGCGAGGTAGGCGCCGAGGTACTTCTTCACCCGCTGGCAGAAGATCTCGATCGCCAGCCGCGCGCGGCGGTCCCCCTTCTCTTCCGCCTCCGCCATCAGCTCGCGCATGTCGGCGGTGAGCCCGGAGATGCCGAGCAGGCCGGACTGCTTGTTGAGCATCACGTCGAGCTCGCGGATGCTCATCCCCTCCTTGGCGCCGACGTAGTCGAGGATCGCCGGATCCACGTCGCCGGAGCGGGTGCCCATCACGAGCCCCTCGAGCGGCGTGAATCCCATGGACGTGTCCACGGATTGTCCGCCGACGATGGCGCACGCCGACGCGCCATTGCCGAGGTGGAAGGTGATGATCTTCGTCTGCTCGCGAGTGCGGCCGGTGAGCTGGCGGTAGCGGTACGCCACGTAGCGATGCGACGTGCCGTGGAAGCCGTAGCGCCGCACGCCGTAGCGGCGATAGAGCTGGTACGGAATGGCGTAGAGGTAGGCCGTCTCCGGAAGGCTGTGGTGGAACGCGGTGTCGAACACCGCGACCTGCGGCACGTCCGGGCCGAGCACGGCCCGCGCGGCGGCGATGCCACGCAGGTTGCTCGGGTTGTGCAGCGGCGCAATCTCGATCAGGTCCTCCAGCCCGCGACGCACCTTGTCGTCGACGAGGATCGAGTGCTGGAAGCGCTCACCCCCGTGCACCACGCGGTGCCCCACCGCCTCGATCTCGCCGACGCGCGAGATCGGCACCCCCGACTCCTCGCTCACGAGCCAGGCGATGAGGTACTCGACGGCCGCCGCGTGGTCGCGGAGCGGCACGGCCGACTTCACCGGCTCCCTGCCGGTGGCCTCGAGCGCGACGATCGCCTCCCCGCCGATGCGCTCGATCACTCCGCGCGCGAGGCGCCTGTCGCTGGCGGCGGCGATCGCCGCGCCGTCGGTGTCGATGAGCTGGAACTTGATCGTCGAGGAGCCGACGTTGAGGACGAGGATGCGCATTCGGAAGAGCGTGGACAAAGGCGAGTACTTCGTAGCACGTACTTCGTACAAAGACCCAGGAGTCTGGCCCTCCCAATGTACCGACAGTGAGGGAGGACCGATGGACCGAAGGTCCGCTAACGGCCCCGCATTGTTGGGGCGTCCCGCCGGGTCTCGATACGCGGTACGTAGATACGAAGTACTCGCCTTTGTCCTGTTGCGGTGCGGTACGTCAGTACGAAGTACGTGCACTTGTGCTGTTCCGGTCAGGAACGATCACTCCCGCCCTTCCCCCAAGCAGCGCATTGAACCCCGCCACCTGCGGGCCGAGCAATGAGTCGATTCGCGCCTGCACCGCGCTCCATTGCGACTCGAGATCAGCCAGCCGCTTCGTCACGCCCGTCGTCACCGGCATGTACGACCCGTCCACCTGCCCCGCCAGGTATGCCCACTGGTCCACCACGCCGTTCGGGAAGTTGATGATGTCCTGCCCGTTGGTGTGCTTCGGCTGCACGAGCAGCACGCTCATGGAATCCAGCCGCGCCGCGAGTTGCTTGCCGGCGGCGGAGACGCTGTCGCTCTTCGGCAGGTCGGCGGCGTGGGCGACGATCGCCTTCACCTGGTCGCGCACGTCGTCGAGGCGCTTCGCATCGCGGAAGATCGCGGCGACGCGGCCGTGGATCGTACGCATCACCCGTTGCTCCTCCGCCACCTGCGCATCGGTGAGCGTCACGCGCGGGTCCTGCTTCACCGTGAACGGCGCAGTATAGCTCTTTCCCGCGACGACGAGCCGCACCGTGTACCGGCCGGGTGCGACGAGGTAGCCGCTCGTCGATCCGAAGAACGACAGCCCCTTCGGCGCCTTGAGCGCGTCGGTGCGCAGGTCCCAGCTCGCGCGCTGGAGCCCCGGCGTCCCCGGAATCGCCGTTTCACCCGGCTTCGGCTTGCTCTGCAGCGTGCGGATGACACTGTTCGCCGCGTCGAGGATCTCGAGCTTCACCGCGGTGGAGTCGGTGCCCTTCGCGAGGTGGTAGTAGATGATGGCGCCACTCGGCGGATTGGCGCCCACCGCGCCGCCGCGTGCGCCGCCCCACTCCGTGAGGAAGGCATCGCGCGGCGCGAACAGCTTCGTCTCACCCGCCGCCACCTTCTCCGCCCCCTGCTCCAGCGGGCTCACGTCGTCGAGGATCCAGAAGGCGCGGCCCTCGGTGGAGGCGATCAGGTCGCCGTGACGCACGGCGAGGTCGGTGACCGGCACGGGGGGCAGGTTCGCCTGCAGGCTCTCCCAGTGCGCACCGTCGTCGACCGAGAGGTACGCGCCCGTCTCCGTGCCGGCGAAGAGGAGTCCCTTCCGCGCCGGATCGGCGCGCACGACGCGTGCCTGGTCGCCGGCGCGGATGCCGTTGACGAGTGGCGTCCACGAGCGCCCGTAATCGGTGGTTCTATAGATGTGCGGCGCCCAGTCGCTCCACTTGTAGCCGTCGTACGTCATGTACGCGGTGCCCGCGTCGAACGGCGAG
>DASUXT010000190.1:0-4468 GCA_036377775.1 Gemmatimonadaceae bacterium | reverse complement strand
AAGGCCGTAGATGCGAGCGATACCGTCCTTCACTTCGAGGACGGAACCGACTTCCTCGACGTCGAGCTCGTGGAGGTCGGCGGCTTCGATCTCACGGAGCAGAATGTCCTTGATCTCGCCGGGGCGGAGCGTGGTCTCGGTAGCCATGCGTGGGGTCGGAAAGAGCTGCTGGTGGAGGGTGCTGTTCAGCTTGTGAAAATTATCACAAGGCCTTCCCGGAAGCAACTGGCGCCGGCTCTCCCGCACGAGCCATGCGCGAGGGTGAATCGGATGTCGTGCGCACCCCTCCGATGCCGGATTCCCCCCGCCTGTCGCTACCATCCGCGCCATGTCCTCCGGCGTCCGGGAGCTTCGGGTCTGGCAGGAGAGCGTCGCCCTGGCCGGCGACGTCATCCGGGCGGTGCGCCCCGGGGTCCGCCGCGAGACTCGTGTCGTCTCCGATACGCTCATGGAGACGGCCCTCGCCGTGAGCGGCCACATCGCCGATGGCTATGCGCGGCCCACGAGTCTGGAACAGCGCGAGTCATATCTCTCTGCCAAGCGCGCCCTGCTCCGCCTCGAGTCGCACCTGGCCGCCGCACGACACGCCGATCTCATCCCGGCGGGCTCGTACACCGAGCTTACCGCCCGCTCATCGCTCGCATCGCGCCTGTTGACCGGCTACGTGGTATACCTCGACCGCCAGATTGCCGACGAGGCAGAGCGGACCTCCGTCAGCCGCGGCTCCGCCGATGTCCCCGCGTGAAGCGGTCCACGAGGTCCACCGCCCTGAGGCGCGACAACGACGCCGGCTTCGTTCCCACCACCCGCTGCGCCGTGCTCGACAGGTGCGATGAGCTCGCGAAGTCGAGCACGGCAGCCACGTCGCGCACGTCATAGCCCGGATTCTTCGCCAGCTCCGCGGCAGCGATGAGTCGCACGAGGTCGATCACGCGCTTCAGGTTGGGCGACTCGTCGGCGGCGAAGGTGCGGCTGAGATGTTCACGCGTCACGCCGAGCGCACCGGCGAGCAGCTGCGTGCGCACCGGACGCCCCGCCCAGGCCACGATGCCGCGCCACGCCGCACGCTGGAGCTCGGTGTCGAGCGCCAGCGGCGCTGGCGGGTCATGCAGCGCACTGGCGAACCGGGCCGAGAAGCCACTGCGCAGCACCACGTCGCGACAGACGGCGTCGTCCACCGATTCGACGAGCACATCGGCGAAGTCGAGGGTCACGCACTGCGCGAGCGTCGGCGCCTCCACGGCGCGCAAGGCGAGCAGGCCGAAGAAGGGCACGCTCGGGAACTCGATCGCCAGGCCGGCCGCACGCCAGGTGTCGTCCCCTGCCGACGCGAGATCGACGATGGCCGCATCCACGAGCTCGGCGCGGAAGCTCGCTTCCAGCTCGGCGGGAGTGCGCGCGAGCAGGAGGCGCGCGCGGCGGCGCGGGAAGGCCGCGCGCATGAGCGAGCGGGCGCGATCCCGCGAGGTGTGCAGCACGACCACCGGCAGCGGCGTGGCCACGCGCCGCACCGTGACGGCACCGTTCCGTGACGCCACGCTCACGTTCGCTCCCTCGCGCCGATCATCTCCCGCGCGCGCCGCAGCACTTCACGTGCGTTGGCGTAGGAGACTGCCTCGTGCGCCTCGCCATACGTCACCCACTGGCAGGCGGTGATCCCCTCGGCCTGCTGCGGCGCGGTGGCCGACTCCGAGGTCTCCATGAGATAGAAGTGGCAGGACTTGTGGATCAGCCGGCCGCGGAAGCGGAAGTACCAGTCGATGGTGTCGATGAGTCCGCACGACGCGAGCTCATGAAGTCCGGTCTCCTCGCGCACCTCGCGCAGCGCGGCGTCCTCGGCACTCTCGTCACGCTCGAGGTGACCCTTGGGGAATCCCCAATTCCCGTAGCTGTCGCGGATGAGCAGGAAGAGCGGCGTACCGTCTTCCAGCCGGAACACGATGCCACCAGCGGACGTCTCCCGCTGCGCGCGGGCGCGGGTCATGTCGCGGTCAGGGCGCCGCGGCAGCGATGGCGGGCACGCCGCCATCCTCCGTCGGACGCCCCTCGATGAACTGCCGCACCACGGGATCGGTGGTGTTGTGGATCTCCTCGGTGGTGCCCTCCCAGCGCACGCGCCCCTGGTAGAGCATGGCGATGCGCGTGCCCACCGTGTAGGCGCTGCGCATGTCGTGCGTGATCACCACGCCGGTGACGTGCAGCTTCTCGCGCATGCGCACCATGAGCTGGTCGATCACGGCGCTCGTGACGGGGTCGAGCCCGGTGGTGGGCTCGTCGTACAGGATGTACTTGGGGCGCAGCGCGATGGCGCGCGCGATGCCCACGCGCTTGCGCATGCCGCCCGACAGCTCGGCGGGGAAGCGGTCGTTCACGCCCGGCAGGTCGACGAGGTCCAGCGCCTCGTCCACCCGCTGGAGGATCTCGCGGTCGCTGAGGTCGCCCTGCTTGCGCAGCCCCATGGCGACGTTCTCGCCAATGGTGAACGAGTCGAACAGCGCCGCGAACTGGAACACGTAGCCGATGCGCGACCGCAGCGCATAGAGCTCGCGGCGCGGCAGCTCGGGCACGTTGAGCCCGTCCACCCAGACCTCGCCGGCATCCGGCTCGAGCAGCCCGACGATGTGCTTGATCGCCACCGACTTTCCGGTGCCGGAATAGCCGATGATGACCATCGTCTCGCCCTCGGGCACGTCGAGGGTGAACCCCTCGAGGACGTGCTTGGGGCCGAAGGACTTGTAGACGTTCTTGAGCTGGATCAACTGACCGTTAACCGTGAACGGTGAACCGTGAACCGGAACGGCGAGCCGCCGCCGACATCAGAAACGTGATGCGCGGGCGGACGGGATGCCAGATCTTGCGGACTCGGCGTGCGCTGTTCCGCAAACGAAAAGCAGGGCGGCTCGTAGAGCCGCCCTGCATTCCAAGTACCTCGGTCCTCCGGTCCTCCGGTCCCTCGGACCCTCGGACCCTCGGTCAGTCGTCAGTTCAAGCCGCGAAGCTCCCCAGCGCCCGGCCGACGTCGCCCTCGCGCAGCCGCTTGAGCGCGCGGTCACGCAGCTGACGAACGCGCTCGCGGGTGACGCCGAGCATCGAGCCGATCTCCTCGAGCGTGTGCTCGCGGCCGCCTTCGAGGCCGAAGTAGAGGCGCAGCACCTTGGCGTCACGCGGCGGCAGGGTGCCGAGTGCCTGCTCGATCTCGTCGGTGAGGAAGCGGTTCATCGCCTCCTCTTCCGTGTCGGGCATCTCGTCGGCCACGAAGCGTTCGATGAGCGAGCGATCGCCTTCGGGGTCCATCGGCGCATCGAGGCGCACGTCGCTCGTGTTGAGCGCGGCGAGCGACTGCACCACGTCCACCGACAGCCCGGTGAGCTGGCTCAGCTCCTCGGGGCTCGGCTCGCGGTTGAGCTTCTGGCGCAGGATCTCGCTCGCCTTGATGATGCGCGAGAGGTCGGCGGTGCGGTTGAGCGGCACGCGCACGGTGCGCCCCTGCCGCGCGAGGGCGGAGAGGATGGCCTGGCGGATCCACCACACGGCGTAGGAGATGAACTTCACCCCCTGGTCGGGATCGAACTTCCGCGCGGCGGTGAGCAGGCCGACGTTCCCCTCGCCGATGAGATCGATGAGCGGGAGGCCGCGGTTCTGGTACTTCTTGGCGACGGAGATGACGAAGCGCAGGTTGCGCTTCACGAGCTCCTGGAGCGCATCCTGGTCACCGGCGCGGATCTTCCGCGCGATGTCGATTTCCTCCGTCCCCTTGAGGAGGGGATAGGTGGAGACCTCGTAGAGGTACTGGTCCAGGATGTCGCGCTCGGGCTCGTTGGGAGCGATCCCCGCAGGGGCCGCGCGGCGGCGACGTGGCTTCTTGACTTCGGTCATGAGTGCCTCGAACAGGTACTACGCGTGAGAGTAGGCATCTATGAGCTGCGACTTCCGGTTGATCGTGCGCCGTCCGTCATGCTGACGGCCGAGCGATGGCGTCGCGTGGCTACTGTGAATGAATCCAGCCGTAGGCGCCGTGTTTCACGATCGGCGCGGAACCGAGGCTGTGGTTGCTCGAGACCGCGGGTCTCGACGCCGTGCAAAATACCGGCCTACTGCCATTCCGCCAGCCCTGATTTCTTGACATCGGATATACCCACGGCTATATCTCGTGGTTCCTGCCGGGAACGTTCGTTCCGTGTGCCATCGGGCTGACTTCAGCCTCGGCGCCCTCGACGACGACCTGGAAGGACCCCGGGGGTGTAGCTCAGTTGGGAGAGCGCTTGAATGGCATTCAAGAGGTCAGGGGTTCGATTCCCCTCACCTCCACCTGGGCGGCCGAAATACACAGTTGTTTGCGGGAATAGCTCAGTTGGTAGAGCACAACCTTGCCAAGGTTGGGGTCGCGGGTTCGAGTCCCGTTTCCCGCTCTGATCGCCGGGCGGTTAGCTCAGTTGGTTAGAGCGCCACGTTGACATCGTGGAGGTCA
>DASUXT010000189.1:0-4849 GCA_036377775.1 Gemmatimonadaceae bacterium | reverse complement strand
GGTATCTTCCGCGAAATCCCAACGCCGAGCGTGTCATGACCGAGTCGTCCGCAGGTCTCGCCAGCGAGAAGGAAGCCCGTGACGTCGCCGAAGCGGCGCGCGAGAGCGAATGGACCGGACCGAGCTTCGTGCGCGAGCTGTTTCTCGGCCGCTTCCGCCTCGACCTGATCCATCCGCACCCGGTGAAGGAGGATCCCGAGGAAGCCGCGCGTGCCGCGCCCTTCTTCGCGAAGCTGCGCGACTTCCTGGAGCGCGTGGATTCGGACATGATCGACCGCACGGGCGAGATCCCCGAGGAGTACGTGCAGGAGCTCCGCGAAATGGGAGCGTTCGGGATCAAGATCCCCGTGGAGTACGGCGGGCTCGGGCTGAGCTACGCGAGCTATACCCGCGCCATCGCCATGGTCACGAGCAAGGACGGCTCGCTCACCGCGCTGCTGTCGGCGCACCAGTCCATCGGGCTGCCGCAGCCGCTCAAGCTGTTCGGCACGGAGGCGCAGAAGCGGAAGTACTTCCCGCGCCTGGCGAAGGGCGCGATCTCCGCCTTCGCGCTCACCGAGGTGGACGCCGGCTCCGATCCGGCGAACCTGCGCACGAGCGCCACGCCGAGCGAGGACGGGAAGAGCTGGATCCTGAACGGGGAGAAGCTGTGGTGCACCAATGGCACGCGCGCCGACCTGCTGGTGGTGATGGCGCGCACGCCGGACGTGATGGTGAATGGCAAGGCGCGGAAGCAGATCACGGCGTTCATCGTCGAGACGAGCATGCCGGGTGTGAAGGTGGAGCACCGCTGCCGGTTCATGGGGCTCAAGGCGATCGAGAACGGCGTCGTGAGCTTCACGAACGTGCGCGTGCCGAGCGAGAACATCATCTGGGGCGAAGGGAAGGGGCTCAAGCTGGCGCTGATCACGCTCAACACCGGCCGACTCACCCTCCCCGCGAGCTGCGCCGGCAGCGGGAAGGCCATGCTCCAGGTGGTGCGCCACTGGGCAAACGAGCGCGTGCAGTGGGGCGTGCCGATCGGCAAGCACGAGGCGATCGCGCAGAAGATCGCCAACATGGCGGCGAACACCTTCGCCATGGAGTCGGTTGCCGAGCTCACGGTGGCGCTGTCGGAGCGCGGGCACTACGACATCCGCCTCGAGGCGGCGATCGCGAAGATGTGGAATACCGAGACCGGCTGGCGCATCGTGGACGACACGCTGCAGATCCGCGGCGGCCGCGGCTACGAGACGGCGGATTCACTGCGTGGGCGTGGCGAGCTCGGGATTCCGGTGGAGCGCGCCATGCGCGACTTCCGCATCAACCTGATCTTCGAGGGGACGTCGGAGGTGATGCGCCTCTTCATCGCGCGCGAGGCGGTCGACCATCACTTCAAGACGGCGTTCGCGCTCGTGGACAAGGAGTCGTCGGGCAAGGAGAAGGTCTCCGCGCTGGGCCGCGTGATGAAGTTCTATCCGGGCTGGTACCTCGCGCGGTGGTTCGGTCGCGGCGAGGTCCCGACGGCATACGGAGAGTTCGGGAAGCTCGGCAGGCACCTGCGGTGGGCGGAGCGCCACACGCGTCACCTGGGCCGCATGCTGTTCCACGCGATGGTGCGCTTCGGCCCGAAGCTCGAGCGGCGGCAGATGGTGCTTTTCCGCGGTGTGGACATCGGCGCCGACCTGTTCGCGATGACGGCGGTGTGCGTGCGCGCCCGGATGCTGGCGAAGCAGGGGAACGACGAGGCAACCGAGCTTGCGGATCTCTTCTGTCGCGAGGCTCGGCAGCGCATCAAGCAGAACTTCCGCCGATTCTACGGGCCGAATGACGGGATGTCGTACAAGGTCGCGCCGCACGTGCTGAAGGGGGAGCACGAGTGGCTGGAGCAGGGGATCGTGGGGATCCGGCCGACTGAGAGTCGGACCCGCGCGGCGCCTGCGGCGCCCGCGCTCGTCTGACGGCCTGACGGTCTGACGGTCTGACGGTCTGACGGTCTGACTGCGAACGGCACACCAGACCCAGTCCGGTGTGCCGTTGCAGTGACCGTCCGACGAGCAGCGCGCCGAAGGCGCGCGAGCGTGTCCGACGAGCAGGCGGCGAAGCCGCCGAGCGAGTCAGACCGTCAGACCTCAGTCCTCAGTTGCTCCCCGACGACGCCTGCGCCTTCAGCTTGTCGTTCGCATAGATCGCCACTTCCACGCGCCGATTCTGCTGGCGGCCTTCCGAGGTGGAGTTCGAAGCCACCGGCTCCGTCTCGCCGCGGCCGGCCGAGCGGATGCGCGCCCGATCCACGCCCTGGCTCACGAGGTAGTTCACCGCTGCCGCCGCTCGCCGCTCGGAGAGCGACAGATTGTAGGCGTCGGTCCCCACGCTGTCGGTGTGGCCGACGACGAGGATGTTGGTGTCGGGATACTTGTCGAGGCTCGACGCGAGTGACGCCAGGTTCTGCTTCGCCTCGGCGCGCAGGACGTCGGAGTCGTAGTCGAACAGGAGGCCGGAGTCGAAGGTCACCGCGAGGCCCTCACCGACGCGCTGCACCACCGCGCCGGGAACGTTCTGCTTGATCTCCTTTGCCTGCTGGTCCATCTGGTGGCCGATGATGGCGCCCGCGGTGCCGCCGACGGCGGCCCCGATGATCGCGCCACGCGCCGTGGAGCCGGTCGCGTTGCCAACCACGCCGCCGACCACCGCACCGGTGCCTGCGCCGATGATGGCGCCCTGCTCCTTCTTGTTGAGCGACGCACACGCGCTCGAGGCCACGAGGACCGCGAGCGCGGGAATGAAGCGGACTGAACGAATCATGATGATCGACTCCGGTTGCTGTACCGGCGCGCGAAAGGGTGGGATGCGCGCCCTCGAACCCGATCAGCAATGCAGGTGGGATACCACTCTGCCGGACTCGGCCGTCAATCCTTGTACGCGGTGTACCCCTCGTCCGCGATCGCCTCGGCGATGTCGTCCACGTTCGTGCGCGCCGGATCGTAGCGCAGGTCGGCCGAGCCGATCTGCACGCCCTGGACTTCCACGCCTGGCGTCTTCTTGAGGCGTCCTTCCACTGCCCGCACGCAGTGCGAGCAGGTCATGCCCTCGATGGTCAAATGCAGTGACTCCATGTGGCTCCGCGTGGTTTCGTGAACTGCAAGTGAAGTACTTCGTACCTGGCACTTCGTACGGGGACCGACACCCGACCCTCTCCAATGTACCGCTGGCTCCGGTGCGGAACCGTCCGGCGCACGAGCCGGAGATGCATTGTACCGGGCATCCCCCTGGGTCGAAGTACGCGGTACGAGGTACGTCGTACTGCAGCTGTATTATACCGGCTCCGGCGTCGCCTCCCGCCCATGCCCGAGCTGCAGCAGCACTACCGCGCCCGCGATGCAGACGCCGCCGAGCAGCGTGCGCGGCCCCAGTGCCTGGCGCAGCACCAGCGCGCCGAGCAGGGCCGTCCAGAACGGCTCGATCGTGCTCACGATCGCCGTGCGCACCGGGCCGATGACGGCGAGGCCGCGCAGGAAGGCGATGAACGCGAGCACCGTGCTCACTACCGCCATCGTGGCGATCGAGCCCCACGCCAGCGGCGTGAAGTGCACGCCGAGGCCACCCTGCGCGAACGCCACGACGACGAGGATCACCGCCGCCCCCGCCGACGCGTAGACCGACGTCACCGCCGGCGGCAGGTCGCGGCCCAGGTGGTCGATCAGGGGGATGTACGCCGCGTACATCAGCGCCGAGGCCAGCGCGAGCAGCACGCCGAGCGGGTGCAGCGTCCCCATGCCGGGGAGGCCTACCATGAGCGCGATGCCGGCGAGCGACAGCACGAGCGCGATGGCGCGACCGCGCGTGATGCGCTCCGAGCCCCGTGCCGCCGCGATGACCGCGACCCACGCTGGATACGTGTAGAAGAGGAAGGTCAGCATCGCCGCCGGGATGTAACGAAGCGCCGAGAGGCTGACGAACGCGATCGCCGCCTGGCCGCCGCCGGCGAGCACGAGGAGCGGCACCGCGCGCGACGACGGCCGCTTCACCTGGGCGAGCCCGCCGCTCACGACGACCAGCAGCACCGCGGCGATCAGGTACCGCCACGCCAGCACGTCCGCCAGCCGCGCGCCGCCGCCGATGGCGAGGGTGGTGAGGATCGGGATGGAGCCGAAGCAGCAGGCGCTGAACAGCACCAGCGCCGATGCGCGAGCCAGGTGCGGTGATCGCGCGTCGGAGTCAGCAGGGATGGTGGGCATGCCTCAGCGCAGCAGCAGGTGCAGCGCGACGTTGAAGTAGATGATGAGGCCCGTCACGTCCACGAAGGTGGCGATGAACGGCGCCGACGCGCTCGCCGGGTCGAAGCCGAGCCGTCGCATGACGAACGGGAGCATCGCACCGGCCAGCGTGCCGAACGTCACCACACCGACGAGCGACAGCGCCACGGTGAGCGCGACGAGGTGCGGGCTCACCACCCCACAGCGCATGACGTGGCCGACGCCTTCCGACACGCAGCTGTAATCATGTCCGACGTTCATGTTGAACACGGTCCAGCCGTGCTCGGCCATCGTCTGCCACAGCTCGATCCGGAAGAATCCGATCACGGCGAGGATGACGCCGAGCGTCACGCCGGTCATGATCTCGCGGCCCGCCACCCGCCACCAGTCGCGCAGCGATACCTCGCGCAGCGCGAGGGCGCGGATGATGAGCGACGTGCCCTGCGAGCCGGAGTTCCCGCCGGAGCTCACGATGAGCGGGAGGAAGAGCGCCAGCACGGTGGCAGAATCGATTTCCTTCTGGTACACGCCGAGCGCCGTGGCGGTGAACATCTCGCCGATGAACAGCGCGCTCAGCCAGCCGGCGCGCTTGCGGATCATCCGCCAGAAGCCGA